>CALGLR010000038.1 GCA_937959395.1 uncultured Flavobacteriaceae bacterium | reverse complement strand
TAAGTTTGGAGATGAAAATAGTATTTCAAAGTATGTTCGAGATCAAGGCTTAGAAAAAGAATATAGTATTTTACATAAATCAAAACAGTTAGCATTATTCTAGCTCAGATACCCCGCATGCTTGCATCGGGGTAGTTCATTGAAGTCAAAGTTTTCGATTTAATTAAAATAAGTTTAGTAAAATCGGATGTAAATAAAGTTATTATTACTGGGGATGATGTTGATGGCGTCGAAGTTATTAATAAAGAGGGTAAATTAAAAGTGCGCATGAAAATAGACAGAAGTTTTAATGGTAACAGCACTTTTGTAGCTGTTCATTATAAAAACCTTGATATTATTGATGCTAATGAAGGTTCTACAATAGTAGGAAATGAATTAATAGAACAAGAAAATATTCAACTTCGCGCACAAGAAGGCGCAAAAATCCAAGTTGGTTTAGACACTAAAAATGTAGATGTTAGAGCAGTAACTGGAGGAATAATTATTACACGAGGTAAAGCTAAATTTCAAGAAGTGGTTCTAAATACTGGAGGTATTTATGAAGGAAGAGAATTTGAAACCAAAGATACTAATGTTACAATTAGAGCAGCTGGAGAAGCCGAGATTAAAGCTTCGGGTATAGTAAATGTGAAAATTAGAGCTGGTGGAGACGTAATTATATACGGCGATCCAGAAACAGTTAATAAAGACAAACTTTTTGGAGGAAGAATAGAACGAAGAAATTAGACATAATACTAATTAAGTTCATATTAACTAAACTATTTACTAGAATTCTATCTAACAATTAATAGCAATAGATATGAACAGATAAAACTAATTCTTTAACTCATCTTAAAATTTTCTAACTTTGTAGTAAACGCTACACTAAATATGTTAGAAGACATTCAGGCTGCCATTCCCTTAGGTTTTTTCTTAAGCTTCATGATAGGGCCTGTTTTTTTTGTGCTTTTAGAAACTAGTGTTATTAAAGGTTTTAGAGCAGCAATAGCTTTTGATATGGGAGTTATTGTTGCAGATATATTGTTTATAGCAGTAGCTTACTTTTCTAGTTTTCAGTTACTTGAAAACTTAAGCAACCAACCAGGGTTATATGTTTTTGGAGGTATGATACTAGCTGTTTATGGCATTATTATTTTTTTAAAAAAATCGAAAGATGCTATAGATACAGAAACTGAAGAAATAATTATACCCAAGAATAATTACCTCTCGCTCTTTGTTAAGGGTTTTTTCTTAAACTTTATAAATATTGGCGTGCTAGTATTTTGGCTAGGTGTTATTATTGTGGTAAGTCCAAATTTAGATAATGATTCTACACGATTTATTACCTTTTTTGGAGCAATGATAGGCGCTTATTTTATTACAGATGTATTTAAAATTTTATTAGCTAAACAACTAAAAAGTAAATTAACACCTTCACGTATTATTAAAGTAAAAAAACTATTAGGTTTTATTTTAGTTATTTGTGGAATCGTATTAATTATAAAAGGGTTTTTACCTAAAGACCAACTTAATCCACAAGATATTATTGATGAGTTTGAACAAAAAGCAAATGATTAAAATTCTCAATAACAAAAACAGAAAAATAGCCGAAGTAATAAGAGCTGTTTTTCAAACATCTTATGCTGTAGAAGCAAAACTTCTTAAAGCGATCGATATTTCCCCCTTTAAAAAGACCTCTGGAGAGTTTTATAAATAGTGATAACACCTTTTATAGTTTTTGGAAAGAAAATGGACTAGCTGCAGTTTCTGAAATTAAGATTGAATATGATTGTATTCATATTCAAAGCTTAGTTGTTGATCCTAAATATTTTCGGAAGGGAATTGGAAGACAACTAATGAATTATATTTTAGATATTTATGATTATGATTTGTTTACCGTAGAAACAGGTGTAGATAACTTACCAGCCTGTAAACTATATAAAACTCTTGGTTTTAACGAAACAAAACAATGGGATACAGATTTCGGGATTAAAAAGATTGGGTTTGAAAAGATGAAGTAATGCCAAACTTATAATAAGGTTGAGATGACTTACACAACAACAAAAATGATTAGCCTGCCATTAAGAATGAGTATTGCGTTATACATTATTAGCATTTTATTTAATCTCATGCACTGGCCTTTACAAACAGAACTAACTTTGGTTTCTGTATTTGGTTTAGCAATGTTTTATAGTTTTAGATTTTATAATAAAATAGACAAAGGTTTAATAGACTATATAAAATTATTTTTAGTGTTAGGATGGTCTTTAAATGCTGTAAATAAAGTATTACATTTAATAAGTTTTTCTGATTTTTTTGGCTTTTTGCCGTATGTAATTTTAATTTGGTTGTTAATAACCAGAGGAATCTCTTATACTGAGTTATTTGGAGAACTGAAATTAAAAAAATCAGAAAAAGTAATTTATACTTTTGTGTTTTTAATAGCTGTCGTTAGTATTTTTTTAGGTGGTTTATTTAAAACCATGCACTGGCCTTATGCTTCTATTATTCTAATAGTTGGTTTTGTTCTTTTTTCTTCAATTATAATATTAGATTATTTTGTGAGAGAATACCCTATTGATCAAAATGAAATAGATGAAATTGGAAAGCATTAACTTTTGTAGACATCTAACACGCTAAAGTTTCGGGAGAATTATAAAAATTAAAACTAAAAAACCTTCAAGAAAACTTGAAGGTTTTTGGAGGCGTCTAGCGGATTCGAACCGCTGTACAAGGTTTTGCAGACCTCTGCCTAGCCACTCGGCCAAGACGCCATAATTTCCTGTGAAAACAGGAATCTCTCGCATTTTATAACGAGAGAACAAATGTAAAAAAAGATTTTGGTGTAGAAGGAAATAAAACGTAAAAAAATACAATTTAAAAAGCGCCCTCTTACTTTTTTCTTTTTTCAGTCATTTCTATAGTTACCATTTCTACATCCCCACCAATTGGAGGATTCAATTTACTTACAGCAACGGTAGCTATACTTACTAATTTGTCTTCAGCAAAAACACGGTCTAAAATACGTTTGGCAACTTTTTCAAGTAAAGCGCTTGGTATTGCCATTTCTTCAACAATTATTTTATTTAAAAAAACATAATCTACCGTATCCTTTAAAGCATCAGATGAAGCACTTTTTTGTAAATCTGCTTTTATTTTTAAATCTACGCGATAATCGCTACCAATTTTAGTTTCTTCTTTT
This sequence comes from uncultured Flavobacteriaceae bacterium, assembly GCA_937959395.1. Taxonomy (GTDB): domain Bacteria; phylum Bacteroidota; class Bacteroidia; order Flavobacteriales; family Flavobacteriaceae; genus JAHDGB01. The sequence continues at coordinate 13,379 of CALGLR010000038.1, read as the reverse complement.
AAACAACCGTGATAAGCATATACACGAATGTTTTCAACTTTTATTATTCCCATTTTCAATTTTTAAAGAGAGCAAAGGTATCACTTATTGCGATAGTATTAACCTTATAAAATTTAGTATGTATGCAATTTTTACTTAGAGTTGGGTTTGTTGCTAATATTTTATCAATTTTGTATTTCGTATTTGCTTAGTTAACAACAGTAATTAATAAATTTCATAGATTAATATCATTTTACTTTTTGGTGTTGTTTTAAAAAAGTTTGTTACATTAATGGTTTAAAAATTGTCTAATTTTACGCAGTATTTAGAATATAAAGTAAGAATAAAAAATAGGTATGTCTGAAGAAACAAAATCACTCAATTTTATTGAAACGATTATAGAAAACGATTTAAAAGATGGTTTAGCCAAAGAAAAACTTCGTTTTCGTTTTCCACCAGAACCCAATGGTTATTTACATATTGGTCATACTAAAGCTATAGGAATAAGTTTTGGTTTAGGTGAACGTTATAACGCTCCTGTTAATCTTCGTTTTGATGATACCAATCCGGCTAAAGAAGAACAAGAATATGTAGACGCTATAAAAGAAGATATTTCTTGGTTAGGTTATAAGTGGGCTGAAGAGTGTTATTCTTCAGACTATTTTCAAACACTTTATGATTGGGCTATTAAATTAATAAAAGAAGGAAAAGCTTATGTCGATTCTCAATCGTCTGAAGCCATGGCAGAACAAAAAGGAACGCCAACTCAAAAAGGTATTGATGGGCCATTTAGAAATAGATCTATTGAAGAAAATTTAGATCTTTTTGAACGCATGAAAGCTGGTGAATTTAATGAAGGCGAACATATATTACGTGCAAAAATAGATATGAAACATGTTAATATGTTAATGCGAGATCCAATTATATATCGTGTTTTAAAGAAAGATCACCATAGAACAGGCAGTGATTGGTGTATTTATCCAATGTACGATTGGACACATGGTGAAAGTGATTATATCGAAAACATTTCTCATTCTTTGTGTTCGTTAGAATTTAAGCCACATAGAGAGCTTTACGATTGGTTTTTAGACCAAGTTGTAGAGCCGGGGAAAATACGTCCTAAGCAACGAGAATTTGCACGTTTAAACCTAAGCTATACCATAATGAGTAAGCGAAAGCTTTTAAAGTTGGTAGAAGAGGGAGTAGTCTCTGGCTGGGACGACCCTAGAATGCCTACTATATCTGGTTTACGACGTAGAGGGTATACACCAAACTCTATTAGGAAGTTTATAGAAACGGTAGGGGTTGCTAAAAGAGATAATATTATTGATGTTGCATTATTAGAATTCTGTATTCGCGAAGATTTAAACAAAACAGCTTCTCGAGTTATGGCTGTTTTGGACCCTGTTAGGTTAATAATTACTAATTATGAGGAGAATAAGGAGGAATGGTTACAAGCAGAAAATAATCAAGAAGACGAAAATGCGGGTTATAGAAAAGTTCCTTTTTCTAAAGTATTATATATTGAAAGAGATGATTTTAAAGAAAATGCTGGCGATAAATATTTTAGACTAACCCTAGGAAAAGAGGTGCGACTTAAAAATGCTTATATCATAAAAGGAGAAAATGTTATTAAAGACTCCCAGGGTAATATTACTGAAATTCATTGTACTTATGATGCGAAGAGTTTAAGTGGCACAGGAACAGAAGAGAGTTTAAGAAAAGTAAAAGGAACACTGCACTGGGTATCTACTAAACATGCAGTAAATGCAGAAGTGAGAGAATACGATCGACTATTTACCGATGAGGCACCAGACAGTCATGCAGATAAAGATTTTAATCATTTTATTAACCCCGATTCACTCAAAACGATAGAAGCCTTTGCAGAACCAAGTTTATTAAATTCAAGAACAGGAGAACATTATCAGTTTCAAAGGTTGGGTTATTTTAATGTTGATAATGATAGTAAACCGTCAAAATTAATATTTAATAAAACGGTAGGCCTTAGAGATTCTTGGGCAAAAGCAAAGCCAAAATTAGAAACAAATAAACCGAAACAAAATCAGCAAAACAATCGTCCTGCCATAGAAGTTATTAAACAGTATGGAAAAAAATATGATCGATTGTCAGAAGAAAAACAAGCTAAAGCAAAAATTGAAATTCAGGAATTAGCAAAAAAGGTAAGCTATGAAGAATTAGAACCCTTATTTGGTACAGCGATAAAGAAAAAAGGTACTCGTATTATTACAATAATTACTTTGGGTGTTTTATTAAAAGGAGGGCAAACAAAAAATGACGATATTAGTAACTTTATCTCTAAAGCTTTGGAAGACAAAAATGAATTATTAGTCGCTGAAGCCTCTGCTATTAGTACTTAACCAAACAATTATAACCTATGACTTATGTTTTATTAATTGCTATATTAATTTTATTAATTGTTTTACTTAATAGAACAGGATCTAACTATCAGACCTTAAATGAGAATAATAAGCGGCTAAATGAGAACATTAAAATACTAAACAATAAAATTAATAGGCTTACTAAAGAAGGTGTTTCGGTTAAAAAAGAAGAAAAACCAACTGTAGCGACGTCTTTTGAGTCTATTAAAGACGCATCACCATTACCTAAAACACCAGTTACAGAATCACCAGTTTCAAAACCAATAGAAGAGGTAAGTGAAGAAATACCTAAAGCGCCATCTGAATGTATTAAATCACAACCGGTTATTGTTCACAACATTCAAAAAGAAGAACCTATAGAAGAGCGGGTTAAAAGAGCCAAAGTTTCAAAACCACCGCGAAAACCACTCTGGGAACAGTTTAAAGAAAAGAATCCCGATTTAGAAAAATTTATTGGAGAGAACCTAATTAACAAATTAGGTATTTTAATACTTGTTTTAGGAATAAGTTATTTTGTAAAATATGCGATAGATAAAGACTGGATTAATGAACCCGCAAGAGTAGGAATAGGAGTTTTATGTGGCTCATTAGTAATGCTTATAGCAAATAAACTACGAAAAAAATATGCCGCTTTTAGTTCCGTTTTAGTAGCAGGGGCTATTTCTATTTTTTACTTTACAATAGCCATTGCATTTCATGAATACCAGCTTTTTAACCAACAAATTGCGTTTGCGATTATGGTAGTTATCACTATTTTTAGTGGTTTAATTTCATTGTCTTATAACAGAATAGAGTTAGCTGTTTTATCTCTTATTGGTGGTTTTGCAGTTCCTTTTATGATAAGCACTGGCTCTGGAAACTATGTTGTTCTTTTTACATACATTATTATTTTAAACATTGGAATAACCGTATTAGCTTTTTATAAAAAGTGGCATTTAGTAAACACACTTGCTTTTATTTTTACAGTACTTTTATTTGGTGGTTGGTTTATAGGAGATACCAATAGTAAAAGCCCACATTATCTAGGAAGTTTAATTTTTGCATTTATATTTTACTTAATATTTATACTTACCAATATTATAAATAACGTACGAACAAAAGCGGTTTTAACTAAAACACAACTTGCTATTTTAGGGGCGAGTACCTTTTTGTTTTTTGGTGTAGGTATGGTAGTATTAAATAACTACCATCCAGAATTTAGAGGTCTATTTACGGCTGGTTTAGCTATTCTTAATTTGTTTTTCGCATGGTTTTTATATAAGAAGTTTAGTTTAGACAAGATTGCTGTTTATATGTTAATAGGGTTAACGCTTACTTTTATTACGCTAGCGATTCCTATTCAGTTTCAAGGTAATTATATCACATTGTTTTGGGCAGCAGAAGCTGTATTATTAATGTGGTTGGCCAAAAAATCGAATATTGAAAGTTATCGTTTTGCTTCAGTAGTTGTACATGGCTTGGCGGTTATAAGTTTGGTAATAGATTGGGCTCAGAAATACAATGATGAAGCAGTTCAGAATATTGTATTCAATCCAATTTTTGGAACAGGTGTTTTTGTTGTAGCGTCTTTATTTTTAGTTTATTTTTTGCTTAAAAAGGACACGATTCGTATCGAATTATGGAAATTTGTTTTGGACATTACCCAATATCGTAAATACATATTTATTGCAGGTTTGGTTCTTATGTATATTGTTGGTTTCCTAGAAACCATATTTCAAGCGGTTTACCATATCGACAATTGGAGTTCAGCTTTATCTGTTCCAGCTGTTTATCATTTACTTTTTACGGCTGTAGTGGCATTTATTTTATTCCGAAGAAAAACCAGCTTTAATATTCAAGTAGTAAATATAATTTCTTGCGTAAACATTGTTCTTTTTGCTTTTGTTTTTTTAGGATTAACTTTTGAAGAACATTACGAATATATAACTGATTTAAGCAACTCTCAGACCGCATTTTATTTACATTATATTATGTTTGCGCTCACTTTATTTTTTGGTTTTTTAGTATATCAAACAAACAAAAAGAAAGCAGTTTTTAATCTGTTTAACAATAAAGCATTTATTTGGGTTGCTGCCTTTTTATTAATATTTATTGCTAGTAGCGAGGTGTTATTACACGGTTTAAAACTACTAACTAGTCCAATCAAATCTATTGGTGTAGATGGTCTTTCGGCTTATCAAACTATAGAGTTAACGAAACAGAAAATAGTTAAAACAGCTTTTCCTGTTTTATGGGGAGTTCTAGCCTTTATATTCTTAATATTTGGTATTAAAAAGCAAATTAAAAGTATACGTATTATTGCTCTCGTTTTATTAGGAATAACAATTGTTAAACTCTTTGTTTATGATATTAATAACATCTCTGAAACCGGTAAAATAACCGCATTTATATTGCTGGGTATTTTAATTTTAATTATCTCATTTGTATATCAAAAAATTAAAGTTTTAGTAATAGATGATGATAAAGAACAAAAAAGTAATGAAACAGATTAAAAGTATAAGTATAATTTCTCTCGCTTTATTGTTTGTTAATATTGCGATTGCACAACACAATACATTAGGAGAATTAGAGACTGTTAATAAAAACGGTTTACATGAAATTCTTTTACCTAACGAAATACGCTCTTTTTCTAAAAGTGATTTAAGTGACTTTAGAATATTAGATGCAAAAGGAAAGGAAGTGCCTTATTTTATTAGAGAAAAAAGAAACAAAATAAAAACAAGTGAATATGTAGAATTTGAACGGATTTCAAAAACGATTCTTAAAGACACGAGTTCATCTATTGTTTTTAAGAATCCGTTAAAAATTATTCAAGAAGTGGTTTTGTCTACGGCAAACTATTCAGCATCTAAAACATTTAAACTTTCAGGAAGTAATGACCTTAAAGAATGGTTTGGTGTATTAAATAAAGGGCGTTTATCTAATTTACAAGGTTTAGAAGGGTTAAGTATAGATAAATCGATTACGTTCCCGCGTTGTGCGTATAAGTATTTAAAAATAGAATTTAATGATAAAAACAGTTTGCCTATTAATGTTTTAAAAATAGGTAGTGTTTCCAATGGCTTTATTAATAAAGGGCTACAAACCGTAATTGCTCAATCTAAAACAACTTCAGAATTAATTGAAAAAAAGAAAACACAAGTTCACTTTACGTTCAAGAATAGAGAAGTTATAAATCAAGTGCGATTTAAAGTTGTTGCTCCAGAGTTTTTTAATCGAAGCGTTGTTATTTACAAGAAATTGGAAAGAACAATAAAAAACAAAAAAGAGACTTACAAAAAACAATTAGCTCGATTTCAATTAAACTCAGAAGAAGAAACCATTTTTAATATCCCAGAATTATTTGAAAGTGATATTTTTATAGAAATTAACAACAAAGACAACAATGCTTTAACGATTAGTGATATTAATTTTTTTCAAAAGCCATTATATGTCATTACGGCTTTAAAGCAGAATGAAAATTATACTATAAAAACAGGAAACAAAACAGCAAAAGCACCAGAATATGATTTATCTTTTTTTAAGTATAAAATTTCTGAAGATTTACCAAGAGTAGCAATAAAAAGCATAGTAAAACAAGAGGTTATTCTAGAAGAAGTTAAAAAAGATTCTTTTTGGCAAAAACCATGGTTTATGTGGGTTTGTATTGTTTTAACGGGTTTAATAATTTTATTTTTCACCTCTAGTTTAGTTAAAGATTTGAAAAAAGAATAAGCGCCTTTTAACTTATAACTATTGAATAGATTTTTTTCAATTGTATTATTTTTCTTCAGCATTACATTTGTAAATGCACAGATTGAATATCCTATTTTAACTGAAATTTGTACAGATAACGCCTCACTTTTCAGCGAAAGCGAAACACTCAAGTTACGCAAAAAACTAAAAGCTTACGAAAACAGAAGTACACATCAAATTGTAGTCTTAACGGTAGAAAGTTTGGAGGGTGAAAGTGTTGAATACTTTGCTTTTAAAGTATTTAACAATAATAAATTAGGACAGGAGAATACAAATAATGGTTTATTACTTCTTATTGCTAAAAACGATCGAAAATTTAGAATAGAAGTTGGTAAAGGATTGGAGCCGATTATTACAGACGCCTATGCCTCGAGAATTATTAGAAATATAATGACACCAGCTTTTAAAGCTGGTAATTTCTATGATGGTGTAGATTTGGCAACCACAGAGCTTATAAGACTAATAGATGACCCAAAATATAGAGACGAATTTGAAAATGCCAAAGAAGAGATTAATAATGAATCTTCTTTTTTATTTAAACTTGTTTTTGGGTTATTTATTACTGCTTTCTTATGTGTTTTTATAGGAATAGGTTGGAAGTTATTATTAATTCCGTCCTATATAAAATTAGTAAATATTTATAGAGGATTATTAATCGGGAAAGTAAGCTTGTTGTCTTTTCCGTTTATGATTATCGGGACTCTTTTTTCATTAGGGTTTGGTATTCCTTTTGGTATTTTTCCATTAGTTGGTCTTTTTATATTTGGATCAACATTTTTTTATAACAATGATCCAGATATCGTAATGAATAACATCATAAACGGTCCTTATTTTAATCTTAATTCATTGTTTTTAATACTTTTCATTCTTCTCGTTATTTTACCAATTATAATTGCAGTTTTAACGATTCATAGAGTGACTTATGATTCTTATGCTTTTTCATTTTTTAAGAACAATAAACGCTATGTGAGTAAGAATATATCTTCTCATGGTGTTGCGTTTTCAAGTGGTTCGTCTAGCTCTTCATTAAGCTCTTATTCGTCGTCGTCTTCATACTCATCTTCTTCCTCATCAAGTTCCTCTTCTTCTAGTTTTTCAGGTGGAGGTGGAAGTTCAAGCGGTGGCGGTGCCAGTGGTAGTTGGTAAATAGTTGATATGCGAACACGTTGCACTGTGTTTAATATATTTTTGTACATTTAAAAATCACTAATCAATAACAACCAAATAATATGGAAATTAACATTTTTGCTCTTTTAGTAGCAGCCCTTATCCCGATCCTTATAGGTTTTGTATGGTACAATCCTAAAACATTTGGAAACGCTTGGATGCGTGAGTCTGGAGTAACAGAAGAGAGTTTGAAGACTGGAAATATGCCTGTGATCTTTATTGTCTCTTTTATCCTTTCTTTTCTTTTATCTTTTTTTATTCAATTTGTTACTATTCACCAAACAGGTGCTTTAGGAATGGTTGGAGGGGATTTAACTAAAGCTTTACCTTCTTATACTGCGTTTATGGCAGATTATGGGAATGCTTTTAGAACCTTTAAACACGGCGCTTTACATGGCACGATGACTGGTATATTGTTAGTATTACCAGTTATTGCAGTAAATGGTTTATTTGAACGCAAAAGCTGGAAATACATACTTATTAATGCTGGTTTTTGGACAGTGTGTTTGGCCATTATGGGCGGAATCGTTTGCGGTTGGAGATAAGATTTAATAGACTAACTTTACAAAGACTGAAAGCGTTGTTTTTCAGTCTTTTTTAGTATCACTATTTTAATACACAATAGCTCTTTTAATTATTGAAAGCAATACCATTTCTTATTTGAAATGGTATAAAGTCACATAAAGAGTAATATTTTTTTGATATTTAATGCCTTCTACACATTTTAAAATTTATAACAGAGTTAGTGAACTTCCAAAACTATGGAATGAATTAGTAACTCACGATGTGTTTTTACAAATCCTTTTCTTAGGTGGTTTAGAGCAATCTTGCCCAAGTAATATTACTCCTTTTTATGTAGCTGTTTTTAACGATGAAAAACTTGTAGGTGTTGCAATTATGCAACGTGTAGAAATGTATTTAGATGATGTATTTAGAAAAACAAGTGATAACCAATTAAAAAGAACGGCAAAAGCTTTGATTGCAAAAATTGTAAGAGGAAATGGCCTTGTTGTAGGTAATTTAATGCACACGGGTCAACACGGCTTATATTACAAAGAAGACTCAATTTCCCAGTCTCATTATTTAACTGAAGTTTTTAATGCAGTAGAAGCACTTTCTAAAGACATAAAAACAAAGCATAATAAAACCATTAGAATTATTGGTTTTAAGGATTATTTTGAAAATGATTCCATTCATAATAATATCAAATTGTTTGAGGAAAGAAAGATGTACAAGGTACAAGTTCAACCTAACATGATATTATCTATAAATCCAGAATGGAAAACAGTAGACGATTATGTATTTAGTTTGAAAAAAAAATATAAACGTCGTTTTAAAACAGCGCGGAAAAAACAAGGAAATATTTTATGTAAAGAGTTAGCCCAAGATGATATAGAAACGGCTTCAGAAGCCCTCTACGCTCTTTATAAGAACGTTTCAGATAATGCTAAAGTAAACTCATTTGTATTGTCACAAGATCATTTTTTATGTTTAAAGAAAAGCATGCAAAATAATTTTAAGGTCTTTGGTTATTATTTAGAGAACGAACTCGTTGGTTTTTACACACTAATTTTAAACGGAAAGGATTTAGAAACGTATTTTTTAGGTTACAATAAAGCATTTCAATCGCAACATCAAATGTATTTAAATATGTTGTTTGATATGTTGTCTTTTGCTATTGATAATGGTTTTGAAACCGTTGTTTACGCCAGAACTGCTATGGAAATTAAAAGCTCAATAGGAGCAAAGCCTAATACGATGCATATTTACACTAAGCATACTAATAGTTTTATAGCAAATATGATTTTAAAATTTACTGTAAACAAGCTAAATCCAATTAAAAAATGGGAGGAAAGGCATCCTTTTAAATAAACTCATCTTAACCTTTTGGTTTTAGCCGAAAATGAATTAGAATTTATTCAAATAATACCAATTATGTGGTTTGTTTTAAGTTGTAATTGGTTATGAGTCACTTTTTGAAATGCATAGTAGCGATAGGTATAAAAAAAGCAACAAAATGTAGATGAACGTTAGCTATTTTTAGGGAATAGAAAAGTTAAGATGAGTGTCACTACGCTAAACAACAAATTCTATAAAAAATACAGTTTTTAAAAGGTAATTAGTATCTCACAATAAACTAATATTTGCATTTACATAATTAGTTGAAGATTAAATTTGCTGTAAAATGAATTTATAAAAACAATGTATTATGAAAAATATAGTTGTAATTATTTTGGCGATATGCTCATTAAGCATACACAGTCAACAAGTTACGGATTTATTATTTAATAAAAATTTTAAATACACACAGCAGGCATCCATTACTAAAAATGGTCGTTTGTTTATATCTAATGTAGATGATGATGTTGTATATGAGTATGATTTGTCAAATCCAGATTCTAACATAAAGGAACGGCGTATAGAATTGAACCAAAAGCGTCCAGTGAATTTAGAGTTTGATGATAATTCTGTTTATTTAAATAGTGCGAATTACAATTATGAAAAAGGGTACATCACAAAAAGGGATGCGAGTGATTTAACTTCTAATGAAGTGGCCATAATGGAGTATGATTTTTTTATTGCAGGGAAAAAAGGAGCAAAAATTGAGACAAATAAAGACTTTCTTTATGTTTTAACTAATAATGAAATTAAAAGGTTTCATAAAGATAATTTAAATACCCCAGAAGTTATACTTACTGCCAACTCAGATCAATTTTTCACAACATTTACTTTTTTTGAAAATGAAATGTATTACGGTGTTTATAATAAGTTAAACCTAACGAGCACCGTTTATAGTTTAGACGTGTCTAACCCGTTAATTTTAGAAAAACGTATTGCTACTTTTAATCGCAATGATCAAGTCATGTATTTAGTTGTAACAGCTCACAACATTTATTTTGGAAATGAATCTTCAGAATCATTTTACGCTATTTATGAGAAAGACCGTTTAAAACCAAACACACCAGTAACGAAGTTAACTTCTGGTAAGACCTTTATAGGCGCATTATTTGTCTACAATAATTTATTACATTTTATAATTAGTGGTGGCAATATTCAAGATATTCATAAGCTATCACGAATAGAAAGTACCTTATCAACTCCAGGCAAAGCCATTACAGATTCAGCATTTAAAATAACACCCAATCCAAACAACGGTACTTTTACATTAAACGGCTTAGATCGTAATGAAACTATAAAGCAAGTAACGGTATTCGATTTAGCCGGACGAGAAGTCTATAAATCTCAAGCAAATTTAGCCTTAACAACAAATTTAGCATTAAATCTATCATCAGGAACTTATGTTCTCGCATTAGAGACGACTAATGGAGTTTACAGACAAAAAATGGTTATTAAATAATACCCAAATCAATTTTTATTAGCAGCCCAAAGCGTCTTTATTTAAGACGCTTTGGGTTTTTTTAATCGATAATTAAAGTTAAAGCGTTAAAAAACAAATGCTTGATGGTTAAAAATACTTTAATGTATTTAACCACAAATTATAATAAAAATAAAGTTTTATCAAAGTAATTTGTATCTCACAAAAACCTAACATTTAAAAATAAAGAGCCTGCTAAGCAATAATTTTGTTGAAATTTAAAACTTCAAACTTATAATTATGAAAAAATTAATTACAATTATCTTAGCGGTGTATGCTTTAAATGTACATGCTCAGCAAGTGACAGATTTGTCATTAGATCCAAATTTTCGATATACACAGCAGGCTTCAATTATGGGGGGAGACCGCCTTTTTATATCTAACAGTAGCAATGGTGCTATCTATGAATATGATTTATCTACCCCTAATTCTATTTTAAAAGAAATAAATCTTTTAGGCCTGGAACAGGACCGTATATCAGCATTACATTTTCAAGATGAATTTGCTTATTTTTATTTCACAGACCCATCTTATTTTAATTACCATAAAGTGGTAAGAAGAGACGCTAGTGACTTCAAATCTAATGAAGTTACCATAGTAGATGATGTAAACATAGTGCATACCTACATTAATAACAATTTTCTTTACACATCAGATATGGTAGAAATTAAAAGAATAGACCTTAATGATATAAGTGCATCAGAACTATTTATTAGCTCGGATTCAGACGCAGAATATATACAAAATCTAACTTTTTTTGAAAATAAGGCGTATTACTCGGTTTATAACACATCAGATAGAACAAGTACCGTTTATAGTTCTGAGATATTAGACCCTACAAATACAATAGAACATATAGCAACGTTTGATGATGCATCAACAAGTAAAATATTAGTAACTAACGACAAAATTTATTTTGGAAATGAGTTTTATGATGAAGTTTCTGAAAGGTATTATCATACTATTTCAGAAAAAGATCGTTTAAACCAAAATACACCATTAGTAGAGTTAGCCACTGGTAATGGATATGTAGGTTCATTATTTTTGTATAATAATTTATTGCACTTTGTAGCTAATGCAGGGACTTATGATGATTATACATCTAAACTTTCACGAATAGAAAGTACCTTATCAACTCCAAATGAAGAGGAGTTAGATGCTGCATTTAAAATAACACCCAATCCAAACAACGGTACTTTTACATTAAACGGTTTAGATCGTAATGAAATTATAAAGCAAGTAATGGTATTCGATTTAGCAGGGCGAGAAGTTTATAAATCTCAAGAAAATTCAGTTTTAGATAGCGAAACAAGCTTGGCGTTAAACCTATCTTCAGGAACTTATATTCTCGAATTAGAAACAGCTAATGGTGTTTCCAGACAAAAAATGGTAATAAGATAGTATACTAAATTAAGTTTTTTTAGCAGTCCAAAGTGTCTTAAATCAAGGTGCTTTGGTTTTTTAAGAATCCTTACTTTCCATAGTTAATTAATACCTCACAAAAACCTCATTTTTAAAATTACACAGACTGCTAACCAGTAATTTTGTTGAAATTTAAAAAATAAAATATCATGAAAAAATTACTTTTATACGCCATGTTAATAATAATGGCACAATCCCAATCTCAAACGATAACAGATTTGTTAATAGATGATGAGTTTTTTTATACAAATGGAGGAGGTGTAAATGGAAATGAATTAGTATTAATAAGTGGGGTAGAACCAATTGTTTACAAATACGATTTATCTGAACCCAATACCACTTTAAATCAAGCAGATATTAGGCTAGGTGAAACAGAGGAGATGCATGACATTGCTTTTACTGATGAACATGTTTATTTGCATGTGGCCGATTATATTTCTGAAAGCTCAAAAATTATTAGAAGAGATATAGTAGATTTAAGGTCTAACGAAGAGGTCGTATATGATGCTTCAGGATTAGAATTTGAATTTAGTTTGCAACTTTTAATTCGAGACAATTTTCTTTATTTTAACAACAATGGAATTATTAGAAGAATAGACTTAAATAATAGTAACGAGGTAGAGGAGTATTTTACCATACCAACACAAAATGAAGGTCATGTAATAGGTGCCTATACGTTCTCTGAAGATAAATTTTACTACAATCCATTAAATGATTCAGACGATTTAGTGGTTTATGAATTAGATGCTAACAATCCGATGGGTTCTGTAGAGAAAGTAGTTTTTTTTAAAGCGAATCCTAATCAGGGTTTCATTTTTATAGAACAACTTACAATTATTGATGAGATGCTTTATTTTTCAACGAGTGAATTTGAAAGTTTATTTGATATAGATTTCTATTCTCTTCAAGAGGTTAATCTTTCAAACCCAAACACTACTTCAGTAGAAATTGCTAGAGGAGGAGGAGATATTAAATCATTGAATGTTTATAATAATTTATTACATTTTACATTAGGAGTAAATGATGAAGACCATGAGGATTCTGTGTCAAAATTAGCGCGTGTTGAGAACACGCTTTCTACGCCAAACATTAATCGTATCTCAAACTTTAAAATTACACCCAACCCCAACAACGGTATTTTTAGTTTAAAAGGTTTAACTAATGCTGAAATACAACAAGTAACAGTATTCGATATAGCAGGTCGAGAAGTTTATAAATCTCAAGAAGATGTCGTTTTAAATAACGAAATAGACTTAGGATTAAATTTGTCTTCAGGAACGTATATTCTCGAATTAGAAACA
>CALGLR010000037.1 GCA_937959395.1 uncultured Flavobacteriaceae bacterium | reverse complement strand
TTTTAACCCTGAATATATTACCAAAAACAAAGAAGAATATTTAAGGAATAGATTAATACAACTTGAAAAATTAAAAGAAAAAACAGAAATATTACTTGCTAATTATAATAATGTGGCTTAGTTAGTTATATGATAGGTTATGAAATATACTAAAAATTAAAAAAAAACGGATTTTATGTAAGATTTAAACCCGAGTTGATTTTAAATGGTTTCGTTAATTCTTTTGCTAATAATTCGGGAATCTCAGGATTGGTTTTCAAAATAAGTTGCTTGCTTATTTTAGAAAAAGAAGGTTGAACTGCTCTTAGTTTTTTTATAATATTTTTATCAATTTTAAAGAGTTCTTTAACTAAAATTTGAGCGTTTATATATTCTGCTTTTTTAGCACTCCAGCTTTTTCCGTGATTATTTTTTTTACAATACTCTATAGAGAATAGAGTTGCTAGTCCTTCTTCTAAAACACTAACTTTGTTTTCTTTAATAGGCGAGAGGCAATGAATGGTTTCATGGGCAACTTGAAATACCGCTCTATCCATATCGTTTAAACAGTTTTCTGTGATTTGAATAACAATATATATTGATTTTCCGTAATTGGGAAACCATATTTGTGGATTATTTTTTGAAGTAAGCTCAATACCTAATATGGTGTAGTTGTTATCTCTGTTTCCATATTTTTTTTCGGCCTTTTTTAAAATATGACCAAATTTAGTGATGATGGTCCAACTGTGACCTTTATCTATGGGGTGAGACTCAAATATGGAATGCATTTAAATTGGTGTGACATTAAAAAAAATAAGGCTATTCAAGATATAGCTAAAAATAGCATATAAATCATAGAATAGCCTTATAATAATTGAAATTATTCAATTACAATTGGAAAAGTAGCAGTGATATCTGTTTCACCACCAGCACCATCTAAAGTACCATCATTTGGTTTTGTTGGTTCATGTCTTAATGTAAATGTAAGCGTACCTGTACTTGAGTTAGCAGTTATAATATTTAAATTAGTACCAAGTGGATTATTGTTAGTATCAAAATTTGTGTATTCTGTTGAAAGCTCTAAGCTACCTCCAATTGTATATAAAAATTGGTGCTCATCAGATTCCTCTTCTACCTCTTCAGTGATATCTTCAGCAGGATCTTCGGTTTCGTTTAAAATCGTGATTACGCCATTATAAGTAGTGTTAGGTGTTAGGTTTCCAGAAACAGATACTACAGGAGGGTTTGGGCCATCACCATCTAAATCTTTAGTTTCTAATGTAATTTCTGGTCCAGCAGTTGTAGGTGTTAATACTACAGTTAACGTTGTTATCACTTCTTCTTCGTTTACTATTACTGGCGGATCTTCTTGATTATTGTCGTCGTCGTTAGAACAATTAAATAATAAAAGTGTTAAGGTTAATAGTACTGGGATTAGTCTTAAAGTTTTCATAATTTATGTTTTTTTAATAATTAATTTTTAATGTTAAATTTATATTTCTTCCTATATCATCTGCATAATAGCGTAGCCTGTTAAGGTAATTTCTATAGGAGGTATTAAATAAGTTAGTAACACTTAATCCAACATTGAGTATGGATTTAAGTGTTAATTTAAAATCAATATTCGATTTTAAATTTAAGAGGTGGTAGGCTTCAGGCGGCGTGCTTAAATCAACAAGTTCTGTGCGTTCAATCTCTGGAATAAAGACTTCAAAATTGGTATTTGGAAATTCATTTTGTTCAAAAACAAATTCACTTTGCAATCCAATTTTTAAATTATTTAATTTTTCGTTTTTGTAAGTAATTTCATTTTTAGTATTAGCCGCGGGCATATTAATAAGAGGTGTATTTTTAGTACGATCATAGCCTTTTACAACAGAAAATTGATGATTAAAACTCACCTTTTCTGTTATGGCTAGAGCAGCATCTATATCTACGCCTAATAACTGGGCATTAGTTTGTCGGTATTCCCATACTTGAAAATTACCTCTAATAGTTTGCCGAATTTGTGTAGGCTCTATAATAATGAAATCATTTATAGTATTTATATACGGGTTTATTGAAAAGTTAAATAATTCGTGCTTTTTTTGGAATGTTAAAGCAAACTTATGTGCTAGTTCTTGAGTAAATGATAAGTCTCCGAGTTCTATGCGAGAAGCTGAATGATGTAAACCTTCACTAAATAATTCAGAAGGATTTGGTGGTCGAGACGCTAGAGAATAATTAAAATAAAATTTATTATGCTCGTTAATAGAATATGTTGCACCGGCAGTAGCTGAAAATGTTGAGAAAATTAATTCTGGATTTGTTAAAACTTGAGTTCCAAAATCCTGTACAACAAGTTCAGGAAAAAGCACATCATAATTTCTAGATTCCCAAAAAGAAGTACGATAGAACTTTAAAACATCCATAAACGTATAATCAAAACGGGCTCCAGCTTCTATAGACCATGACGTATTTATATTATGATCTACGGTGCTGTAAATTCCAATGTCTTGCTTATCGTAATCAGGAATTAGACGTCTAACACCTGTATTTGGATCTGCAAAGTTTTTTTGATATCCTAAAAATACTCCAGCTTTAAACTTTGTGCTTTCAGATAAATTGCTATCCAAATCTAAACTAAAGGTGTGTGTGTCTAACTCTAAATCTAAAGATGCTTTATCTGCATCGTCACCTCTTCTTATATCAAATTCCAATCTGTTATTTCTTTGAAAGTTATATTGGGCATTTAATTTTCCGAATTTTTCGAACTTTTTAAAACCACTTAATCTAACTAAATGGTGTGTTACATCTTGTTTAGGAGCATTAATGTTATAAGTAAAATCATTAATAATTGACGGGACATTACTATTTATAGCATTAACTTGGTCTTGAGCACCTCCAATATGAGAAGCACGAAGTATACCTATTTCATTTTTAAAAAATGAATAATAACCTTCAAATCCATAATTGAATTTGTTTAGACCAGCTCGAAACGATCCATTACGTTCAAAAATTCCTGTATTACTTAATACATAATCAGGACTCTCATAATCTCCAAAACGCTTTAAAGTACCTTGCAGACTAGCATGCCAACCACTTTCAAAACTTTTTGTTAATTGCGAAGTAAGTGTACCACCTCTACCATTTGAAGCACCACTAGTTATTGTTTTTCCATAAATCGTATCCATAACAGGAATTCTTGGAGGTTCAGTAATTATAATACCACCAACAGCATCTCCGCTATACTGTAAAGCTCCAGCACCTTTAATAAGAGTAATACTTCCTGCAGTGTTAATATCTACATTTGGTGCATGTTCAGAACCCCATTCTTGGTCTTCCATTCTAACGCCATTGTTTATAATAACAACTCGGCTACTATGTAATCCATTAATAAGCGGTTTTACTACTGTATTCCCTGTATTAAGAGATGATACACCACTTAAACTATTTAACGCATCACCTAAAGAACCACCACTGTATTGCTCTAATTGTTCTTTAGACAATTTGTTCTCTACAAGAGTTTTTGTTTTTTCTTTAGTTTCTCCTTTAATGGTTATTTCATTAAGTTCTTCTAAATGATGTTCTAATCTAAATACTTTAGAAGTATTGCCATCAATTTTAACGGTATACCCTTTGACTGAGCAATCTTGATGATAAACTTGAATAGAGTACGATCGCTTGCAGAGGTTTGGGATAGAAAACAAACCTTCATTATTAGATTTTATTTCAATTTCCAAACCAGCAATAATAAGAATTGCTTCAGATAAAGGACTACCATCATGAGAGTCAATTACAGTTCCAGACAGTGTATAGTCGCAATTTTGTGACTTACATATAACACTACAAAATAGTAGTATTATTAAATAATAAAAACGCATATAATTTTTATTCTTAATTAATTTAAAGCAGGGGATTATATTTAACTAAGAATAGATGGTGGACCTCTTAATTGAGGTCTATTTATTTTAAGAGAATGTAATGAAGAAGAAAAATGATCTTCAGTCTTTTTAGTGTTATATATTTCAATAATTTCTATGTACGAAATTAAATCGTAATTAAAAGATTGTTGGTGAAAATGACAAACACTACAATCTGGAACAGCTTCATGGTAATGTATTGATTGATCATCGTTACAAATAACATGTTCATGGTTTTCGTAAATATGAGAAAATTGTATAGCAGTAGGAAGCATTAAAGCAAAAACAAGCAATAATGCAGTAAACACTTTAAAAATTTGTTTAACTACTATCATTTAGATTAATCCATTATATGGGATTCGAATATATGAAAAAATCGAGTCAGATTAGTGTTTTTAGTATGTTATGAGACATTTTTTATGTTTTATTTATGACTTTTTAGATCTCCAACATTTTACTAAGTATTTCTTTCATCATTTTTGCTGCTAAAAAAGCAGTCATATTTTGGAAGTCTCTATTGGGGTTGTATTCAACGATATCTGCTCCAATAACTTCTGTATTAATGTTTTGAATTAAATCTATAACTTGCCTTGATGATAAGCCGCCTGGCTCATGATGAGAAACACCAGGAGCGAAAGCAGGATCAAAACCATCCATGTCTAAAGAGATGTATAAAGGATTTTCGAATTTTGGAATTCGTTTTAAATCTAGATTTCTCATTTCATGAATTTCTACATTAAATTTTTCAGCTTGCTCTGCTTGATGTGTATTTAATGTTCTAATACCAACTTGTACCAGTCTGGCAGCAAAACCATTTTCCATGATTCTAGCAAATGGGCAAGCGTGAGAATATTTATCACCTTCATAATTATCGTATAAATCAGCATGTGCATCTATATGTAAAATATCTAAAACCGGATATTTTTCGTGATGTGCTTTAATTACTGGGAACGTTATGGAATGATCTCCTCCTAATGTTAATATTTTATTATCTAAATTAAGGTGTTTTTTTGTTATGGTCTCAATATCAAAATAGTTTTTAATATCAAAATCACCTTTATCATCTATTGCATTTTCTATATTAATACCATTTTCAGAAAATAAGTTTAAAGAACCAGAATATAATGCATCTCTAATTAAGGGAGGGGCTAAAGCAGGTCCTTGTTGGTAGGATGATTTTTCATCTAATTTCATACCTTGAATGGTGATTTTTGTCATCATTATTTATTTTTTATATGAGATTCTAATAGTATTTTTTTTATAATAGTAATTTGCCCTATGTGGTAATGTGAGTGTTCAATAACCCCCATAAGATTTCTAAAATAATTACCATATTTAGGATCGAAAAAAGCAGTGTCTAATTTTTTATCGGGTAATTGTTCTATGAGGTTAGCAAATTCTTCAGCATCTTTCCAGAGCTCTTCTAAAAACACGTTCCAATGTTCTTGATTTTTAATTTCTGGGTGATCGAAACTAAACTTATCTTTTGCTGTTAAAGGTCTATCGCTTAATACTTCTATTTGAGCTTTTATGAAGTAATTTATATGATACGTAAGAGCTAGAATCGTATTAAATGAATAGATTTTCTTGGTAGCTTGTTCCCAAGTAATATTAGATAATAGTTCTCTAAGATTTACAGCAGTCCAATTTCCACCAAAGTGGAGATCTCTAACATGTTTAGCAATTTGTACCGATAAACTCATATCATTTAAGTTATTAAATTGAAGTCTTTTAAACGAGTTCATTAATAAAAGAATTACAATCTTTGATCTGGTCGTCTTCTAGTGTCGTATTTAATGTCTTTAAGAATACTAGATTTAATACCAATAAAAAAGTTCCATGAAGTATTTGGGCCAATAGGAGTCCAGCTAAAATTCATACGCCAGCTTAATAAATCTCTTGCGAAACGCAGTTGTGTAAAAGAAAAACCTTGATTTTGAAAATCATAGCCAGATGCAGCGCCAACGCTCCAATTAGGAGAAATGTCTATATCTCCAGAAAACATTAATGAATGCGACGAAATCTCATTTTGCCGAGCAGAATTTGAATAATTAACTGCATAGGCTAGTCGTAATGTCCACGGTAATTTATAATTATAATGTTCGCTTTCAACTTTATCTTCCTTATCCTTATCGTCTCCAGCAAATTGTTGATTGGCAAAATCTTGAGATTTCCCAAACAAATCGTCATCACGCCCACCACTTTGTAAATTATTAGTTCTATTCACCTCGTCGTTTTCATCTTTTTTAAATCCTTCGCTATTTAATGAATATCCAAGTGTTAAATTAGCACTACTCAATCTAAAAAGGCTACCTCCATTTCTAATGTTTAACTTATCTATCTTACTATTGTTATTGTCTAAGGCATATGGATCTAAGGTCGCTCCAAAATTAATATTCATTTTATTATCTAATATTTGAGTCCCACCAGACATTCTCACAGGGCTCCATTTTAATGAATCTCCAGCTACATTATAGGAACTAGAGAAATTCAGGTTATTTAACAAGATAATTTTCTTTGGTTCTACATTTGTCGTATCACGATCTTTAACTTTAGCTTCAATATTATTAGAAAGCGATAATCCTATAGAACTAGAAAATGTTTTGTTTGGTGATCCAAAAAGACCGCCTTCAAAACGAGAGAACTCTCTAGTCTCAGTAGTGTTTCCATCTGCATCTATGACTTCAAATGTTTCATAGTATTTATCAAAAGCAGGATTTATGTTATAACTTACTGAAGGTCGCATTACGTGCCTTATAGCCTGTATTTTTTTACCTTTTTCTTTAGGATCCATATTAAAAAGACCATAAATAGTAGTTCCTATATTTGTTGAGAAATTATAGGTTCTAAAAGAATCAAATTTATTTAAATCTACTGTAACTTCTTTATTTTCTATATCATCGAAAAAGCGATCAATAGTGTTGAGAGTCCAAACTTCATCGTAATTAGCACTTGCACCAATGCTGAAGTAATTTAGAACTTTAAAATTAGTAGTTAAAGGAATTGAGTGTCTCATGCCAATTCTAGCATCATCAAACATTTCTTTTTTGAAAAATAATGAGTCAGTAGTTTGAATACTATTTTCTCCTCTTAGGTTGTATTGTAAATTAATATTTTGAATGATTCCTTTTTTGGAACCTATCTTGGGAGCAAAAGGATAAATTCTACTTATACTTCCCTGTAGCGTGGGGAGTGTTAAGTTAATCGCTTCTGTTCCACTATTTTGCGAATGTGTCGCTGTTAAACTAATATTAGCTTGTGGTTCTCCTGGAAATGTTTTAGCGTAAGAAATGGTAGAGGATAGGTTATTGTTTAATACGTTAGCTGCATTAACTTGATTAATAGATTGTTGGTAGTAGTTGCTACTACCAAGATTAACAGACGCTGAAAAACGAGAGCTAGGATTTGCTTTGCTGTCTTGTGAGTGCGTCCACCTAATATTGTATATGATATTTTGAGAAAAATCTGGAAAACCGCGCTCACTATTTAATAGGTTTTCATATCTAAACCCAACATTACCATTAAACTTATAACGTGTTCTATATTTAGAATCTAATCGTAAACCATAACTTCCATTTGTGTAATAATCACCTAAAACCGCTAGATCTAGATGGTCACTAATTGCAAAATAATAGCCACCATTCTGTAAAAAATAACCTCTATTGTTTTCCTCTCCAAAACTTGGGAATATTATCCCAGAGGTTTGTTTTTCGGATAAAGGAAAAAAGGCAAAAGGAAGCGCAATAGGTGTAGGTACACCATAAATTTCCATATAAGTAGGACCAACAATAATCTTTTTATTTGGAACTAGTTTTACTTTAGTAGATATAAACTCATATTCAGGATCTTCTTCATTTTCTGAGGTTGTAAAACGCCCTTTGTACATGTAATAAACAGAGTCATTTTCCTTTTTTGTTATTGGCGCTTTTATATGAAAACCTTGCTGTTCTGTTCTAGAGTTATATATTAAAGCTCTTTTTGTTTCGGTATTGAAAATTATGGAATCTGGTTCAATAACATTTTGACCTTGTTTAAAAACGGGGTGTTGGGAATAATTACCAACTGAATCTTTAATTCGACCAGCATAGACTAAGTTTTTAGTATAATCAATAATTATAGATCCCGCAGTAATATCCATGTCTCCGTAAGTAATTTGGGCTTCATTATAGAGGTATAATTTTTGTTCTTTTCTATTAAAGGAAGTATAGTCTTTAGCTTTAGATTTTACGATATCTGTTAATAATCCTTCTTTTTTAGGTTTAACCGTATCTGTGGTTTTCTCATTAATTTCAGGAGCAGGTGTGATTGTTTTAATTAATGAATCTCCTTCAATTTCTATCTGTTCTTCGATTATTTCTTTTTCCTTAGTTACAGGAATATTTCCTCCTTCTTTAGGAAGATCATCTTGACCATAGCTATAAATGTTAATAAACATTGTAAAACTTAGGGCGAAAAGTATGTAAGATCTATTTGTCTGCAATCCTTTTAGATGTATTTTTGCTAAAGTATGGCTCGGTTTTTGAATTGCCAAAATTACATATATTTTTTATGATTAATTTATTATTCATAAAAATTAAAATTAATAATAATCCGAGTTAAATTATGGTTAAAGAAACTATGCAAACGAAAATAAAAACGCTTTTAATATTAGTTTTATTTTTTTTAATAACGGCTATATTAGCACCTGCTAATGCACAAAATAGCGAAGGTAAATTCGTTGTAGTTTTAGATGCTGGTCATGGAGGTCATGATTCTGGAAATTTAGGAAGCGGATATAAGGAAAAAGATATTGCGCTTAAAATAGTTTTAGGAGTAGGTAAATCTTTAGCTAAAAATAAAGATATAAAAGTAATATATACTAGGAAGACAGATGTGTTTTTAAAATTAAGAGAGCGTGCTGCAATTGCTAATAAAGCAGATGCAGACTTATTTGTATCCATTCACTGTAATGCTCACAATTCTCAGGCCAATGGAACAGAAACTTTTGTACTTGGAGCAGCAAATACTCAAAGAAATCTTGAAATAGCGAAAAAAGAGAATGAAGTGATTTATTTTGAGAAAGATTATGAGAAAAATTATGACGGTTTTGATCCTAATTCTCCAGAATCATTAATTGGACTCACTTTAATACAAGAAGATTATGTAGAGCAAAGTGTTCAGTTGGCCAGTATGATAGAAAATAATTTTAAACAAAAGCAAAAGAGAAAGAGTAGAGGAGTAAAGCAAGCCAGTTTATGGGTAATGCACAACACGTATATGCCAAGTGTACTGGTTGAAGTTGGTTTTTTAACCTATAAAAAGGAAGGCGCTTTTTTAAACTCAAGTAGCGGACAAGTGAAAATGGCGGCGTCTGTTGCTGAGGCTATCTCAGATTACAAGAAGGCTTTAGATGAAAATGTTGTAGATTACTATGAAGAAGAAATAAGTGATTCGATACCAACTATTCCTAATGAAGTTGCTATTTATGATAATATTGTTTTTAAAATACAGATAGCTACAGGATCAAATAAAATAGAGCCCAAACCATATAATTTCAAAGGGTTAAAGGAAGTGTCTAGAGTTAAGATAAACGGCTTATATAAATATTTTTATGGTTATACATCTGATTATAATGAAATTCAAAACTTGCAATTAGAAGCAAAGAAAAAAGGATATAAAACCAGTTTTATAGTGGCTTATAAAAATAACGAAAGAATTGATTTATCTAAAGCTTTAAAATCTAGGGTAAATTAGAGTCATTCTTTTCAAAATTATGCCTAATTTTGTGAATTAAAAAGAACAAATTTGAAGATATCAAGAGAAGTTAAAACAGCTGTATTAGTAATAACAGGCCTTATATTTTTATATTTTGGAGTGAGTTACTTAAAGGGGAAAAATATACTTGATAGCACTAGAGTGCTTTATGCAGAGTATGATAATGTTGGTGGTTTAACAGCATCTGCTCCAGTTACTATTAATGGGTTCTCTATTGGTAAGGTTTCTCGTATTTATTTTAAAGATGACAATTCTGGACGATTAGTCGTAGAAATGGACGTAAATACAGAGTTTAAATTTTCTAAAAACAGTATTGCTGAATTATATCAAGATGGTTTTATAGGTGGAAAAGCGATCGCTATAATTCCAGCTAATGACAACGGTCCAAATGCAAAAGGTAAAGATTATTTAAAAGGAACGAATAAAGCTGGTATTACAGATATGGTTAACGAAAGATTAACTCCTCTTCAAGAAAAAATTGAAAAGGTAATGTCTGAAACAGATACGCTTTTAGTTAGTGTTAACGCTATTTTTGATGAAAAAACTAGAGGGCATCTTAGAGCTAGTATGGCAACATTGGAAACTACTATTTCTTCATTTAATAAAACGTCGAAGTCGTTAAACGCAATGCTAGATGATAATAAATTAAAATTGGATAACACAATTTCAAATTTTGAAGGTGTTTCTAGAAATTTTAATAAAATCTCTGATTCTTTATCTAGAGTCAATATCGCAGCTACAGTTCAGGAATTACAGTCTACCATAAAAAAGTTTGATAATGTTTTGGCAAATATAGATAAAGGAGAAGGGTCTATAGGCAAGCTTTTAAAAGATGAAGGCTTGTACAATAATTTAGAAGGAGCTTCTAAACAAATGGAACAATTATTAGAAGACATGAAATTGAACCCTAAACGTTATGTGCATTTTTCCTTATTTGGAAAACGACAAAAAATATACGATGTTGAAGGCAATGAAATAAAAAAGAAAGACTAAGATCAAAACCAACCATTTATAATGAATTACTTACCAAACATACTATTTGCTATTATATTAATTGCAGGCCTTGGTTATTTCTCTGTTAACGTAAAAAAGCTTATTCGTAATATTAAATTAGGAAAAAGCAAAGAAGTAAAGGATAATACTTCTTTACGTTGGAAGAACATGATTAATATAGCTTTAGGACAAAGTAAAATGGTGCGTCGCCCAATATCAGGTTTTCTTCATGTTATTGTTTATGTAGGTTTTGTAATAATAAATATTGAAGTTTTAGAAATAATTATAGATGGTCTTTTTGGGACACATCGTATAGGTTTAAAAGTATTGAGTCCTGCTGTTTATGGTTTTTTAATAGGAACTTTTGAAATTTTGGCTTTAGGTGTGTTAATTTCGGTAATTGTGTTTTGGATAAGACGTAATGTTATAAAAATAAAACGTTTTCTAAGTTCAGAAATGAAAGGTTGGCCAAAGAACGATGGAAATATTATTTTATACTTTGAAGTCGTTTTAATGTGTCTGTTCTTAATAATGAATGCTACAGATGCTACCTTTCAAAATTTAGAAGCTGGTAATATTATTAGTCAATATATAGCACCTTTATTTAATGGTTTTTCTGAAACTGCTTTACACACTATTGAGCGTACAGCATGGTGGATTCATATTATTGGTATTTTAGCATTTTTAAATTATTTATATTATTCTAAACATTTACATATTTTATTGGCTTTCCCTAATACTTATTATGGTAGACTGAATCCTAAGGGGCAGTTTGATAATAATGAGGCTGTAACAAAAGAAGTGCAATTGATGATGGATCCAAATGCAGATCCTTTTGCAGCTCCAGCCGAAGGCGAAGAAGTTCCAGCTAAGTTTGGAGCTAGTGATGTGCAAGATTTATCTTGGGTGAGTTTGTTAAATGCATATACGTGTACTGAATGTGGACGTTGTACTAGTGAATGTCCAGCGAATCAAACAGGGAAGAAGCTTTCACCTAGAAAAATAATGATGGATACCAGAGATCGCTTAGTCGAAGTTGGTAAAAATATTGATGCAAATAAAGGAGAATTTAAAGATGACGGTAAGCAATTATTAGATGATTACATTACTAGAGAAGAATTATGGGCGTGTACCAGTTGTAATGCTTGTGTAGAAGCTTGTCCTGTAAGTATAGATCCTCTTAGTATAATAATGGAAATGAGAAGTTACTTAGTTATGGAGCAGTCTGCTGCACCTATTGAATTAAATAACATGATGACAAATATAGAAAATAACGGTGCACCTTGGCCTTACAATCAAATGGACCGATTAAACTGGAAAAACGAATAAAAAAAGAACGCTATAATTAATTGTATTAATAACCAAGTGACTTATTAATTAAAAAAAATAAAGTTTAGATTTAGTAAATTTCACATTGATTTCAACGATTGTTAATAACATTGTTAACAACATGTTAATAACGTTTCAATAATTTACTCTTAGAAATTATAATTTTTGTTTTTTTGTATAAGTTACTCCTATAATTAACAATTAATATATAAAGTATATCAAATGAGAAAGATCCTTACAAACAAATGCAAATGTGTGCTAGTAATATTTACAGTTTTTTGTTTAAGCGGTTTACAAGCGCAACAAGGTTATACAACTGATTCATTACAAATAAAAGTGTATACAGAAATTGATTATGTAAATAATTCACCTAAAGCCATAAATATTAAAAAAGTGTTTTGTGATTACTGTAGTAGTAATCAATTAATGGGAATAGAAGATGAAGCCTTAAGACGCTCTTATATTGAGCGTAATCTTAAGAAGAATAAATTAGTTAATGGAAAAAAGAAATTGGCAATATATATAAGAATTGCAAAATCTGATTTTGCATACCTAGAAAATAATCAAGAAATGTCTTTAGAGCATTACTTAGTTAAGAATATGGATAAGAATGTTAATCAAGACGATACAAATACGAATAACGAAAATAATAAGAGTAACGATACAAGAGTAAGTTCAAATTAAATTATGAAAAGAGAAGAAGCAGATAAATTTTTACACGAAAAAGTCGAAGCAGGAGAAAAAATAAGTCCAGTATTACCAGAAGGAGTAAAAAACTATTTAATAGATATTGACGGAACAGTTACTGAAGATGTTCCAAATGAAGAGCCAGAACGTATGGTAACATGTGAACCGTTTTCTGATGCGTTAGCAACATGTAATAAGTGGTATAGCGAAGGACATATGATTTGCTTTTTTACATCAAGAACAGAAGAACATAGAGGAGTTACTCAAGCTTGGTTAAAAAAACATGGTTTTAATTATCATAGCTTATTAATGGGGAAACCAAGAGGAGGGAATTATCATTGGATAGATAATCATTTAGTTAAAGCAACGCGATATAAAGGCAAATTTACAGACCTAGTAAATAAAGAAGTTACCATAGAAGTATTTGATGACGGGAAATAGTTGTTAAATACTTTTATTATTTTAGAATCTATATAAAAGTGTACTCTAGGTACTCATAAAGTAAAATAGAAATGAGCGAATCATTACAAGTCCCTACAATGGCAGAATTTATGGCTCAAGGAAAACAACCTGAAGTTGTTTTTTGGGTTGGTTGTGCAGGTAGTTTTGATGACAGGGCAAAAAAAATAACTAAAGCATTTGTTAAGCTGCTTAATAAAGCCAATGTTGAGTTTGCTGTATTAGGAACAGAAGAAAGTTGCACTGGAGATCCTGCTAAACGATCTGGGAATGAATTTTTATTTCAAATGCAAGCTGCTACAAATATAGAAGTGCTTAATGGGTACGAAGTAAAAAAGATTGTTACAGCTTGTCCTCATTGTTTTAATACAATAAAAAATGAATATCCTGGCTTAGGAGGGAATTATGAGGTCATGCATCACACACAATTCTTAAAAACATTATTAGACGAAGGTCGATTAACAATAGAAGGTGGTAAATTTAAAGGAAAACGAATTACATTCCATGACCCATGTTATTTAGGAAGAGCCAATGATGTTTACGAGGCACCAAGAGATTTAATTAAAAAATTGGAAGCTGAGTTAGTTGAAATGAAAAATTGTAGGCGTAATGGATTATGTTGCGGAGCTGGAGGTGCACAAATGTTTAAAGATGCTGAAAAAGGTGATAAAGAGATAAACGTAGAACGCACAGAGCAAGCTTTAGATATTAAACCTGAAATTATTGCTACTGGTTGCCCTTTTTGTAATACAATGATGACAGATGGTGTAAAAACTAAAGAACAAGAAGGTAAGGTTGAGGTTATGGATGTAGCTGAGCTTATTGCTAATGCTCAAGACTTATAATTATACTTTTAACATTGGAGAAATAATAAAATGAATACATTAAAAAGTATTCATTTTTTTTTTTTTTGAATAAATTCGAACTAGGATTATTTTTTAATAAAAGAAATAAAAAGAAAAAGCAGTACTCATTCAAAATTCATTAATTTTGTAACTAAACCTATAATTGTAATATGTTAGTTAATTTTAATACACTTCCTGAAGATTCTAGAGTATGGATATATCAAGCAAATCGTTCTTTTTCTGAGCAAGAACTTGAAGACATTAAAAACAAATTAGATCTTTTTGTTACTAATTGGACAGCACATGGAAGTGATTTGCAAGCTGGATATGATATTAGATACAAGCGTTTTATTATTCTAGGTTTAAACCAAGGTATTGCTTCGGCAACAGGATGCTCTATAGATGCTTCAGTGCATTTTATTCAACAATTAGAGAAAGAATATAGTGTAGATCTTATGGATAAAATGAATGTGTCCTATAAACAAGGTGAATTTGTTGCACACAAATCATTAATTGATTTTAAAAAGATGGCTAAACAAAGAGCTGTTTCAAAAAACACAATAGTTTTTAATAATTTAGTAACTAATATTGCTGAGTTAAATGAAAATTGGGAAGTACCAGCAAGTGAAAGTTGGCATAATCGATTTTTAAATTAGATGTAAAAGAAAAACGACTTTAGTCTAAATTGCTAATAGGTTATTGTTTACATCGATTTCACTACAAATAGTTAACACTTTCTTTATAAGTCTACTTGTTATAATAGAAATTTCTTTTAGAAAAATACTAATTTGGCATAGCTTTAGTTGATATTACTACTAAGATTTTATAAATTGAACTCAAATATGTCAAAATATATACAGCCCTTAATACTATTGTTTTTCTGTAGTTTTTGTATTGCTCAAAATACGGTAAACCCTTTATTAGCTCAAGATGCTGAAACTCAAAGAAAATGGGTAGATAGTGTCTATAGCTCTTTTTCTATTAAAGAACGAATTGGGCAACTTTATATGGTTCAAGTATTCTCTAATCAAGATAATAAAACCAAAAATGAAATTCTTAATTTAATCAAAACCAATAAAATAGGAGGTGTTATTTATTCTAAAGGAGACCCAATTAGACAAGCTAAATTAGATAATGAATTACAAAAAGCATCTAAAACACCAATGCTTATTGGTATGGATGCAGAATGGGGTTTGAGTATGCGATTAAATTCTACATTTTCTTTTCCTTGGAATATGACTCTAGGTGCTATTAAAGATAATAAACTTATAGAGCAAACTGGGAAACAATTAGGAGAACATTGTAAACGACTTGGTGTTCATTTTAATTTTGCACCAGTAGTAGATATCAACACCAATCCTATGAATCCAATAATAGGAAATCGATCATTTGGAGAGGATAGATATAATGTTACAGAGAAGGCTTCAGCTTTTATGAAAGGCATGCAAAGTGCAGGTGTATTAGCTAATGCGAAACATTTTCCTGGACATGGGGATACCGATCAAGATTCTCACAAGACTCTGCCAACTGTAGCTTTTGATGCTAAAAGAATTGATTCAGTAGAATTATACCCTTACAAGAAACTAATAAAAGAAGGACTGTCTAGTGTGATGGTTGCGCATTTAAATATTCCTAGTTTAGAACCTAGAGACGGTTATCCTTCATCGATTTCTAAAAATATTGTAACCACTATTCTAAAAGAACGTCTTCAATTTAAAGGATTAATTTTTACTGACGCTTTGACTATGAAAGGGGCTTCAAATTTTAGTAGGCCTGGAGATATTGATTTAGCAGCATTTTTAGCAGGTAATGATGTGATGTTAATGTCTGAAAACGTGCCAAAAGCGATTGATAAGTTTATGAAAGCTTATTCTAAAGGCATAATATCTGAAGACCGTTTAGCACATTCAGTTAAAAAAATATTACAAGCAAAATATAAAGTAGGTTTAAATAAATATAGGCCTATATCAACATATAATTTACTTGAAGATTTAAATAGAATTAAAGATGTAACACTTTATGAGAGCTTGCTTGAAAATGCAATTACTGTAGTAAAAGACAGTAGCCAATTATTACCGTTACGTTATTTAGAGACTAAAAAAATAGCTTATGTTAAATTAGGAGATGATAAAGGAAGTCCTTTTATAAATGAACTTAAAAAATATGCAAAAGTTCATGAGGTGAAATCGGATAATTTAGCAAGCTTAATTACAAAACTTCAAAATTATAATACGGTTATTATTGGTTTTCACAGATCTAATGATAGCCCATGGAAAAGTTATAAGTTTAGCAATAAAGATTTAACTTGGATACAAGAAATAGCAAGAACGAATCGTGTTGTTTTAAACGCTTTTGTAAAGCCTTATGCTTTATTAGATTTAAAATCAATCTCTAATATAGAAAGTATTGTTGTAAGTTATCAAAATAGTGAAATTGCGCAACAAAAATCGGCGCAAATCATTTTTGGTGCTTTGCCTGCATTGGGGGAACTTCCGGTTTCTGCAGGAGAATTTTTTAAAGTAGGAGATGGTATAACTTATGAGTCGATTAAGAGATTAAGTTATACGACTCCAGAACGTGCAGGAATGTCTTCTTCAGCATTAAAAAAAGTAGATTCTATTGCGCAATATGCTGTCGATACTAAAATGACACCAGGTATACAACTATTAGTTGCAAGACATGGTAAAGTTATCTACAATAAAAATTTTGGAAAACACACCTATGAAGGTAAAGAAAAAGTAAAGTTTGAAGATGTTTATGATATTGCTTCATTAACTAAAATAGTAGGGACATTACCATTATTAATGGAGCTGGAAGAAAGAGGTTCTATTTCTTTAGATAGTAAATTGTCTACGTTGCTTCCAGAATACAAAACAACAAATAAGAAAAATGTGACTTTAAAAGCCATGTTATCTCATTATGCTAAATTAAAACCTTGGATACCATTTTATCATGCCACTTTAGATTCTATAACTAAAAAACCCTCTTCCAAGTATTATAAAACATCTCCTACAAAAATGTTTAGTGTTAAGGTCGCTAATAATTTATACTTAAGAAATGATTATAAAGATTCTATACAAGGAAGAATAAAAGAAAGTGATTTGTTATCTAGTCTTAGATATAGATATAGTGATTTACCATATTATATTTTAAAGAAATATATAGAAGGTTTTTACGATAAACCTCTTAATGAACTAGCACAACAGCATTTTTACGAATCTTTAGGAGCAAATCGTACAATGTATAATCCACATAATAAACTAAGTAATAAGAATATTATTCCAACAGAGAATGACGATTACTTTAGGTATCAAAAAATTCAAGGTTATGTGCACGATATGGGAGCAGCAATGCAAGATGGAGTAGGAGGTCATGCAGGAGTATTTAGTAATGCTAATGATATTGCTAAGATTATGCAGTTGTATTTACAGAAAGGGTATTATGGAGGTAAACGTTATTTAAAGGATAGTACGATAGATAAGTTTAATAACTGTTATTATTGCGATAGAAAAAATAGACGAGGAGTAGGATTTGATAAACCGCAATTAGGTGAATCTGGACCTACCTGTGGTTGTGTAAGTATGACTAGTTTTGGACATTCTGGTTTTACAGGTACATATGCCTGGGCAGATCCTGAAAGTGAGATAGTTTATGTGTTTTTAGCAAACAGAACGTATCCTACATCATCTGGAAAAAATCGTTTATTAAGAGAAAATATAAGAACTAATATTCAAGAGGCTATATACGATGCTATAATAGATTAAGCTTGGTTTAATATTGGATTAGTAATTTAAGTGTAAAAAATCCCCGCTTTTGCGAGGATGAAAAAAGAGTTTTTCATGAAAATAGGAATTGTTTGTTATCCAACATTTGGAGGTAGTGGTGTAGTCGCTACAGAATTAGGTTTAGAATTGTCTAAACGTGGACATGAGATTCATTTTATAACATATAATCAACCAGTTCGTTTAGAGTTGCTTAGTAATAATGTACATTATCATGAAGTTACTGTTCCCGAATACCCTTTGTTTCATTATCAACCTTACGAATTAGCGCTATCAAGTAAATTGGTAGACATGGTTAAGCTTCATAGTATAGATATACTTCATGTTCATTATGCTATCCCGCATGCTTATGCCGCATATATGGCTCAAAAAATGCTTAGAGAAGAAGAAATATATGTACCAATAGTAACCACACTCCATGGTACGGATATTACTCTTGTAGGAAGTCATCCTTTTTATAAACCAGCAGTAACCTTTAGTATTAATAAATCTGATGCCGTTACCGCAGTTTCTAAAAGTTTGAAAGAAGATACCTTGCGTTTATTTAATATTAAGAATACGATTAATGTGGTTACTAATTTTATAGATCTTAAGAAATTTACGCATAGTTTTACAGATTGTCAAAGAGATATGATGGCAACTGAGGACGAGAAAATAGTAACACATATAAGTAATTTTAGATCAGTAAAACGTATACCAGATGTTATAGAGACCTTTTATCGTATTCAAAAAGAGATTCCAGCAAAATTAATGATGGTAGGTGAAGGACCTGAAAAGAAACCAGCTGAGCAATTATGTAAGAAGTTGGGTATTTCAGATAAAGTCGTGTTTTTTGGTAACAGTAATGAAATAGATCGTATACTATGTTTTAGTGATTTGTTTTTATTACCCTCTGAAACAGAAAGTTTTGGGTTGTCTGCATTAGAAGCAATGGCTTCTGGAGTTCCTGTTATATCAAGTAATACAGGTGGAATACCTGAAGTAAATACACAAGGTTATTCGGGATATTTAAGTGCTGTTGGAGATGTAGATGAAATGAGTGAAAATGCATTAAAAATATTAAAAGATGAAACACTTTTAAATACATTTAAAAATAATGCAAAAGTACAAGCAAGCAAGTTTGATATTCATCAAATAGTACCACAGTACGAGGCTATTTATGAAAAAACATTAGAGAAGTGTTTGGCTAGTAAGTAAATTATTTATTTGAGTATTGTTATTTAGTTGTGTCAGTTCGAGTGATTATTTGTCGCAAATCAGAAAATAATTGTATCGAGAACTACAATGCTTCTCGATACAAATTTACTACGTTTCTCTTCGTAAATTCACTCGAAGTGACGGTACTTAATAACAAACAAAAGAGACTTTTCATTTACGAATAGTCTTTTAGGTTTATATCGAGAACTACAATACTTCTCGATACAAATTTACTACGTTTCTCTTTGTAAATTCACTCTAAGTGACGGCACTTTATAACAAACAAAAGAGACTTTTCATTTACGAATAGTCTTTTAGGTTTGTATCGAGAACTACAATACTTCTCGATATAAATTTACTACGTTTCTCTTCGTAAATTCACTCGAAGTGACGCCGCTTTAAGACAACAAAAAAACCTTTCATTTACGAAAGGCTTTATTACTTGTATTATTTTTAATTACTATTAGAACTGGTATCTAACACCTAGGGCTATATCAAAATCTAAATCGTCATTAAAATTTCCAAAACCAAATTCAGGTCTAAAATCTAAAGACAATAATAGCGGGAAATCAAAATCATATTCAATTCCTATATCTCCAGCAGCAAAAACAAAAGTCTCATTCGAGTCTTTATTATTACCATTTTCGAAAGAATATGAACCTAAACCTCCACCAGCACCTGCATACCAGTTAAAACCACCATCAATTTGCCATACCCATTGGTATAAACCTGCCAATTTAAATCCAGAAAAATTATTACCTGTTCGCCATCCTAAATCAAATTCACCTCTATTGTTATCACCAAAAGCACGTTGATAGGAAATTTCGGCACCAAAACCATCACTATCACCTAAACGTAAGCCAAGTGCATTATCTGATATGGATTGACTGTAAGCTATAGATCCAAAGCTTAATAATACTATTACTAATAAAATAAGTTTTTTCATTTGTTTTTCATTTTTAAAAATCTCACAAATCTAAAAAAGTAAAAATTATTAAAGT
Source organism: uncultured Flavobacteriaceae bacterium (assembly GCA_937959395.1). Taxonomy (GTDB): domain Bacteria; phylum Bacteroidota; class Bacteroidia; order Flavobacteriales; family Flavobacteriaceae; genus JAHDGB01. Next base: position 86,998 of record CALGLR010000037.1, on the reverse strand, counting down.
GAATATTTATACCTAATCTTTTGTTAATCTTACATATGCAAGTATTAAATTTACAAGTATAAAAATTGTACTTAATAAAAAGATTAATGGGTAGCGATAAGGAGCAAAAATTAATAGAATTAAATGAAAAATTATCAGGGGAACTCCTTTTTGATGATTTAATACGTGTATTATATGCTACGGATGCTTCAGTATATAGAAAATTACCATTGGCAGTCGCTTATGCTAAAACGAATAACGATATAAAAGAAATTATTGCTTTTGCAAGAGAAAATAGTACAAGTATTATCCCAAGAACCGCTGGAACTTCACTTGCAGGGCAATGTGTAGGAGAAGGTATTGTAGTTGATGTTTCTAAACATTTTACTAAAATATTAGATGTTAATGAACGAGAACAAACAGTAACAGTAGAGCCAGGAGTAGTAAGAGACGAACTTAATAACTATTTAAAACCTTTTGGTCTTTTTTTTGGACCAAACACTTCTACTTCTAATCGATGTATGATTGGAGGAATGGTGGGGAATAACTCATCAGGTACCACATCTATTAAATATGGTGTCACTAGAGATAAACTTATTGCATTAAATACCATTTTAAGTGATGGAAGCGAAGTTACATTTGAAGACACTTCGTTTGAAGAATTTAAAAATAAAATAAAACGTAATACTCTAGAGGGTAAGATTTATAAAACGGTTTATGAAGAATTGCTCTCAGATGCAGTACAAAATAATATAATAGAAGAATTTCCTAAACCAGAAATTCATAGAAGAAATACAGGATACGCTCTTGATGAATTAATCGATAATGAAGTCTTTAACAGAGCTTCTAAAAAGTTTAATTTATCTAAATTCTTATCGGGTAGCGAGGGAACTTTAGCATTTACAACTCAAATCACACTTAAATTAGATAAGCTTCCTCCAAAAAAAACAACAATCGTTGCGGCGCATTTTAACTCAATTGAAGACTGTTTAAATAGTGTAGAACCAGTAATGTTACATGAATTGTATACCTGTGAAATGATGGATAAAACCATTTTAGATTGTACAAAACATAATAAGTCTCAGCAGGAAAATAGAGCATTTATTGTAGGTGATCCGGAAGCTATATTAATGTGTGAAGTGAGAGCACATACAGATAAAGATTTAAAAACTAATGTAGAGCGTTTAATAAAAACTTTAGAAGATTCTAAATTGAGTTATTCTAATCAAATATTAACAGGTATTGCAGTTAATAAAGCTGGAGAATTAAGAAAAGCAGGTTTAGGACTGTTAGGAAATATTATTGGAGATAAAAAAGCAGTAGCCTGTATTGAAGATACAGCCGTGGCTTTACCAGACTTATCAGCTTACATTAAAGATTTTTCTAATTTAATGAAAGGCTATAAACAAGAGGCTGTTTATTATGCGCATGCTGGTGCTGGAGAATTACATTTACGACCTATTTTAAATTTAAAACAAAAAGAAGATGTTGTGCTATTTAGAAAAATCACAACAGATGTAGCACATTTGGTTAAAAAATACAAAGGCTCTTTTAGTGGTGAACATGGCGATGGAATTGTAAGAGCGGAATACATTTCATTTATGGTTGGAGAAGCCAATTATGAAATAATGAAACGCTTTAAAACCGTTTTTGATCCTAATAACATTTTCAACCCAGGGAAAATTATAGATCCTTATCCTATGGATGAAAACTTAAGATATGATGTCGATAGGGAAGAACCTATTATAAATACTTTAATGGATTTTTCTGATTCGCAAGGCATTCTTAGGGAAACCGAAAAATGTAATGGTTCTGGAGATTGCAGAAAACTGCCAGAATTTGGAGGTACGATGTGTCCCAGTTACAGAGCGACTAGAAATGAAAAGGATACCACAAGAGCTAGAGCAAATGCATTAAGAGAATTCTTAACACAATCTAATAAACCTAATAAATTTAATCATGAGGAGTTAAAATCGGTTTTCGATTTATGTTTAAGTTGTAAAGCCTGTTCAAGTGAATGCCCAAGTAGTGTTGATGTTGCAACATTAAAGGCTGAATTCTTATATCAATATCAAAAAGAAAACGGAGTTTCTTTAAGAACAAAGTTGTTTGCTTATAATAATAAACTTAATAATTTTGGACGCCATTTGTTAAGTCTTACAAACTTTATGTTTTCTAATAAAGTAACTTCATCTTTAATAAAGAAAAGTTTAGGGGTAGCAAAAGAGAGAAGTTTGCCTTTGCTTTCAAATGAAACACTAAGTAAATCGTTTCATTTATTTGAAAAGCAGTTAAATGAGAAAACTTATATTAAAACGGTTTATTTGTTTAATGATGAGTTTACGAATCAATTAGAATCTTCTATAGGTTTAGATGCGCTCTATTTGCTTAATGCTTTAAACTATAAAGTTAAAATCATTAAAAACTCAGAATCTGGCCGTGCTTTTATATCTAAGGGTTTATTGGAACAAGCTAAAAAAGTAGCGAACTTAAATATTTCTAAATATAAAGATATTATTACAGACGAAATTTCGTTAATTGGAATAGAACCTTCAGCTATATTAACCTTTAAGGATGAATATTTAAAATTAGCAGATGATGTCGTTTCAGCAAAAAAAATAGCAAATAACTGCTTTTTAATAGAAGAGTTTTTAAGTAATGAAATAGCAATTGGTAATATAAAATCGTCACAATTTATAAAAGATAATAAAACGATTAAGTTTCATGGGCACTGTCATCAAAAAGCACAAAGTAACCAGATACATAGTTTTAATGTTTTGAATTTACCAGATAATTATAGTGTAACTCTAATACCCAGCGGTTGTTGTGGTATGGCTGGTAGTTTTGGTTACGAAAAGGAACATTACGAAGTGAGTATGCAGGTAGGAGAACAAACATTATTTCCAGCCATTAGAAAGGCAAATGAAAATATAATAATATCTGCCAACGGGACAAGTTGTAGACACCAAATAAAAGATGGGACACAGCGCCAAGCATTGCATCCCATTTCTGTATTAAAAAGAGCTTTAATTTAAAGTTCTAATTATTGAATAATATACGTCGTTAATTCTTGAATGTTAGTTGTAGAAGAACTAGCAGGAATACCTCCTAAATCAACACCAGCTTGTTCTAAAGTAGCTAACGTTTGTGCATTAAGCATAAAGTTTATTTCTGCTTCAGAACGAACAAGGCCAATTTCTTTAGCATAATAACTGTCTATAGAAAGAACATCTTGTGCATCTAATATAGGAAGCTCAATAGGAAACCCAGGAACAATCTCTATAGAAGTTGATACAGATATGTTTAAAGTCATATTAGATTTTACAACATCATTATAATCATCACCATTTAAGTTAATAGCATTTAATTGCCCAATTTGTGTTGTATTTAAAGTATAAGTTACTAATAATGGAAAATCTTGTACTGTTTCTTCAATAGTACCAGAAAAACTAGATAGTGTAGAGTTATTACCTGCACCTAAATTATATAATAAAGCATTATCATAAGGAATTATAAAACTTAAACCAGGAATAGGAAGTTCTAATTCTCCAGTTGTAGATAAAGTCGTTTCAGTTTTATTCATATCTGCATCTACAAGAATACCATTCTTAGACCCGTTTGCTACATTATCATCATTTACTCCAAACATAAAAGCATTACCATTCTCTGAAGAAATAAATAAACGATCTGTAGAATCTGTAGTTTCATTTGTATCGTTGTTTGTATTGGTCACATCATAATTCCATTCACTATCTAATGTCGTAGGAAAAAAATCAACAGGTTCAGGCTCATCCGTATCCGTATCTGTGTCAGTATTAGTATCGGTAGTTGTAATTACTTCGGTAGTATCTACTGGTTCGTTATCACAAGAGAAGCTTAATATAAGTAGTAATGAAAAGAGGAAGTATTTTAATGTTTTCATATTTAGAGGATTAGTTAATTTGTTAAAATTTTAAGCAAAAGTAGTTTTTATTTTAAATAATGAAGATTAATTATAAATTTTATTCTTTTTTAACGCTTAAAGTATAAAAATAACGTTAAAATAAACATTTGAACAAATCGTTCGAATGTTAAAATTAAAATTTTATTTTTTTTTTAAAGATTATAAATAATTACTCAGCACTTTTTAGTAACGAAAACTTTAGTAAAAACGTATTTTAAGGCTATAAAAAAATGGTACAAACCTAGATTTGCACCATTTTTATGTGAGTATTATTTCTAGATTAATTTTAATTGACTGTATAACTTGTTAGGATTTGAGTGTTTTTTGTAGAAATATTACTAGGAATTTGGCTAGTGTCAATCCCCGGTATCCCTTCAAGAAGCGTTATTGTATCACTATTTGGTGTAACAGCTGTGTTTGCTTCAGTCTTTATTAATCCTATATCTTTTCCAAAATAGTTAGTAATTATAAGTGACTCTTGTTCGTCTACTACAGGTTTTATAGTTGCAGAAGTTATCGCAATATCTATTGCTATAGTTAGTACAAAAGTTGATTGTGTAACATCATTATATGTTTCTCCATCTATCTCTATAGTAGTCCAATTCTTAACTTGATTCGTTTTAAGAGTATAATTTATAGTTACAGGAAAAGATTCAATTTCTTGAGTAATTGTTCCTTCAAAAGATGATAATTCAGAACCGTCTGGCGCATCTAAATGGTATAAAACAGCATCACTATATGGAATATTAATATCTTCAAGCCCATCAACAGCGAATGCGAGTTGACCAGTGGTAGATAATGTTAAATCTGTTTTACTTAGGCTTCCATTTGTTAGTATACCACTCATTGTTCCATTAGAAACACTGTTGTCGTTTACATCTAATGTAAAGGCGGAAGTATTAGTAGTAGGAGTTTCTACAAATAAACGATCTGTAGAGTTTCTAGTTTCACTTGTTTCATTATCCTTATTTTCAACATCATAATTCCATTCGTTATTCGCGTTGGAAGGAAAGAAGTCTCCAGAAAGTGGATTCTCTTGAACTGTTTCGCCACCATCATCAGAATCATTAGAGTCATCGTCTGTACAAGAAGCTATAAATAATAATAAAAAAAGCGAAAAGAGTAATTGTTTAGTTAATTTCATGCTATTAAATTTTCAGCAAAATTAACTTTTATTTGAAGAATTCCTAAATTTGAGGCCTTTTTCTTTTCTAATTTTGTAGAATCAAAAATTATAATATTAATAATTAAAGCATTGGTTTTTATTTATTTAGTATTATTTTTTCTTTAGAATTCTCAGTTACCATATCTACATTTTCAGAAGGAAAAGATATTATCTTTAAAGTAAAAGCATGAATTTATTAAAGCATTAGAATAGTATGGGTTAATTATTTAGTAATGAGTGATTTATAATATTGCTGTTAAATGATTTTTAAGTGTTAATTAATGATTAGCGACATTCCATTTTTGTTTCTGTTATTTTACATTTACTTTAGCATAAAATAAGTGATTATGGCAGGAAATACCTTCGGAAAATTATTTAATCTTACGACTTTTGGTGAATCGCATGGTATTGCGATTGGTGGTGTATTAGATGGTTGTCCTCCAGGAATAACTCTTGATTTTGAAGCGATACAAAATGAAATGAACCGTCGTAAGCCCGGACAGTCTTCTATTGTTACACAAAGAAAAGAACCAGATGAGGTTAGATTTCTTTCAGGACTATTTGAAGGAACTACTACTGGAACACCTATAGGGTTTGTTATTGAAAATGCAAATCAAAAATCTAAAGATTATTCACATATTAAAGATTCGTATAGACCCAGTCATGCCGATTATGTTTATGATAAAAAATATGGACATAGAGATTATAGAGGAGGTGGTCGAAGCTCTGCTAGAGAAACAGCAAGTAGAGTCGTCGCTGGAGCCATTGCTAAACAAGTTTTAAAAGACATAAAAATATATGCTTACACCTCTTCTGTTGGAGATATAAGATTAAATAAAACATATAAAGATTTAGATTTATCTAATATAGAAAATAATATTATTCGTTGTCCTGATGATGCAATAGCTGAACAAATGATCGATAAGATTAAAGCGATTCGTAAAGAAGGAGACACCATAGGAGGTGTAATTACTTGTGTTATTAAAAATGTTCCAGTTGGTTTAGGTGAGCCCGTTTTTGATAAATTGCATGCCGATCTAGGAAAAGCGATGCTTTCTATTAATGCCGTTAAAGGTTTTGAATATGGGAGTGGTTTTGAAGGAACAAAAATAAAAGGAAGTGCTCATAATGATTTGTTTAATGAAGATGGAAGTACAAAAACAAACTATTCAGGTGGCATACAAGGTGGAATAAGTAATGGAATGGATATTTACTTTAATGTCGCATTTAAACCAGTAGCTACTATAATGCAAACTCAAAACACTATAGATAAGAATGGAAATACTGTTGAAATGCAAGGAAAAGGAAGACATGATCCTTGTGTTGTACCTAGAGCTGTACCAATAGTAGAAGCAATGGCCGCGTTAGTTATTGCTGATGCTTATTTAATAAATAAAACTTATAAGTAATAATTACAAATCTTTTAAACGCTTAAGAATTCCTATTTTAATACGATAACATATGAAAAAAATGGCTTTGCACTGGAAAATAATAATAGGAATGGTTTTAGGAATCATTTTTGGTTTTGTAATGAATTCTGTAGATGGTGGAAAAGGTTTTGTAGGGGATTGGATCGCGCCATTTGGTAAGATTTTTATTAATCTTTTAAAATTAATTGCAGTACCATTAATCTTAGCTTCTTTAATTAAAGGGATTTCAGATTTAAAAGATATTTCTAAAATAAAGACCATGGGACTTCGTACTATGATTATTTATGTGGGAACTACTTTAATTGCAATAATTATTGGTTTAAGTATTGTAAATATTGTGAAACCAGGAGAAGGGATGTCTGCAGAGACCATTGAAAAAATTAAAATGAAATATGAATCTTCTGCAGGAGTTGTCGATAAGCTTAACAAAGCTAACAACCAACAAGATTCTGGTCCGTTACAAGCTTTAGTCGATATCTTTCCTAGTAATATTTTTAAAGCTTTAGGAGATGCTAAAATGTTGCAGGTTATTTTCTTTGCGTTGTTTGTAGGTATTTGTTTACTATTAATTACAGAGAAGAAAGCAAAACCTTTGGTAGACTTCTTTGATTCGTTAAACGAAGTTGTTATGAAAATGGTAGATTTAATTATGCTTTTTGCTCCCTATGCAGTATTTGCATTAATGGCAAATGTAATTATTGCTTTTGACGACACCGAGATTCTTCTAAAATTATTAAACTATGCTTTATGCGTTGTTGCTGGTTTAGTTTTAATGATTGGGTTTTACTTAATTCTAGTAAAAGTTTACACTAAAAAATCACCACTATGGTTTTTGAAAAATATTTCCCCAGCTCAATTATTAGCTTTTTCAACCAGTTCAAGTGCAGCGACATTACCTGTTACTATGGAAAGAGTAGAAGAACACTTGGGAGTAGATAAGGAAGTTTCTGGGTTTGTATTACCTGTTGGTGCTACTGTAAATATGGATGGAACGAGCCTTTATCAAGGTATAGCTGCTGTTTTTATAATGCAAGTGATTTGGCCTGAAGGATTAACTTTTACCAATCAATTAGTTATTATTGCGACCGCTTTATTAGCTTCAATAGGAAGTGCAGCTGTTCCTAGTGCAGGAATGGTGATGCTTGTTATTGTATTAGAATCTATTGGTTTTCCTGCAGAGTTACTGCCAATAGGATTGGCACTAATATTTGCAGTAGATAGGCCTTTAGATATGTGCAGAACGGTTGTTAATGTTACAGGAGATGCAACAGTATCGATGCTCGTTGCTAAATCTTTAGGGAAGCTTCATAAACCCAAACCTAAAAATTGGGATGATAATTATGATGCTGTAAAATAAGAGTTCCGTTATTTTTTTTTAAAATATTATAGAATAATGATATGATGTCTAAACTGGTATTAGAAACAGATTTAGTTTCAGTAGATTGGTTAAAAGTACATTTAAATGCTGAAAACCTAATTGTATTAGATGCTACTATTGGAAAAATAATAGATGTAAAATCTTCAAATAAATCAATGCAGATACAAAATGCGCGATTTTTTGATATTAAAAAGAAGTTTAGTAATACTGAAGCTGAATTTCCAAATACGTTTCCTTCTGAAATTCAATTTGAAACCGAAGCGAAAGCTTTAGGTATTAATAATGATTCTGCTATAATAATTTATGACGATAAAGGAATCTATTCTTCAGCTAGAGCTTGGTGGTTATTTAAATGTTTTGGGCATGATAATGTAGCTGTTTTAGATGGCGGTTTGCCAGAGTGGGTTACCAAAGGGTTTAAAGTATCACATGAACATTTAAAAGAAATTAAAATAGGAGATTTTAAAGCTAAAATTAAGCCTGAAGGAATTATTAATATAAAAACCCTTCAAAGAATTGTAGAGGATAAAAGTTGCATAATTATTGATGCCAGAAGTGCTGAACGGTTTAATAGTGAAGTCCCAGAACCTAGAGAAGGATTAAGAAGAGGTACAATTCCCAACTCTATAAATATTCCTTTTCTAGATTTATTAGAAAATGGGGTATTTAAACCGGTTGATAAACTAAAATCAATTTTTAATAAAAAATCTTCAAAAGAAAAAGAATTAGTATTTTCATGTGGTTCAGGAATAACCGCTTGTGTTTTGGCTTTGGGAGCAACCTTGTCTGGTTACGATAAACTAAGTGTTTACGACGGGTCTTGGACAGAGTATGGGACGTTAATGGAATAAAATCAGACGAGTTCATCTGTTTTTAACATATAAGAGAATCTGATATTTTACCATTATTCTGTAAATTCTAATTTTAGTACCTTTGTTTTATAAATTCCTCAATATACTTCTCTTAACCTTAATTAATTATAATTTAGGTATCAATTTCAATATAAGAAATACTATAATCAAACTCATTTGCATTTAAAAGATCTCTATTAGATACTTAAATGTGATTTTAAAATTAAATAACTTTAATATTATGAAAAACGTATTAGCTTTTCTGTTTTTATTTCTAACATTTAATTTAACTTCTCAAACATGGAGTCCTTTACCTAATGCGCCTAATTTTATAGGGCCATTCTCTAAATTAGATGACACACACTTTATTAATGCCAATATGGGTTGGACAGTTAATGGATCTGGAGATGTTTATAAAACAGAAGATGGAGGCGATACATGGAATAACTTAACAAACCTTAACACGTTTCTTAGGTGCATTAAATTTGCAAATGAATCTGTAGGTTATGCCGCTAGTTTAGATGGTGCTTTTGCTGGGACTTCTGGTGCTCCAAAAATGTTAAAAACAATAGATGGCGGAAATACATGGACAGACCTTACAGCTTCTATGTCTCCTCTACCTGTTGGAATATGTGGTATAAATGTTTTAGATGAACAAACTGTTTATGCTGTTGGTGCTTATTATTCTCCAGCTCGTTTTTATAAATCGACAGATGGTGGGGCAACTTGGGAAAATAAAGATATGTCTGCTTATGCTAATGCACTAGTCGATTTACATTTTTTTGATGCTAATTTAGGTTTTGCAGTAGGGGCTAATAATAATGGAGGTGCAATATTAAAAACTGTAAATGGAGGAACAACCTGGTCTATAGTATATGAAATACCTACGGGAAGCTTGTTGTGGAAAATACAGGCATTAGATAATAATAACTTATATGTATCTATTGCAGGTACAAGTATAGCTGAAGGTGCTAGAATTTTAATTTCTAATGATGCTGGTGTTAATTGGGATGTAAAACAGGTTGCTCCTGGAGAAGCTCATTTACAAGGTGTTGGTTTTTTAGATCAAGATCATGGTTTTGCTGGTGGTTTTTTTGATGGCGTATACGAAACATTAGATGGAGGTGATAGCTGGCAATTAATGAATGTTGGCGCAAATTTTAATCGATTCCAAAAAATATCTGATGATTTAATGTATGCTAGTGGACATACTGTTTATAAATATTCGAGTACTTTAAGTACTCCAGATACAGGAGAAATAATTCCTAACCCTTTATATAGTATGGATGTTTACCCTAACCCAGTTAGTGATATATTAAATATAAAGTATCAATTGCCAGATTATACACACGTGAATTTGAGTATATACGATATAATGGGAAGAAAAGTAATTTCTATATTCGATGGTTGGCATACAGAAGGAGAGTTTAATATTACTAAATCTATAAAAGAACTACCTTCTGGTACTTATTTAGTAGGATTATTAAGTAGAGAAGGAGATGTGTTAACTAAAATATCTGTTTCTCATTAATAATTACTATAATAATATTTACATATAAAGAGATAAACCTTGAAATACTATAATCTTTTAATTGTCCATAATTACTTATGCTTCTTAAACATAAGACTATCTATTTAAGAAGAATATAATTCATTCCTTACTAACAGAAGTAAGGCTTACATTAACCAGATTATAGATTTTAAGGTGTTAATCTCTTAAATTACTTTACTTGAAGTTACTTCTTTATAGGTGTCTATAAAAAACGATATTTAGTGAATGCCCCTTTTTAGTTAGTTAACAAAGCAATAGACCTAGGACGTTGAAGTTTATCGTATTGGTCTTTATGTAATTATCAGTTTACTTAATAGATTCATTGTTTAAAAACTATAATACTGTTAACCCCTAAATGATATGTAAGAGTACACTTATAAGATAAGGGCTTATAAACTCATTGAAGGCATATGTATTTCGTCGATGTTTTTAGCCGTGACACCATGTTTATCAAATAGTTTCGCGTTTAACCGACTTTTTTTCTCAACACTAAATGTCTACATTATCTTTAGAGTATTGAAAGCAACCAAATACCCAATTATTATGAAAACTTTATCTACAATTCTTTTAATCTTATCTGTTTCTTTTGCAACTGCACAAGAAAATAAAGCATCTAAAACAAATGATGTTATTGAGGTATTAGTTAATACTGTAGAAGATGTTAAGACAAATACTATTGTTTTAAGCACTAAAGGAGTTAAGAAGTTAGAGGATATACAAATAGAAACAATAAATAAGACGACTTATTTAGAGTTAATGCTTTCATCTAAGAAAAATAAAGACATAAAAATTTGCTAGGATTCAATACTCAATTTAAAAGAGGTCAAACATTTAGTTTGGCCTTTTTTTATGCCAGAAAATAAGATTAATTAAAAATATGAAGCCGTTTATTTACTTTAATAGGAAAATTATATAAATATCTTTTTTACCAAAATAATTGCAATACTGTTATATCATAATAAGCATAAACACTATTTCTTATAAATGTAATATTATAAAGAAAGGACCTTTAAAGTCTTGGAAATCATATACATTTCATCGGTCTTTTAAGTCGTGACACCATGTTTATCAAATAGTTTCGCGTTTAACCGACTTTTTTTCTCAACACTAGATGTCTGCATTATCTTTGGAGTATTGAAAGCAACCAAACACCCAATTTATTATGAAAACTTTATCTACAATCCTTTTATTATTATTTGTTTCTTTTGCAACTGCACAAGATAACGAATTAGCTAAAACGAATGATCTTGTTGAAGTTTTAGTAAATGATATAGTAGAAGCTAAAACAATAAATACTATTGTTCTTAGTACTAAAGGGGTTAAGAAGTTAGAAGATATACAAATAGAAACAATAAATAAGACGACTTATTTAGAGTTAATGCTTTCATCTAAGAAAAACAAAGACATAAAAATTTGCTAGGATTCAATACTCAATTTAAAAGAGGTCAAACATTTAGTTTGGCCTTTTTTTATGATTAAAATAATTATCATAAAAAAAGCCAAATTTTAAATTAAGAAAATTCGGCTTTTTAATTTTAATTAATACCTCTTATAAATTAGGAATAATTAATTCTTGGTTAGGTTGAATGACATCCGGATTCTTTAAAATATCAGTATTCGCTTTAAAAATCTCTTGATACTTTCCTGGGCTTCCGTAATATTGCTTTGCAATTTTACCTAGTGTTTCACCACTTTGTACTACATGTCTATGAAAAACACTAGAATCTTCAACATTAATATCTGCAACAATATCACTAGGGTTTTCACCACCAGCATTTTTAATTGCATCCCACATTAGGTTTTTTTCATAAGGAGTCTTTGCTGTACCAGAGACTTTAAGAACTCCATTTTCTTCACTAACATCTCCGTTAGCGATGTTTAATTTTTCTCCTAGGTCTAGTACATCTTGATATTTTGCTCTTACAGCCATAATAAATAGTTTGTTTATAATTTGTGAATTCTAAAGGTAATAAAATAATCTAAAAATACAATTACAGGGTTTATAGATTTCATATTAATTAGTTATTTAATTGATAATCAGTATTAAAAAATATAATTAAGATTAGGGAAAATGGTTAAAAAAAGCTATTTTTGCACTCCTTTTAGCAAATATATTTGGAAGACTAGAAGGGGGAAACAAAAAATAAAACTAACACTTCTGTTTGTTATTTGATAAAATCTTCCAAAGTAAACAGAATACAAACGCGATGCAATTGCGTTTTCGCAGAAGCGGAAATCTCATTTTTATCGCAGAATTATTTAAATGGCTGAAAAAGCAAAAAAAGCAGAAGCTACAACTGAAGAAGTAGCTACACAAGAAGCTCCAGTAATCTCTGAAGCACAAGCAAATCCAGAAAAGTTTTTAAAAGAATTCAATTGGCACAATTACCAAGAAGGTATTGATGAGGTTGAAGATTCTCAATTAAAAGAATTCGAAAAGTTAGTGGCTGAAAATTTTGTTGATACTTTAGATGATGAAGTAGTAACAGGAGAAGTAGTACACATGACAGAGCGTGATGCTATTATAGACATCAATGCAAAATCTGAAGGTGTTATTTCATTAAATGAATTTCGTTACAATCCAGATTTAAAAGTTGGAGACAAAGTAGAAGTTTTAATTGATGTTCGTGAAGATGCAACTGGTCAATTAGTATTATCTCACAGAAAAGCACGTGTTATTAAAGCATGGGATCGTGTGAATGATGCACATGATACAGGTGAGATTGTTAATGGTTTCGTTAAATGTAGAACTAAAGGTGGTATGATTGTAGATGTTTTCGGTATCGAAGCATTTTTACCAGGTTCTCAAATTGATGTGAAGCCAATTAGAGATTATGATCAGTACGTAAATAAAACTATGGAATTTAAAGTTGTGAAAATCAACCACGAATTTAAAAACGTAGTTGTTTCTCATAAAGCTTTAATTGAAGCTGATATTGAAGAACAAAAGAAAGAAATTATTGGTCAATTAGAAAAAGGTCAAGTATTAGAAGGTGTAGTTAAAAACATTACTTCTTACGGTGTATTTATCGATCTTGGTGGCGTTGACGGATTAATTCATATTACAGATCTTTCTTGGTCAAGAATTAACCATCCAAATGAGATTGTTGAGTTAGACCAGAAATTAAATGTTGTAATCCTTGATTTTGATGAAAACAAATCAAGAATTCAATTAGGTCTTAAACAATTAAGTAAGCACCCATGGGATGCTTTAGGAGAAGAAGTAAATGTTGGAGATAAAGTAAAAGGTAAAGTTGTTGTAATCGCAGATTACGGTGCATTTATCGAAGTTGCTGAAGGTGTTGAAGGATTAGTTCACGTTTCTGAAATGTCATGGTCTACACACTTACGTTCTGCTAACGATTTTGTTTCTGTAGGAGACGAAATAGAAGCACAAATCTTAACTTTAGATAGAGAAGATCGTAAAATGTCACTTGGTATCAAGCAATTATCTGCAGATCCATGGACTGATATTACTACTAAATACCCATTAGGATCTAAGCATTCAGGTATCGTACGTAACTTTACTAACTTTGGTGTTTTTGTTGAATTAGAAGAAGGTATTGATGGATTAATCTACATCTCAGATTTATCTTGGACTAAGAAAATTAAGCATCCAAGTGAATTCTGTAACGTAGGTGATACATTAGAAGTTTTAGTTCTTGAATTAGATGTTGAAGGACGTAAATTGTCTCTAGGTCACAAACAAACTACTGCTAATCCTTGGGATAAATATGAAACTGAGTTTGCTTTAGATACAACACATACAGCAGTAATTGCCGAGGTTGTAGATAAAGGAGCTACTATTGAATTTAATGAAGATATTGTTGCCTTTGTACCTTCTCGTCATCTTGAAAAAGAAGATGGAAAGAAATTAGGTAAAGGAGATTCTGCAGAATTCAAAATTATTGAATTTAATAAAGAATTTAAGAGAGTAGTTGCTTCGCATACTGCAATCTTTAAAGCTGAAGAAATGGCAAATGTAAAAGCTGCTGTTGCAAAACAAGCTAGCCAAGCTGCTGAAGCTAAGCCAACATTAGGTGATGCTAACGATGCTTTACAAGCGCTTAAAGATAAAATGGACGGAAAAGTTTAATACTTTAAATTCATTTGAGTCGTCAAAAATTAGGGTGACCTATTTTAATAAATTAATTAAACCGTTGAAGATTAGCTTCAACGGTTTTTTTTGAACAAAATTGTAACTATTCAGCGGAATCAGGAATAAAAGGTTTGTTTAGAAAAGCGTTTTGAATAATTTTTATAGAAGGCAAATCAAAAACCTGTTGAGCATCTTAAGTCTTGCTGCTTTTTAACAAGCTATTTCCGCAGCAATCGCATTGTTCAATATTGTGAATTATGGTAGTATCTGGTGTAGCAATCTTTTCTAATTTATTTCCCTGATGTCCTTTTTGACCGCCTTGTAATTTGGTGCTTTTTCCTCTCAAACTTTTTATTTTTCGATAAGGGTCTTGCGAGGGTGCAACGCTACTATTAAAACTGTTTTTAGGGTTCTCATATTTGGACAATTTAGCTTCTAATTCTAACACGCGTTGTGTTAAAGCAGTTACTTGAGCAATCAATTTTCTATAAGTTGTTTATCCGTCAAAACAAAGTGATTATTTTATCTAAGATCTTGATTTATATAGTAAACACTAAAATAATAAGCCTTGTTTTATTACAGATTTGTTAAACTATGTTGATAACTCTTGCATTTTTCAGGATAACCTTTTTTTTCATCGTTGAATAGTTGCCGTTTAACAATCTTTTTTTTAAATGCACAACAGGTTTCATAAAAAAAAGTATCTTTAGTGATGTATTAATATCAAACTTAAAAAATGAAAACTTTAAAACACTTTTTACTTTTATTTGCAATATGTTCATTTTTGCAAACATCGGCGCAAGTACAAATAGGTAATAATATAGATGGAGAAAAGGAAAATGATTATTTAGGAGCTTCCAGCAGCCTAAGTAAAGACGGAAGCATCCTTGCAGTTGGATCTCCATTTTATATTGGTAGTATTGATTTATCAGGTAAAGTTAGTGTATATAGAAATATACAGGGAAATTGGGTTCAAATTGGCGAGAGTATAGAAGGTAATATAGAGAGAGACTTTTTTGGGTTTTCTCTTAGTCTTAATGATGCAGGTGATATTTTAGCGGTTTCCGCGTACGATTATTTAGCTCCGAATGGTATTGGCGTCGTTAAAATTTACAGAAGAAAAAGTGATGATTCTTGGTTTCAAATAGCACTTATTGATAATGAAGGAGATAATTTTGGATTTGGAAGAAGTATTAAATTAAATTCAGATGGCAATACATTAGTTGTAGCCTCAGACGGAGAAGGTTTTCTTGAACCAGGGCATATCGATGTTTTTAGAAATGATGGTACAACCTCATGGTCTAGAGTTGGACAAACTTTAAATGGTAATTCTAATTTTGATTCTTTTTTTCTTAATGTAGATATAAATTCTAATGGGAATATTATAGCAATAGGATCTCCATATAATCCAGCTGGTGGATCTTCGAGAGGAGCAGTAGGTATATTCGAGAATATTAATAATGAATGGAGTTCAATTGGTCGAGGTATTGTTGGTGATGTTGATGGTGAACTAGCAGGTACTTCTATTAGTTTGAATGATGAAGGAAACATTATAGCAATTGGATCTCCTGGAAATGAAACGGATACAGAAACAAAAGGTAAAGTGAAGTTTTACGAAAGAAAAGATAATGATTCATGGGATTTAATAAACAATATAGAAGGTGATGAAAATGATTTTTTAGGTACAAATATTAGTATGAACGATCAAGCAGATGTTATAACGGTTAGTAGTTATTTTGCAAACAGTGGTAATGGTATTTCAAAGGTTTTTAAAAAAAATAACGATGTATGGCAACAAGCAGGTAGTACTATACACGGGGAAGAAGGTAGTCTTTTAGGTGAATCTACTAGTTTAAGTAAAGATGGTAGCACTGTTGCTATAGGGGGGAGTTGGTATGACAATCAGAGAGGACGTGTTAAAGTTTTTGATCTAAATAATATAGTGCTAGATGTAGATGAATATTCTTCTTTAAATTTAAGCATTTACCCTAATCCCGTAAAAAATACATTATTTATTAACAACCCTTCAAATATTGATTTACAAGAGGTTGCTATTTATGACGTTACAGGAAAACAAACTATAAAATTTAACATAAAAGATCAAATAGATATTTTTAGTACGAATCGTTTAGACGTTTCTCAACTAAATGCTGGTGTTTATTTTATTAATTTACTTACTAATAAAGGACAGAAAACATATAAACTAATAAAGGAATAAATAAAACAATAGAGATCACTAAAATTTCTTAAATTCCTAATAAATTCAAGTAGATAAATGTAATTTTTTTCAAAAGTTTGTCTTTTCAAAAGTTTGTCTTTTCAAATTGTTTCAAATAAAGTTGATACGAACTATATCCTTGAGGGATCTAAAAGTTTAAACTTTGGAAATTAAAAAATTATAACAATAAACCGTTGTGCATTTAGAAAAAGTTGGCAAACTGCTAAAAGGCAGTAAATTGTAGTTGCCACACAACAATTCATTATGCACAACTTTCAAGCAAATTACAATAAAATACTCAAGGTTTTAAAAGAATTAGATTCTAAGATGGATTATTTACATCAAATACGTAAACCTAAATTACGATATAAAGAGATTATAGTCATTGATTTAACTTCAGAATACATGAGTATTGATAGTGAATGCCAACTTTTTCGAATTTTACCTTCTGATTTATCTCATAAAATAGAACGTAGTGTTTACAATAGAAGGAAGCGAAGGTCGTTTTCTTTTTAGAGAATCGCTTCGCAAAGAATTAGTAATGAGATTGAATCAATCTCAGCACTGCTATATTGTTGACAGCATGCCTTTGGAGGTTTGTAAATTATCAAGAAGTTCCAGAAGTAAAATATGTAAAGAGAAAGACTATACCTTACCTGAAAAAGGATATTGTGCGAGTCAATCAATTCATTATTATGGTTACAATCTTCATGCTGTTTGTTCTGTACAAGGAGTTATAGATAGCATGGATATTAGTCCTGATTCTGTACACGATGTCAATTACTTAAAGGATATAAAACATCAACTAAAAGATTGTTTATTACTTGGAGACAGAGGTTACTTATCAGCAGAATATCAATTAAGCCTATTTGAATGTCATAATATTAGACTTGAAACTCCCATGAGGGGCAACCAACATAATTATAAAGAACAACCTTATATTTTCAAGAAGTCTAGAAAACGTATTGAAACATTGTCTTCTCAACTATGTGATCAATTTATGATTCGAAGAAATTATGCTAAATCTTTTGAAGGATTTAAAAACCGAATCTTATCTATGATAACAGCAATGACCGTTATTCAGTATATCAATATGTTTGAATTCAATAGAAATATCAATAACCTAAAAATAAATATTACCTAAATGCACAACGGGTACAAATAGAATTATATTTTATTATTTCATTAAAAAAATAATTTAACCTAACTTTGATCTTCAAATACCTTTAAAGCGTATATGAGTCAAAAAGTATTACTTAATGCTAAAACGATAAACATCATTCTTCACCGATTGGCTTGTCAACTTATCGAGAATCACAACGATTTTTCTAATACCGTAATTATAGGTATTCAACCTAGAGGTAAATACCTTGCAAAACGATTAGCTAAAATGTTAATTGAAGAGTACAAGATTAAAAACTTACAATTAGGCCAACTAGATATTACATTTTATAGAGACGATTTTAGACGAGGAGAAAAAACATTAGAAGCTAATACTACAGAAATCGATTTCATAATCGAAAATAAAAAAGTAGTTTTTGTAGATGATGTATTATATACAGGAAGGAGCATTCGTGCAGCATTAACAGCAATTCAATCTTTTGGAAGACCAAATGAAATAGAATTATTAACTTTAATTGATAGACGATTTAGTCGTCATTTACCAATACAACCAAATTATAGAGGACGACAAGTTGATGCCATAAATGAAGAAAAAGTTAAAGTGAATTGGAAAGAAAATGAAGGAGAAGATGCCGTTTATTTGATAAATAATTAAGAAATCGAAATAAAAATTGAAGTCGAATTAGATGTTTATCAAGTTAAAATGCTAATGTAGAAGATTAATAGAGAAAAAAGATAACATAAACGAGTCATGAATTTACAATTCAGATTCGATTTTAATAATAAATAGTAATAATTTGCCAATAGCCAATAGCTAAGTGCCAAAAGCAGAAAGAACATGAGCGAATTAAGTGTTAATCACTTATTAGGAATAAAATACCTCCAAGAAAAAGACATTCAACTTATTTTTGAAACGGCCGATCATTTTAAGGAAGTCATAAATAGACCCATTAAAAAAGTGCCTTCGCTTAGAGACATTACTATAGCTAATTTATTTTTCGAAAATTCAACACGAACAAAATTATCATTTGAATTAGCCGAAAAAAGATTATCTGCAGATGTTATCAATTTTTCAGCAGGACAATCTTCAGTAAAAAAAGGGGAAACACTTATAGATACCGTTAATAATATCCTATCTATGAAAGTAGATATGGTAGTGATGCGGCACCCAAACCCTGGAGCGAGTGTTTTCTTATCTAAACATGTTAATGCTAATATTATCAATGCAGGAGATGGCGCGCACGAACACCCTACACAAGCCTTATTAGATTCTTATTCTATACGAGAGAAATTAGGGGATGTCGCTGGCAAAAACGTCGTTATTGTAGGCGATATTTTACATAGTAGAGTCGCATTATCAAATATTTTCGCTTTAAAACTTCAAGGGGCTAATGTTATGGTTTGCGGGCCAAAAACATTATTACCTAAATATATAGACAAATTAGGAGTTAAAGTAGAAACAAACCTTAGAAAAGCATTAAATTGGTGTGATGTAGCAAATATGTTACGCGTTCAAAACGAGCGTATGGCAATTAGTTATTTTCCAACCACTAGAGAATATACACAACAATTTGGAGTTAATAAAGAGTTATTAAACTCACTAGATAAAGAAATTACTATTATGCACCCTGGACCTATAAATAGGGGAGTAGAAATAACTAGTGATGTTGCCGATTCTAAACAAGCAATCATTTTAGATCAAGTACAAAATGGAGTTGCGGTTAGAATGGCAGTAATTTATTTGTTGGCTTCAAAAATTAAACAATAAGTTATGATCATAGATAGAGAAGGAAATATTTCCATTATCACTCAAGAAAAGGCAACAATTATTGAGTTAGTAAAGAAGATTGAAACGCTACATCCTAAATTTAAAAATGATAATATCATTGTAAATTTATCAAGCTTAGGAGAAATAACACCCGAACAAATTATTGAGTTTTTAAGAATCTCTAAAGCGCATCGTGCTACAAAGCATTCATTTGTTTTAGTAACTAATAATACGAATTTTAACGATATTCCGGAAGAACTCATTGTAGTACCTTCAACACAAGAAGCATTCGATATTATTGAAATGGAAGATATTGAACGAGATTTAGAAATATAAGAGTTAATATGTTTATTGTTTAACATTTATTAAACTCCCCAATGTCATAAATTTGAAACTTTAAATGAAATTAAATATATTAGGTTGCTATAGTGCTACTCCAAGAACATTTACTAATCCCACTTCTCAAGTATTAGAAATAAACAACCACCTTTTTCTTATAGATTGTGGAGAAGGGACACAGGTGGAATTACGTAGACATAAAATTAAATTTAATCGTATAAAGCATATTTTTATATCACATTTACATGGAGATCATTTTTTTGGCTTAGTAGGTTTAATTTCTACATTTAGATTATTAACCAGAGAAGCCGACTTACATATATACGCTCCTAAAGGTTTAAAAGAGGTTATTACATTACAAATGAAATTAGCCAATTCATGGACTAACTACAAGTTGTTTTTTCATGAATTAACTAGTACTGATTCCCAGTTGATTTTTGAAGATGAAAAAATTGAAGTTCATACAATTCCATTAGATCATAGAGTATATACTAATGGTTTTTTATTTAAAGAAAAAGAAGGAGACCGTAAGTTGGATATGAATGCTGTACTTAATGCAGAAATAGATGTTGCTTATTACAGAAAGCTAAAACAAGGTTTTGATGTAGAAAATACTAAAGGTATACTTATTAAAAATGAAACCGTAACAAAACCGGCAAATCCCCCAAAGAGCTATGCGTTTTGTAGTGATACAGCATATAATGAATCTATTATTCCTATAATTAAGGATGTAGATGTATTATATCATGAATCTACTTTCTTAGAGAAACATAAAGCACTTGCTCCAAAAACAAAACACAGTACCGCCAAAGAAGCTGCTAAAATTGCTAAATTGTCAAATGTTGGTAAATTGTTGTTAGGACATTATTCAACTCGCTATGATGATTTAAATGCATTTAAAATTGAAGCCAATGAGTTTTTTGAAGATGTTGAGTTGGCCGATGATGGTAAAGTTTTCGATTTTAATTAATAACACGTTATAATATTAGTAGGTTTAGAAAAGATAATTCTCAGACTTTTTTATATTCTTCTATTTTTGCAAAATTAATGTCATTTCAAAAATCATTATTACTCATAGTTTCAATTTATACCATTACTAGATAGAGATAGTTAATAAAAATTGTTTTATAACAATTTTTAAATCATGTAAATTGCAATATGGAAAAAGACTTAGGAGATTACCGTAAATCGTATGAAAAAGGAGAATTATTACTTAATGATACTCCAAAGATTCCTATTGAGTTATTTAAAGATTGGTTTTTAGAAGTTGATACTAATTTTCCTAATCAAGAAACTAATGCCATGACCATATCTACAATTGGTTTAGATGGTTTTCCAAAGAGTAGAGTAGTGCTACTAAAAAAATATACAGAGGAAGGATTTGTGTTTTATACAAACTATGAAAGTGAAAAAGGAATAGCTATTATAAATAATCCTAATGTCTGCTTGTCCTTTTTTTGGGAAGAAGCAGAAAGGCAAGTTATTATTAAAGGAGTTGCGCAAAAGGTATCTAAAGAGGAAAGTACAGTCTATTTTAATTCGCGTCCAAGAGGAAGTCAATTAGGAGCTATAGTATCTAATCAAAGTGAGAAAATAGTAAACCGTGAATTTTTAGAAAAAAAATTAGAAGCTATAGAAGTGGCTTTAAAAAATAAACCTATTAATAAACCAAAGCATTGGGGAGGGTTTATTGTAAATCCAATTTCTATTGAATTCTGGCAAGGACGACCAAACCGTCTTCATGATAGAATCTTTTATGAAAAGAATATAGATTTAAGTTGGGAGAAATCTAGATTATCTCCATAAGCCATTTTTAGAGTCTTTAACTACACATATATTTATATAAAAACTATTAGAGCGTTCTTAATACTTATATATAGAGGTGTTTACGATAAAAAGCATCATTATTTCGTCGAAAAACACAAAACCTCATTCAATCAATGTCTTTTCGTCGATTAAAAACATAGTTTTTCGATGAAATGCACGCTCTTGATCGATTTTAACATTTCTTTAACATTTTTCTTAAAACATCCTGGATATATTAGTAATCCCAAACAAACAATATCCCTTTATTATGAAACTATCATTAAACCTACTCAGTTTATTATTTCTTGCCTTATTTAGTGTTTCTTGTTCTACAGACAACGAAGATATACAATATGAAGACTCTACTGAATTATTAGTTATTCCAGAATCGAAAGATATAGAAATTGAGATAATGGAACTTATTAATGAATATAGAATAAGTAAAGGTCTTAATGCTTTAGGTAGAAATGAAATTGTAAAGGGTAAAGCTTTTGGTCATACTGATTATATGATTGAAAGTGAGCAAGTTTCTCACAACAACTTTTTTTCAAGAAAAAATTATTTAGTAAATAATGTTGGAGCTTATAAAGTTTCAGAAAATGTCGCTTATGCATACACATCTGCGGAATCTGTAGTTAATGCATGGATAAACAGCGAAGGACATAGAACGAATTTAGAAGGTGATTTTACCGATTTCGAAGTTTCTGCAGAGCAGAATCAAGACGGAAGATGGTATTTCACAAATATTTTTATAAAGAGATAAATAATTGGTTGTTATTTAGAATGATCGGATTAGAGCTACCCAAAAGGTAGCTCTTTCTGTTTTATATACTGTTTACTATTAAATATATTTTAAACACTCTATTTATTTTTTTAATTAAAGCTTATTTTGTTCCAATAAATAATGGGCCACTAAGAGGCTTTAAACCACTACCTCCATCAAATTCTCCAGTTACAACAATCACATAATAATAGGTTCCATTTGGTAATTGGTTAGCGCCACCAATAGAAGAACTATGAGAATCTGCACTCCAGTCATTTTGGTAATCTTCGTTTTGAAAGACTATGGCTCCATAGCGATTAAATATTTTTACATCAATTTTAAACTTACAATCTTTAACGGCTGTAACTTTAAAAAATTCATTGAATTCATCCCCATTTGGAGTTAGAGCTTTAGAAATAGTAAAGTCTTCTAATCCGCAGGCTTTAACTACGCAAATGTCATTAAGAGTTATTGTTACTTCGGTCTGTTCTAGACAGTATCCTTTAGCAATTGTATAAGAGAATACATAATCTCCTAGATCTTCTTCTTGATCTAATTCAGAAGGATCAAACACACCACTATTAACTTCAATATTATCATTAACTGCGGATACTATTATCCAGTCTCCACTAGTGTCTGTATTTCCAGGTAAGAAAGTAAATAAATCTATTGGTCCGTCATCATAGCATCTCTCAGAAGAAAGATCGTTAATTAATGTTTCATTAATTACATTTATAATTTGTGGATATACTGCCTCATTACCACAAATATCAGTAACGGTCCAAGTTCTAATAACTTGATAATCTGATCCATCACCAAGATCACCATTTACTTCTTCAAATTCTATAGTAATTTCTGCATCTGAACAACCATCAACAAATTCTAATTCTGGTACCTCAGGTACTTCAGAGCAAACAAGAGTAATTGGAGTTTGAATACTTGTTACTAATTGTGGTCCAGTTGTGTCTTCAAAAGTAAGTATAACTAGTAAATTTTCGGTTCTATTTCCACAATCGTCTGTGACCCAATAATTAACAGGTAGTCTTCCTCCTCCAGAACATTCTCCTGGTAGATTAGCTTCAAAATTAGCCCAATCATAATCACTATCAGAATTAAAAACAGCATTAGGATCACAATCATCTGTTGCACAGCCACTAAGTGTGCTAAGGTTTTGATTATTCCAATTTATAGCAAGGTCTTCATTGCCTTCTCCTTCACATTCCACCGTTTCATTGGCTACACTACCACAATTTTCAAGAACTGGAGGTGTTGTGTCTTCAAAAGTAAGTACGACTAGTAAATTTTCGGTTCTATTACCACAATCGTCAGTGACCCAGTAATTAACAGGAAGTCTTCCTCCTCCAGTACATGCTTCTGGTGTATTAGGTTCAAAATTCGCCCAGTCATAATCACTGTCAGAATCAAAAGTTGCATTAGGATCACAATCATCAGTAGCACAACCGCTAAGTGAACTAAGATTTTGAGCATTCCAAGCTATAGCTAGGTCTTCATTACCGTCTCCTTCACATTCTACTGTTTCATTAGCTACACCGCCACAGTTTTCAAGAACAGGAGGTGTTGTGTCTTCAAAAGTAAGTACGACTAGTAAATTTTCGGTTCTATTCCCGCAATCGTCAGTAACCCAATAGTTAACAGGTAGTCTTCCTCCTCCAGAACATTCTCCTGGTGTATTAGGTTCAAAATTCGCCCAGTCATAATCACTGTCAGAATCAAAAGTTGCATTAGGATCACAATCATCAGTAGCACAACCGCTAAGTGAACTAAGGTTTTGAGCATTCCAAGCTATGGCTAGGTCTTCATTACCATCTCCTTCACATTCCACCGTTTCATTGGCTACACTACCACAGTTTTCAAGAACAGGAGGTGTTGTGTCTTCAAAAGTAAGTACGACTAGTAAATTTTCGGTTCTATTACCACAATCGTCAGTGACCCAATAATTAACAGGAAGTCTTCCTCCTCCAGTACATTCTCCTGGTGGATTAGGTTCATAGTTAGCCCAATCATAATCACTATCAGAAACAAAATTAGAACTAGGATTACACTCATCAGTTGCACAACCAGTAAGAGTGCTAAGATTTTGAGCATTCCAAGCAAAAGCAAGGTCTTGATTACCGTCTCCTTCACATTCTACCGTTTCACTGGCCACACTGCCACAGTTTTCAAGAGTTGGAGGCGTGGTGTCTTCAATTGTAAGCGTAATTATTTGATCTCTGCTATTAAGGCATTCATCTGTTAAAGTATATGTAACATCTATTGTAATACCTCCACAATCTGTAGGAACATGATTATCCCATTCGTAGTCTGATTCTATTTCTACAGTATCATCCTCTAAACAATCTCTTAAACGTTCAATATTATCCATGTCCCATTGTTCTGCTACTCCTTGGTTATCTGGCATAACACACTCAATGGTTTGACTTGCTATACTACAAAATACAGGAGGTGTACTATCTCCAAAAGAAAGCGTAAGCGTTTGAACTATGTCATTGCCGCATTCGTCAGCTAGAGTGTAGTTAACAGTTAATGTACCACAAGGGCCACATGTTGTGTTTAATAAGTCAAAATCATAATCTGATGTTACAGAAAAGCCGCTACATAAATCGCTAGCACAAGTTTGAAAAGCAGCTATATTGTTTAAATCCCATTGATCTGCGAATGTTTCATTTTCTTCAGGAGTACCACATTCAGCTTCTTGGTTACCAACAGTACAAGCAGTTACATCTGGAGGTGTAGTATCTTCAATAGTAAGAGTAGCAGTTCTTGTTTCAGAGTTTTCACAATCATCACTTACTCTGTAAACAACAGTAAGTATAGCACCACCACCACAGGTCGGTTCTATGTTTGCAGGATCAAAATCTGAAGTAACATTAAATTCAGTATCTCTATCGCAATTATCTGTTCCGCAATTGGTAAGCGAATCTTCATTATTTTGGTTCCATTGTTCAGCAATGGTTATAATATCTACGCCTGTACATTCAAGAGTTTCATCTACAACATCTGTACAAAGTGATAAATCTGGAGGAGTAGTATCTTGTATAGTAATTACTTGAACAAAATCGGCGATAGTTCTTCCGCAGGCATCTGTAAAACTCCATGTGTTTGTGTAAGTTCCATTTGAAGCACAAGCAGTAATGTCTGGAACAAAATCTCCAGTAGTTTTTATAGGAATAAGGTTAGCACAATCTGCAACAGGATTTTGATTTTGAGCATCTTCTAAACCAGTTAAATCATCACATTCTAAAGTAACGTCTAAAGCACCAGGGTTTGTTGTCCAAGTAGCAACGTCAGGTTCATTTACTTGAACTGTAGTTGGATTATCATTACCAACACCACAAGAATCTGTACCATCTGAACTTCCGGTTGTTTGCGTATCTCCATTTATTTCCCCTTGAAAAACACCCACCATTCCAGACTCTAAAGTGGCAGAACAACCATTTTCTAAAAAAGTACAACGGTCATTCACACGAGTTTGATAATTGAAATTTATCGTATCACCAACATCTAAGAGACCATCTAAAGCAGTAAACGTTAGAATTCTAGTCGCATTATCATAGTTAGGAGTAATACCTGTAGGCAGACCAGTAATAGGTTGAATTAATTCAGAACCTAAAGGAATAGTTGTACTAAATGTAATATTTATAGCATTATCATTACCATTATTAGTCATTTGCGTGTTGTAAGTCACAACATTAGCATTTGGATCGTCTGAAGGTGTAATCGGGTTTGGAGTGGCTGTATGAATTATTGGAACTAATACGGGTTCGAATACTTCAACAGCAAAACCTAAAAGGTATAACCCATAAGTTTCACCCGTTGATACAAGTCTTAAAGTTGCAGATGTTTGATTATTGTTTATAATTGAATTTCCTGGATTTCTTAAAGGGAATAATGCAGAGTCAAAACCTAATGTATTTAAACTTGCAGGGTTTCTATCTGTAAAATTATCATCGCCCGGTTGTCCTATTGTAATTCTACTATTAAAGAAATTGTCATTAGGCCTAGAAGGTGCTACTAAATCTTCAAAAACATTTGCAACATTTCTTATTTGTAAACGATCTCCCAAAATTCCTCTATCACCTTCTAAAGCTCCAAAAGCTATCTCTGCTCTTACAGGGCCATTAGGAATGGTTTGAAAACCATCAAAACTTACAGGGAATGAGTTTCTATCTCTAGTTACGTGGGCATAACCATCGAAAATAGATATGTTTTTTAAATTAAAATCTGGACTTTTATATATAACCAATATTTGCCATCCACCAGATACACCAGTAGAGCTATTTGGTTGATCATGTTCTTCTAATGCTCCAATTTTACCTTCGACATTAGCCACTTGATAAGTACCAAAAGGATCTGCTAACGAAGTTACATCTGCAGTAATATCTTTAAAACAAATGTAGGGGTCATTACTAAAGTGTTCATCTCTACCTCTGTAAATTACATTATCTGCTCGTATTGTATTATAATTGGCTTGGCCTGGTAAACGTAATTTGACATCACGATAATCCCAATTGGGTTGATTGTCTAGTTCAACACCATTAACAATTTCACCTAAATCCGAAGCTGCCCAATAGAGTAAGACTTTTTCTATTGATAAACAAGCTGCATTAGGATCAGGGTTTCTTAAGTTAGCATTACTCGAATTAAATGTCGTAGGATCTGTATCAATATCGACATATACCATGTCTAAAGCATTGTTATTTAACTCTCCATTGTAAGGTTGTGTTCTGTTTAGAGAAACAGTATTATTTGCGATTATGGTTAAATCACCTTTTAAAGTTTCAGAGTAGCGAGGTTGGAATGCTTCTTTTAATTGGGAAAAAGCAGTTGTTACTGAAAATAATAATAACACAGTTATTATTAAATTTAATTTTTTTAGGTTTTTCATTAGGATGTTATGATAATACAATTATACAAAACACCATAAACAGTAGTATAAAACTTTAAATAAGCTTAAGGTTAATTTGGTTTACATTTTATTGTAAATGCGCAATAGCATTACAAAAAAACGACCGTTTCGAGAGTATTCAAAAAAAAAGAGCTAAATCACTAAAATAGTCGTTAAAAAACAATAAAAATCAAGTTATTTTGAATTATTGTTAAGCTATTTCGTTTATAGAGAGGATATAAAAAAGCCGCAATTTTTAATTGCGGCTTTAAACTTATATTATTTTGAGACTAAATTATATTAATAATTATCACTTGTTATTATAAATTTAGATCGCCTATTCACGTCATATTCTGCATTAGTACACTTTACACCATCTACACACTTGTTTAAAGGTTGAGATTCTCCATAACCTATTGCACTTTCAATACGTTGTGTTTCTATACCTCTAGAGAAAAGATAGTCTCTTGTTGATTTAGCACGTCTGTCTGATAGTTTTTCATTATAAGCAGCTCGACCTCTACTGTCTGAGTGTGATTCAATTTTTATTGTCATTTTTGGGTGTGTACGAAGCACAACAACTATATTTTCTAATTCGTAAGCAGCATCAGTACGAATGTTTGATTTGTTTAAATCGAAGTAAATTGGATTTATAACTATTTCTCCATCTTGAATTAATGGTTCTAAAAACAGTTCCATTTCAGTTTCTTCTCCAGTAGTAGAGGAGGTTGTAAACTCTTTGCTATCTGGTTTGTATATTATTTTCTCACCTAGAATCGTGTATTTAGTATCACAGGCAACATCTTTAAATTCGAAATAACCGTTTTCATCAGATGTAATTTCTTCAAGAACTTTACCAGTTTCATCAATAAGTTTTATAGTACTTTCTGGTAAAGGTTCTAAGGATATTTTATCTTTTGTATACCCTTTAAATAGTTGCTTACATTCAAACTTACCAAAACTATAGATATCATCTCCACCTTTTCCTCCTGGTCTGTTAGATGAAAAATATCCAACGTTTGTTGAGTCTATAGTAAAAGCGAAATCATCGTAACTACTATTATAAGGAGCTCCTAAGTTTTTAATTTCAATAGAAGATTGATTTTTCTTTAAAATATTAGATTCGAATATATCATACAAGCCTAAATTTAAATGTGCATCAGAAGAAAAGTATAATGTAGAATCTTTAGCGATGTAAGGGAAATTTTCCCTTCCAGGAGTATTTATTTTTCCTCCTAAATTTTCAGGCTCACCATATTTATCATTTTCTAATATTTCAACTTTAAATAAATCTGTACCACCATAAAAACCTTCTCTATCTGAAGCGAAATAAAGTGTTTTACCGTCTGGACTTAATGCAGGAGAACCGTTAGAATATGATTTATTATTAAATGGAAGTTCTTTTATGTTACCCCATTTACCACCTACTAGAGTCGCTTTAAATAGCTTTAAATTTACAGTACCATCTTTTCCCCTTTTTCCTTTAATGCGTTTTGAGCCTGCTTTAGAACCATTATCACTAGTAAAATACATGGTTTTACCATCGCTTGTTATTGCAAGTGAGCTTTCATGTAGTGGCGTATTAACTGTTTCTGAAGCAATTTTTTGAACTTCATTATAAATAATTTCTTTACCTTCTTGAGTTAGACTTACTTGAAAAAGATCAAGAAAAGGTTCTTGATTCCAATCGTAAAGTTTCTTTTTATCTAAAATACTGTCTTTAACACGAGTAGAAGCAAAATATAAGGTATCTCCTTGTTTAAAGGCTCCAAAATCTGAATATTCAGTATTTATATCTAAATTTTTGTATTCAACATAAACACGTTCTGTATCTAACAATTCTTCGTGCTTTTCCATTGTATAAGCAAAGTCATCTTTAATACGTCCATCCTTGCCAGATCTCTGCTTAAATTTTTCTATCCATTCACTTGCTTCTTCATACTTACCTAAACTTCTTAGAGTTTGAATATATTTAAAAACGTATTCAGTATTAATTGTCGGGTATTTATTTATTGCTTTCTCATACCAAAAACTAGCTAACTTTACATCAGAGATATTATAATACGAATCACCTAAACGTTTAATTACATGTTCACTACTATCACCTTTCTTAGTCGCTTCGAGATATAACTCGGTCGCTTGATGATAGGCATAATCTCTAAAAAAACTATCAGCGACTTCAGTGCCTTTATGCGGCTTTTCTTTTTTCTGCGCTTGTACAGAACCTATAGAGAGTAAAACTGCAACTATTAAAATAAAACTTTTTTTCATGTGTAATTTATTAGAAGTATCTAGGTGATTTAATACGTTTGGTTTTAAATACTTCGTAAATAAGTATTATTTCATGCGTACCACCTGTAAAAGGTCTTAGGTCAGATAAATAATGATCATATGCATAGCCAACTCTTATTTCTTTAGAAACTTGAAAATCTGCTAAACCAGCAAGAGATGCTGTATTTACATTATACCTGTAAGAACCACCAATCCAGAATTTGTCTTTAATTAATGCATGAGCAGAAAAGTCTACAGATATGGGAGCTCCATTAGTAGCTTTTACTAAAAATGAAGGTTTAAGTTTTGTGCTTTCAGAAAGATCAAAAACATAACCACCTGTGAAAAAATAACCAATACGCTCTTGAGCAACAAAGCTAATACCATCAGCTGATTCTGTTTCGTTATAATTAGTATTAATTATACGCGGTGCAGATAATCCTAAGTACCATTTATTAGTATGCCAATAAGCACCTACACCTACATTAGGATTCCATCTATCTGAATAATTACCAAAAAAAGGATCTTCTACAACTAAAGGGTCATTTAAAAATATTTGATCTAAATTATAATGCGTAAGACCAGCTTTAAGACCAAAGGCTAATTTAGTTTTTTCTCCTGTTTTAATTGTATAAGAAAAATCACCATAGATAAAAACAAAGTTTTCAAAACCTGGAGAATCATTAATTACGGATAATCCTAAGCCTATTTTTTCATTTTCTAAAGGCGCGTGCACAGATAGAGTTTGAGTTGTTGGACCTCTATCAATACCTAACCATTGACTTCTATGTAAAGCCGTTACGTTTAATGTTCCTCTACTACCTGCATAGGCAGGGTTAATAGACATTGTATTAAACATATACTGAGTAAACTGCGGTAATTGTTGCGAAAAGCATATTGAACAAAATAGTACAGCCGCGATTAAAACATTAGTCTTTTTTAATTTCATTTAATTAATTATTATTTAGTACCAATAAATAGAGGTCCACTAAGAGGCTTGAAACCACTACCTTCTATAATGATAACATAATAATATGTTCCATTAGGTAATTGGTTAGCACCACCAATAGATGAACTGTGTGAATCTGCACTCCAGTCATTTTGATAATCAGCATTTTGATAAACTATAGCTCCGTAGCGATTAAATATTTTTACATTAATGTCGAACCCACAATCTTTAACCGAAGTTACTTCAAAAAATTGATTGTATTGATCTCCATTAGGTGTTAATGCTTTAGAAATATTAAAATCTTCTAAACCACAAGGTAAAACGACACATAAATCATTAAGCGTAATTGTTACCTCTGTATTTTCTAGACAGTATCCTTTAGTAACAGTATAAGAGAATACATAATCTCCTAAGTCTTCTTCTTGATCTAGTTCAGATGGATCGAAAACACCATCTATTACTTCAATATCATCATTAACAGTAGATACGATTACCCATTCTCCAGTTGTATCTGTATTACCTGGTAAGAATGTGAATAGATCTATTGGTCCGTCATCATAACATCTCTCAGCAGTAAGATCATTCATTAATGCTTCATTAATAACATCTATGGTTTGCGTATATATTTCAGTATTATCACAAATATCGGTAACTGTCCATTTTCTAATAACTTGATAATCTGATCCATCACCAAGATCACCATTAATTTCTTCAAACTCTATAGTTATGTCTTCATCTGTACATCCATCAACGAATTCTAATTCAGGTACTTCAGGTACTTCAGAACATACAACAGATATAGAAGATTCTATACTAGTAACCAATTGTGGTCCAGTAGTATCTTCTAGAGTAAGCACAGCAGTAACAATAGATTCATTACCACAATCGTCAGATACTGTATAGTTAACGGTAAGTGTACCACCTACACCACAAGCACCAGAAGTGTCAAGGTTTCCAAAGTCATAATCTGAAGTTACTGTAAAATCTGCAGTAGTATTACAATCATCGGTAGCACATACTAAAAGATCGTTAAGATTTGTTTCGTTCCATTGGTCTGCGATAGCTTCATTATTATCGTCACCACCACATTCTATAGTTTCATTAAGAACATCTCCACATACAGAAACATCTGGTCCAGTTGTATCTTCAAGAGTAAGTGTTACTGTAATCGTAGCAGCATTGTCACAATCATCAGCAACGGTATAAGTTACAATAAGCGTTCCACCAATACCACAAACACCAGTTGTATCTAAGTTACCGTAATCGTAATCAGAAGTTACTGTGTATTCAGCAGCATCATTACATTCATCTGTTGCACAGTTAGTTAATGCATCAATATTATCTTGGTTCCATTGGTCTGCAACAGTTTCATTATCTGTACCAGAACATTCAATAGATTGATCAGTTACTTCATCACAAGTATCTAAATCTGGAGGAGTAGAATCTTCAAGTGTAAGTGTTACCGTACGAACTGCATCATTACCACAATCATCAGTTACGGTATAGTTTACTGTAAGTGTCCCACCAATACCACAAGCACCAGTTGTATCTAAGTTGGCAAAATCATAATCAGAAGTTACTTCATATGTAGCATCTATATCACAATCATCCGTTGCACAGTTAGTAAGTGCATCGATATTATCTTGGTTCCATTGGTCTGCAATCGTTTCGTTATCTGTACCAGAACATTCAATGGTTTCATCTGTTACTTCATCACAAGCATCAAATATTGGAGGCGTGGAATCTTCTAATGTAAGAGTTGCAGTAATTGAAGATGGGTTTCCGCATTCATCAGTAATTGTATAAAGAACAGTAATCGTTCCACCAGCACCACAAGTTGTTACAATATTAATAAACTCATAGTTAGATGTTATAACTACATTTGGATCATCAATACAAACTGCTAATTCGTCTAAGTTATCTTGATTCCATTGGTCAGCAATAGTTTCGTTAAGATCACCACCACATTCAATAGTTTCATCATTAACATCACAATTAGAAGTATCTGGTCCAGTAGCATCACCAAAGGTAAGCACAGCTGTAAGAATCGTTTCATTATCACAATCATCTTTTACTGAGTAATTAACTGTTAAAGTTCCACAAGGACCACAAGTCGTATTCAATAAATCGAAATCATAATCAGAAGTCACTGTCACAGTTGCATCATTATTACAAGCATCACCAGCGCAAGCTTCAAGAGCAGCAATATTATCAGCATTCCATTGATCTGCAAAGACTTCATTTTCTTCAGGCGTACCACATTCAGTTTCTTCATTTTCAACTGAACAGTTAGATAAATCTGGAGGTGTTGTATCCTCTAAAGTAAGCGTCACTGTAAGCACCGCTTCATTACCACAATCATCAGCAACGGTATAGTTAACTGTAAGCGTTCCACCAACACCACAAACGCCAGTAGTATCTAAGTTACCGTAATCGTAATCAGAAGTTACTACATATTCAGCAGCATCGTTACATTCATCAGTCGCACAATTCGTAAGCGCATCGATATTATCTTGATTCCATTGATCAGCAATAGTTTCGTTATCAGTACCAGAACATTCAATAGATTGATCTGTAACTTCATCACAAGTTTCTAAGTCTGGAGGTGTTGAATCTTCTAAAGTAAGTGTTACAGTAAGCACCGCTTCATTACCACAATCATCAGCAACGGTATAGTTAACTGTAAGCGTTCCACCAACACCACAAGCGCCAGTAGTATCTAAGTTGGCAAAATCATAATCAGAAGTTACTTCATATGTAGCATCTATATCACAATCATCCGTTGCACAGTTCGTAAGTGCATCGATATTATCTTGGTTCCATTGGTCTGCAATCGTTTCGTTATCTGTACCAGAACATTCAATAGTTTCATCTGTTACTTCATCACAAGCATCAAATATTGGAGGCGTAGAATCTTCCAATGTAAGAATTGCAGTAATTGAAGATGGGTTTCCACATTCATCAGTAATTGTATAAAGAACAGTAATCGTTCCACCAGCACCACAAGTTGTTACAATATTAATAAACTCATAGTTAGATGTTATAACTACATTTGGATCATCTATACAAACTGCTAATTCGTCTAAGTTATCTTGATTCCATTGGTCAGCAATAGTTTCGTTAAGATCTCCACCACATTCGATAGTCTCATCGGTAACATCACAATTAGAAGTATCAGGACCAGTTGCATCACCAAAGGTAAGTACAGCTGTAAGAACTGTTTCATTATCACAATCATCTTTAACAGTATAGTTCACTGTTAATGTACCACAAGGGCCACAAGTCGTATTCAATAAATCAAAATCGTAATCAGAAGTTACAGTAACTGTAGCAGTATTATTACAAGCATCACCAGCACAGGTTTCAAGAGCAGCAATATTATCAGCATTCCATTGATCTGCAAAGGCTTCATTTTCTTCAGGCGTACCACATTCAGCTTCTTCATTTTCAACTGAACAGTTAGATAAATCTGGAGGAGTTGTATCTTCAAGAGTAAGTGTTACTGTTTTGGTAGCAGCATTATCACAATCATCAGCGACTCTATAAGTTACAGTAAGCGTTCCACCAATACCACAAGCACCGGTAGTATCTAAGTTACCGTAATCGTAATCAGAAGTCACTACATATTCAGCAGCATCGTTACATTCATCAGTGGCACAAGACTTAAGTGCATCGATATTATCTTGGTTCCATTGATCTGCAATGGTTTCATTATCTGTACCAGTACATTCAATAGATTGATCAGTTACGTCATCACAAGTATCTAAATCTGGTGGTGTAGAATCTTCTAAAGTAAGTATAGCAGTTATAGATGCTTCATTACCACAATCGTCAGCTACAGAATAAGTAACAGTAAGAGTTCCTCCAACACCACAAGCGCCAGTTGTATCTAAGTTGCCAAAATCATAATCAGAAGTTACAACAAATGTTGCATCCGTATCACAATTATCTGTACCACAATTTGTTAAAGAGTTTATATTATCTTGATTCCATTGATCAGCAATAGTTTCATTGTCTGTACCAGAACATTCTATAGTTTCATCTGTAACATCATCACAAAGTGTTAAATCTGGAGGTGTAGAATCTTGAATTGTAATAACTTGAACAAAGTCAGGAATATCTCTTCCACAGGCATCTGTAAAAGACCAAGTATTTGTATACGTTCCATTGGTTGCACAAGAAGTACCATCTGAAATAAATTCTCCTGAAATTTTAATAGGAGTGAGGTTCCCACAATCTGCAACAGGACTTTGATTTTGTGCAGCTTCTAAACCATCTAAATCGTCACACTCTAAAGTAACATCTAAACTACCAGGATTAGTCGTCCAAGTAGCAGCATCAGGTTCATTTACTTGAACCGTAGTTGGATTATCATTACCAACACCACAAGAATCTGTACCATCTGAACTTCCAGTTGTTTGTGTATCGCCATTTATTTCTCCTTGAAAAATACCTACCATTTCAGACTCTAAAGTGGTAGAACATGTGTTCTCTAAAAAATAGCAACGGTCATTTAAACGGGTTTGATAATTGAAGTTTATCGTATCACCAACATCTAAAAGACCATCTTCAGCAGTAAAAACTAAAGCTCTGGTTGCATTATTATATGTATAAGTAATTCCTGCTGGAAGACCAACAATAGGCTCAATTAATTCTGAACCAATAGGGATAATCGTATTGAATGTTATATTTATGGCGTTATCATTACCATTATTTGTCATTTGCGTGTTGTAAGTAATAACATTAGCATTTGGATCGTCTGAAGGTGTAATCGGGTTTGGAGATGCCGTGTGAATTATAGGAACTAAAACGGGTTCGAATACTTCAACAGAAAAACCTAAAAGATATAAACCATAAGTTTCACCAGTAGATGCCAATCTTAAAGTTGCAGAGGTTTGATTGTTACCTATAACTTCATTATCTCTATTTCTTAACGGGAATAGTGCAGAGTCAAAACCTAAAGTATTTAAACTAGCAGGGTTT
The DNA here is from genome assembly GCA_937959395.1 of uncultured Flavobacteriaceae bacterium. Taxonomy (GTDB): domain Bacteria; phylum Bacteroidota; class Bacteroidia; order Flavobacteriales; family Flavobacteriaceae; genus JAHDGB01. Next base: position 51,476 of record CALGLR010000037.1, on the reverse strand, counting down.
CTATCTGTAAAATTATCATCACCAGGCTGTCCTATAGTAATTCTACTATTAAAGAAATTATCTGCCGGCCTAGAAGGGGCAACTAAATCTTCAAAAACATTTGCTACATTTCTTATTTGTAAACGATCTCCAGAAATTCCTCTATCACCTTCTAAAGCACCAATAGCAACTTCAGCTCTTACGGTACCATTAGGAATGGTTTGAAAACCATCAAAACTTACAGGGAATGAGTTTCTATCTCTAGTTACATGGGCATAACCATCAAAAATGGATATATTTTTTAAGTTAAAATCAGGACTTTTATAGATAACGATTATTTGCCACCCACCAGAAACACCAGTAGTGGTACCAGGACTATCATGTTCTTCTAAAGCTCCAATTTTACCTTCTACATTTGCTACTTGATATGTTCCAAAAGGATTTGTTAAACCAGTTACATCATCAGTAATATCTTTAAAACAAATGTAAGGGTCATTACTAAAGTGTTCGTCTCTACCTCTGTAAATTACTTCATCAGCTCTTACTGTAGTATAACTAGCTTGGCCAGGTAACCTTAATTTAGTATCAAAATAATTCCAACTAGGTTGATTATCTTGTTCAACGCCACCAACAATTTCACCTAAATCAGAAGCAGCCCAATAGAGCAGAACTTTTTCAATAGATAAACAAGCTGCACTAGTATTAGGGTTTATTAAGTTGGCACTACTTGAATTAAAAGTTGTAGGATCTGTATCAATATCAACATATACCATGTCTAAGGCATTGTTGTTTGCTTCTCCATTATATGGTGCCCGTCTATTTAGAGACACGGTATTGTTAGCGATTATAGTTAAATCACCTTTTAAAGTTTCTGAATAGCGAGGTAAGAAGCCTTCTTTTAACTGCGAAAAAGCGGTTGTACTTACAAATAGTAACAATAGCATTACTAATGCAGACTTTAGAGATATAGGTTTATAATTTTCCATTAGAACAATAGGTTTTTTTGAAATAGATTTTTAGTGAACATTTTTTGCGTCTTGTACTTGAGATACAAGTTTTGTTACTTCTCTTTCGTTAGTAATTGGGTTGTATAGTAGAATGTTACTGCAGTTCCAACTAGATAATTTAGCGTTTTTAGGAACTGTAGATTTAACATAAAATTTGGTGCTCTCGCCAGGTTGTAAAACTAATTCTTTTAGCTGACTGGTTTTTGAAGTATTATAAAAGCTAAAGTTTATATCTGAATGCTCTTTGTGATTATCGCAAGAAAAACTTTCAACTTTAAGATTATAGTTTTTAATTTTTTTTGAAGTATTTTTCACTTCTAATAAATAAAAGAAACCTTTTTCAGAATTAGAAATATTACTTTGATCTATAATAGACATGTTAGATGATGTCATTCTATATTCTTTATTGAAAATTACATGGTCATTATCTCCAAGCCCTTCCAAAGATGGCTTCATTCTATTTTGACCAAAAGAAAATTGTATAGTAACAAGTAATAATAAAATAAGTAATTTTTTCATAATATATTTAATTGCGTACAAATGTACTTTTTTTAGCTTAAATTATTTTAGCATTACACAATTAAACTTAAATCATTTATATGATAACAAAATTACTTTAGAAAGGATACTATAACATGTATAGTCTTAAATATAGGTTGTTTCAGTTAAGATTTGAGTTTGTAATTGTCTAATAGCACTCACAAATCAACAAGTATTTTAACGTTATATCAAATAAAAAAGTTTAATCACACAAATACTCGATCAAAAGCCAATAATAATTAAAAAATCGACAAAATGCAAGAAAAATCGATAAAAAACATTAAGATTCTAAGGCTCGTAAGGCATGCAAAATCATCATGGAAGCATGATTTACAAGATATTGAACGGCCTTTAAAGCAAAGAGGAGTGGAAGATTCCAATAGAGTAGCAACTCATTTATTTAATAAGGATCTTGCTCCAAATTTAATACTTTCGAGCCCTGCAAAAAGGGCAGTAAAAACGTCAGAGATATTCATTGGTCGATTGGGATTAAAAAACGTTCAATTTGAGTTACGAACCGAATTGTATGATTTCTCTGGAGAAAATTTAATAAAAATAATTAAAAATACTAGTAATTCTATAAACGATCTTATGGTTTTTGGCCATAATAATGCACTAACAAATTTTGTTAATACTTTTGGTAATGTGCATATTGAAAATGTTGTTACTTCTGGATATATAGAAATTTCTTTTAATGTAAATTCATGGCATAATATAAATAAAGGAATAACGGAAAGAATAGTCTTTCCAAAAGATTTAAAAGCTAATATGTAATCAATATATTTGTTGAAGAAAAAGGATGAGATGATAAAATTGAAAAAAAATAAATATCAATACATAAACCGGGAGTTGAGTTGGCTTCAATTTAATGCTAGAGTACTTCAAGAAGCTTCAGATGAGACTGTTCCATTAATTGAGCGTTTGCGTTTCTTAGGTATTTTTTCAAATAATTTAGATGAATTTTTTAAAGTTAGATACGCAACAGTTAAGCGCATTGATGAAGCCGGAAAAGCTGGAGTAAACCAACTAGGAGGGATTAAAGCATCAGATTTATTAGAACAAATTACCCAAACGGTTATTAAACATCAATCGGCAAGCTTTAAAATTTTAAAACGAATTCATAAAGCTTTAGCTAAAGAGAGTATCTATATCGTAAAAGAAGATGAATTAGATGTTTCTCAACAAGAGTTTATTAAAGATTATTTTATACAAAAAGTAAGTCCTGCTTTGGTAGTTATAATCCTTAATGAAAAAATAGCTTTGCCAAACCTTAAAGATAGCGCCGCTTATTTAGGAATTAATATGTGTTTGAAATCGGGAACAAATCAATATGCATTGATAGAGATTTCTAAAAGAATTGATCGTTTTATTGTTTTACCTAAAGTAAATGGTGAAAATTACATTATAATGCTAGATGATTTATTAAGGTATTGTTTAGATGATATTTTTAATATTTTTGATTATTCCTCCATATCAGCACATATGATTAAAATTACTAGAGATGCAGAGTTGGACTTAGAAAGTGATTTAAGTAAAAGCTTTATGGAGAAGATTAGTAATAGTGTAAAAGAAAGACAAGAAGGTGCTCCAGTACGTTTTGTTTACGATCAGACTATCGATGAAAAAACATTAACATTTTTCATGAATAAAATGGGTGTTGAGCAAACAGATAGCGTTATTCCTGGTGGACGATATCATAATAGACGTGATTATATGAAATTCCCTAGTCTAGGAAGAAAAGAGTTACTTTATGAAAAAATTACGCCACTACTAATTAAAAATTTAAGTTTAGAGACCAGTATTTTTGAAGCGATTGCTAAAAAAGATTATTTACAATATACTCCGTATCACACCTTTTCTTATACTGTCAAGTTTTTAAGGGAAGCTGCTTTAGATCCTAAAGTAAAGACAATTAAAATTACAATATATCGCTTAGCTCAAATTTCTCATGTAGCAAGTTCTTTAATTAATGCTGCTAAAAATGGAAAAAAGGTAACGGTAATTATGGAAATTCAAGCACGTTTTGATGAGCAAGCTAATATTGATTATGCTGAACAAATGCAAAGAGTAGGTGTGAATTTAATTTTTGGTGTTCAAGGGTTAAAAGTACACAGTAAAATATGTGTTATTGAAAGAATAGAAAATGAAAAACTGAAACGGTATGGTTTAATAAGTACCGGCAATTTTAATGAGTCTACAGCAAAAATATATACAGATTATACCTTGTTTACATCTAATTCTAAAATATTGAAAGATTTAAATAAAATATTTGATTTCTTTCAAGTTAATTATAAAGTAAGTCGATATAAACATATTATTACCTCTCCTCATTATACTAAAAGTGCTTTTTATAAAATAATAGACAATGAGATTGCAAATAAAAGAGCAGGTAAACCCGCTTATATTAAGCTTAAAATGAATAGTATATCTAATTACAAAATGATTAATAAGTTGTATGAGGCTAGTAATGCTGGAGTAAAAATACACATGATTGTTAGAGGTATTTGTAGTTTGATCCCAGGAGTAAAAGGGATGAGTGAAAATATAGAAGTAGTTAGTATAATTGATAAATTTTTAGAACATACCAGATTGTATATTTTTTGTAATAATGATATGCCAAAAGTTTATATTTCTTCAGCAGATTGGATGACTCGTAATATTGATCATAGAGTAGAGGTTAGTTGCCCTATTTATGATCAAGATATTAAAGAAGAACTTATTGATACTTTTAATATATGTTGGAGTGATAATACTAAAACAAGAATACTAAATAAAACTCAAGATAATAAGTATAAGCACAATAAAGAAGAGGAACTAAGAATGCAGTTTGTTACCTACGATTATTTAAAAAATAAGCTAGATAATTAATGTTGAAAATCAAGAAATATGGAGCCATAGATATCGGTTCAAATGCAGTAAGACTTCTAGTGTCCAACATAATAGAAGAGAAAGGGAAACCGACTCGTTTTAAAAAGAGTTCTTTGGTAAGAGTCCCAATTCGTTTAGGCGCTGATGTTTTTCTGAAAGGTGAAATAGGTGAAGAAAATATTATTAGAATGCTGGATACAATGCGAGCATTTAAATTATTAATGAAATCGCATAAAGTCATTAAATATAAAGCGTGTGCAACCTCTGCAATGCGAGAAGCAGTTAATGGACCCGAAGTTGTTGATTTAATTTTTGAAAAAACAAACTTAAAAATTGATATCATTGAAGGTGAAGAAGAAGCAGCTATAATTGCAGCAACAGATTTGCATACTTTTATTGATAAAAATAAAACGTATTTATATGTAGATGTTGGAGGAGGAAGTACAGAGTTTACTGTTATTCATAATGGGCGAAAAAAAGAGTCTAAATCTTTTAAAATAGGTACAGTTCGTTTATTAAACGATGTTGTAAAAAAAGAACAGTGGAAATCATTAGAGAAATGGGTGAAATCAAACACAAAAACATACGATAAGTTAGAAGTTATAGGTTCTGGTGGAAATATAAATAAGATCTTTAAAATATCTGGTAAAGCTGCCGGTAAACCTTTAACTTATTTCTACTTAACGTCTTATTACAATATGTTACAAACCTATTCGTATGAAGAACGAATTTCGGAATTAGATCTAAATCAAGATAGAGCAGATGTAATTATACCAGCGACACGAATTTATTTATCTGCCATGAAATGGAGCGGAGCTAAAGACATTTATGTACCTAAAATTGGACTTTCAGATGGTATTATAAAGAGTATTTATAATAATACCGTATCTTCGCATTCAAAATTTAAATAAAAAACTTTCGTCTGTGATTTATTTCTTTTTGAAAAAGAGTTATATTTAAAAGACTAATAAATTAAAATTCATTTTTTATGAAAAAAAATATACTTCTATTATCCCTTATTATGTGTTCATTTTCTGGGTTTTCTCAGTCGTTATTTGGAGTTAGATCTGGGATTAATGTTTCTAATTTAGACTTTGCTGAAGATCCAACTGTTAGAAACATACATAGAAATGGTTTTTTTATTGGTTTTTTAGCTGAATATGAAATATCTGATACTTTTTTATTTTCTCCAGAACTGCAATTTTCTGCTGAAGGCGCTAAACTAGAGCAAATACGAGTAGATTATATTCAAGCTCCAATTCTTTTTAAATATTTTTTAGATGAAGTAGTCGCATTTGGTGTAGGTCCTTTAGTAAGTATAAAAACTCATAAATTTGAAGACGATTTAACCAATATTGCATTCTCGGGTATAGGTAGTATAGAATACAGACTTTCGCCAGAATTTTTTGTGGATTTTAGATATTCTTATGGTTTAACAAATATCTTTGATGAAGAATTTGGTGTTGAAGCAAAGAATAATAATATGCAATTTGGTGTAGGCATAAAGTTTTAACCATGTATTGTTTTAGAATTACTTAGGTTTTTCATAATTTTTGCTTCGTAAGCTAATAAATCTTGCCACTTTTTATCAACCTCTTCTCGGTTGCCATATTGTCTAGCAAATTTTAAAAACATAGCATAATGATTGGCTTCACTAATCATTAGATCTCTATAGAATTTGGCTAATTTTTTATCTTCTAATTCTTCAGAAAGTAATCTAAATCGTTCGCAACTTCTCGCTTCGATTAAAGCTGCATAAAGTAAGCGATGAACTAATTGTGTAGTACGACTTCCCCCTTTGGGGAAAAAAGTAATTAATTGTATAACATAATCATCACGCCTATCTCTGCCTAATACCCAGCCGTTTTCTATAATTTTATCATGAACTAATTTAAAATGACTAATCTCTTCTTTTACCAAAGCAATCATCTCTTCTACCAATTCTGAATATTCGGGAAAACTTACAATAAAAGAAATAGCAGTACTGGCAGCTTTTTGCTCACAAAAAGCATGATCTATTAAAATGTCTTTAATGTTTTTTTCTACAATATTAACCCAACGCGGATCAGTTGGTAATTTTAATCCTAACATACTTTATATAAAAAGGTTTTATTTATCATATTTAAGCTTTTTTACGTACTTAAAATCGGTCTCACCATTACTAGAAATAGATAAATTATAAATAAATAGTGTTTCTATTATTGGGTTGTCTAAATACAAAGAAAGTATTACAGATTCATTAGTGGGATCATTATCATTAACAAAAGCACCGCCAAACCTTAAATTATCTAGGTTCAATTTTTCTATAATTAATGATTTATATTTATTTATTAAGAATGCTTTGTTAATGGTACTGCTAAAAATAGATTTATTGTCTTTTTCTATTTTTATATCTGATATAAACTGTCGGTAATGGGTAATATATTTAATAGAGTCTTTTGCGTAGGAAGTACTAATATTATTTAATGTATCTGTCTGGTTTTTTATTTTCAGATTAAACCCATTACTTAAAATGGTATCTGTAATCATTTTTACTTCTTTTGCAGGAATATAAGTAATGTTTTCAGAGAATGAATCTAGTAATTTACTTTCTTTTAAAATAGTAACATTAGATTTCGTTTTGCGGTCTTTACCATCACAACTAATAAAAGAAAGGATAAGTATAGGGAGTATGAATAAATAAGTTCTTTTCATCATTTATAAATCTAAATCAAACATTTTACGTAAAAGCTCTAAATTAGGGTTTTTCTCTTTTAATTTCTCATATTTCTCTTCAGGAGTGTAAGCATATTTTTTTTCTAATTCTTCAACAATGATAATATCTAAACTTATATCATAGTTTTGGAGTGTTTTTCTTAGAAAGGTTAATAGGTCATATTGTTGTCTTTCTACTTCAACTTTATTAGTCTCATTTGGAAATCTTAAATGTATCGTAGTTCCTTTTAATAGAGGCGTATCTATAGATAATATAGAGGCTAAATTAAATTTACCTTCTTTTTGTAAATAGCTAATAAATGTATTCCATGCAGCTAGCAATTCATCTTGAGAAAAAAGGTTTTTTGGTAAATCTTCTTCGTCTACAACAACATCCATTTGTTTAATTAAATGCTCTTTTTTAGCACGAATACTACTTAAAGATAAGCCCGAATTTGATTTTTTTGGAGCATTTATAGTTATTCTTTGTACTTTTTCAGTAGTTAAAGAGTCTTTAGTCGTTTCTTCTTTGTTGCTTAATTTTTCTGCTGGAGGTTCAGATGTTATTTCTGTATGATTAATAGTACTTTGCGGTGATGCTATATTTTTCTTTACAGGAACTGGGGTAATGCCAATTTTTCTAAAATGAGAAGGCGGAATTATGTAATGTCTGCTATTTTTTTTTTCTCCATCAAAAGTGATAGAGGCTAATTGCATTAAACATAATTCAACGAGTAGTCGTTGATTTTTACTCGCTTTGTATTTGAGATCGGTTTCATTGGCGAGAGCGATACCCTTCATTAAAAATTCTTGAGAGGCCGCTTTTGCTTGTTCTAAGTATTTTGCTTTGGTATCCTCACCAACCTCTAGGAGTTCTATTGTTACAGGATTCTTGCAAACCAATAAATCTCTAAAGTGGGATGCTAATCCAGCAATGAAATGATGCCCATCAAAACCCTTAGATAATGTATTATTAAACTGTAAGAGCAATTCGGGAATTTTATTTTCTAGGATAAAACTAGTACTTGTAAAATACGTTTCATAATCCAGAACATTCAAATTCTCTGTTACGGCTTGTCGTGTTAAGTTTTTTCCTGAGAAACTAACGACACGATCAAAAATAGATAAAGCATCACGCATAGCACCATCTGCTTTTTGGGCAATTATGTGAAGTGCATCATCTTCAGCAGTAACATCTTGTTCTTTTGCTATGTATTTTAGATACTCTTTAGCATCTTTAACCGTAATTCTTTTAAAATCAAAAATTTGACAACGTGATAAAATGGTAGGAATTATTTTGTGCTTTTCTGTAGTCGCTAGTATAAATATGCAATGTTTAGGTGGTTCTTCTAAAGTTTTAAGAAACGCATTAAAAGCGGCTTGAGACAACATATGTACCTCATCAATAATATATACTTTGTAATTCCCAACTTGAGGTGGAATACGAACTTGATCAGTTAGACTTCTTATATCATCTACAGAGTTATTAGAAGCAGCATCTAGTTCAAAAATATTGAAAGCAAAATCTTCATCAGGATTATTACTTCCTTCTTGATTAATCATTTTAGCCAAAATACGCGCACAACTGGTCTTTCCTACACCTCTAGGTCCAGTAAATAATAATGCTTGTGCTAAATGATTGTTTTCAATAGCATTTAGTAAAGTGTTTGTAATCGCTTGCTGCCCAACAACATCCTTAAATGTTTGAGGTCTATATTTACGAGCCGATACTACGAAATGTTCCACTATTATAATAACTTTTTAATGTTCCAATCTTATAACGATTGGTTTGTATCTAACAGGATACTTGATTATTTCAACAAAGTTAAAAATTAGACCTAAAATGCAGTATTTTATACTATGAATTTATTGATAGTTATCAACATAATTAAGTATTAAAAATTGTAATTTCGCACCCAAGCAGATCGCCTTATCGCTTTTATGTTGAATTTATTTTTAGCATTTAAGAGGAAAGTCCGGACACCATAGTGTAAGCATAGTGGTTAACAGCCACCAGTTGTAAGATTAGGAAAAGTGCAACAGAAAGTACGTACAGGTAATGCTGTAGTGAAACCAGGTAAACTCTATGCGGTGCAATGTCATGTAAACTAGTGTTTGAGCGTACACGCGCGAGACTAGAGGGTAGGCAGCTAGAGGCTATTGGTAACAATAGTCGTAGATAAATGATAAGGGCTTGTAAGAGTACAAAATCCGGCTTATAGATCTGCTTTTTTATATTCCCGCACAGGCGGGAATCTCATGAATAAAACTAGAAACTTCTTTCTAATTCTATGAGCAAATGTTATAAATTGTAATTATTCCTCTTCGTCACTAGAAGGTGCTTCAAAAAAACTAAAACTATTTCCTCCGTAACTTTTGGTATGACTGTAATGGTTTAAGTCTGATAAATTGGTGTGTTTTGAGTGTTCTATTATTAATAAACCTTCATTTTCTAATAAATTATTTTTAAACACCAATTCTGGAATTTTTGCGAAAGTATCAATATCAAAATCATAAGGAGGATCCGCAAAAATCAAGGTTGCTTTTTGTTTTGACTTTTCAAGATATTTAAACACATCACTTTTTATAACCTGAATGGTCATGTCAAACTCTTCAGCCGTTTTATTTATAAATTTAATGCAACCGTAATCTTGGTCTACACTCGTAATTTGTTCAACTCCTCTTGATGCAAATTCGTAGCTTATATTACCAGTGCCAGAAAATAAGTCGATTACAGAGATTTCATCAAAATAATAGCGATTGTTTATAATATTGAATAAAGCTTCTTTTGCCATATCTGTTGTGGGGCGTACCGGAAGCTTTTTTGGAGCGGTAATTCGTATACTTTTATATAAACCAGAGATAATACGCATTAAAAGCTATTTATTAGTGTGAAATTTGAATGAGTACTTAGTTTGGTTTCGGTGTAGTTATAGTTATCTATACGTTTAACAAAACTAAGATTTCTAATGTATTTATATGCAATTTTATATATAGTGTCAGTTTCATTTATATCCCCTAAGAATATAAGTTCTAAAACTTCAGGATTTAAACGTAATTGCTCTACTGTAAATAATAAGTAATAGATAAAGTCTTCTTTGGTTTTATATTCGAAAGTATTATATAAAAATAGTTTTCCGTCTTTAAATGAAATAATTTCAAAGTGCGTATCACATACATTTATATATATTTTTTGATTCGTTTTAAGGCTCTCTATTTCTTGTAATTTTTCAATTAAAACGGTAGAGAAATGTTTGTATGTAAAACTACCAAATTGCTCATAGATATAGTTATTAATGTTTACATAAGGGACATAAACATTAACGGCTTCAATAGTATTGATTTCATCATAAGAAATAAAATCGGTTTTTAAGATTTTAGAATTAAACTTAAGATAGTCGGCTAAAAGATTTTCTTTAAATAACTCTTTAGGAACTAAAGTTGCTAGTTCGTTAACATAAATAACATTAACATTATCAAATTTTTGATTAAAGATGTCTTCTTCTTTAAAAAGTATTTGAAGCTTATCAAGAATTTGAAATGGGGTTTTTTTACTTGTTGTTGGGAATGTTTTTAAATAAATTATGGTATTGATTTCAGTATTTAATATACAAAAAGAAAGTCCACTCAAACTAATTTGAATGGACAGTTCTTTATGTGTTATTTCTTGATTATTATTTTTTTGTTTGTACGTCATAAAGTTTAGGCCAGTTACCTATTACTTTTACTTCTTCCATAGATCCAACACGAATAGTATTACCATCAATTTCTTCAACAGAAACAACTTCATTTTCTTTAAAAAGATAATCCGGCTCTTGGTCATGTAAAACTAATTTCTTTAAAACAGAAGCTTCAAAAACAGGTTCCTTATCACCCTCTTCACCTACTTGTCCAGCTTTTAAAGTGTATTTAGTGCCTTCTGGCGCAAAAGGAACATTCATCATCGTTTTGTAGCGTGTAGATGTTTTGAATAAAGAATCTTTTACAGAGACTTGGTCTAATGTATCTACAATAGTTATTTCCATAAATGATTCAACACCACCGTATGCTTTCGTTTTAACTTCATCTAAAACAGTACTATCTCTTCTTTGAGTAATTATAAATTTACCGTTTTCAATAAAATTAATTAATTCATTATAATTATTTGTAAACTTTCCTTTGCGTTCTCTGTAGGCTAATTCAGAATCTCTAATATCTATAAGGTTCTCAATTACTTTAGCATAACGTTTCTCTTTAACTTGGTTAAATTTTATTTCACCATAAACAGACATGAACGTTAAATAGCCTAAAAATATAATTAAAGCCCAAAGCCCAATCATTAATACAGGTTTAAGTTTTGTAGGGACAAATTTGTCAATTACCCAAACGATACCTACTGTAAGTAGTATTACGGCAACTGTGATTAAAATTAGTGTTAGCATGTTTTTTTTAGTTATATTTAATAAATCGACTTTCGCAAATCTACAATTTTTTTTTAATCGTAAAAGCCTATGCGAGTAAAAATCATTCATATCTTTGAACAAATGTTTATAACGTACTCTCTTTAATGACCCACTCGCAATTTTATTCGCTTATAAAACAGCAATTTCCGTTTAAACCTACAACTAAGCAAGATATTTTATTACTTCAACTTTCTGAATTTATTTTTGACGATTCTCCAAATGAACTTTTTTTATTAAAAGGATATGCCGGAACAGGTAAAACAACGATAATAGGGACTTTAGTAAATAATTTATGGAAAGTAAAAAAAAGCGCCGTGTTAATGGCTCCAACAGGCAGAGCTGCTAAAGTCATTGCAAATTATTCAGGAAAAGAAGCTTTTACAATACATAAAAAAATTTATTTTCCGAAGAAAGAGAAAAGTGGCGGTGTAAAATTTGTATTGCAACCTAACAAACATAAAAACACCATTTTTATAGTAGATGAAGCATCAATGATTCCTGATACTCCAAGTGATTCTAAACTTTTTGAAAATGGATCATTGCTAGACGATTTAATGCAATATGTGTATTCAGGTAATACATGTAAACTATTATTAATTGGAGATACAGCCCAGTTGCCACCTGTGAAATTAGAATTAAGCCCAGCTTTAGATGAGAATACGCTTAGTCTTAATTACAATAAGAATGTCACAAAAATGGAGTTAGACGAAGTCATGCGACAAGGACAAGAATCAGGTATTTTAGAAAACGCTACTTTATTAAGAGAGGCAATAGCTGGGCACTTTTTCGATTCATTTAAATTTAATTTAAGCGGTTTTAAAGATATTGTTAGGCTTATTGAAGGAAATGAGATTTTGGAAGCAATAGATGGAGCTTACAGTAATTTAGGAAATGAAGAAACAGCAATAATTGTAAGAAGTAATAAACGCGCAAATTTATATAACCAACAAATTCGTAGTCGTATATTATTTAATGAGAATGAATTGTCTTCTGGGGATTATTTAATGGTGGTTAAGAATAATTACTTTTGGTTAAAACCTACTGCAGAAGCTGGTTTTATTGCTAATGGTGATATAATAGAAGTTTTAGAAATCTTTAGTATTAAAGAATTATATGGTTTTCGTTTTGCCGAAGTGAAAGTAAGAATGGTAGATTATCCAAAAATGAGCCCTTTTGAAACGGTTTTACTATTAGATACAATTTCTGCAGAAACCCCTTCGTTAACTTATGACGATTCAAATAGACTTTATCAAGAAGTGATGAAAGATTTTGAAGAAGAAGGAAGTAATTATCGAAAATTTTTAAAAGTGAAAGGGAGTAAGTATTTTAATGCACTTCAGGTAAAATTTTCTTATGCGATTACTTGTCATAAATCTCAAGGAGGACAGTGGAGTACAGTATTTGTAGAACAACCTTATTTACCTAACGGAATAGATAGAGATTACTTAAGATGGTTGTACACAGCAATTACCAGAGCAAAAGAAAAATTGTACTTAATAGGTTTTAAAAATGATGCTTTTACTGAAGATTAAAACGAGTAAACCACTTTCTAAATTATAGATTACAAAACATAAAAAGATTATTTAACTTTGACTAAAAATATATTTATAAATAATTAATGACTGCAGAAACAATAATAAGTATATGTTTAGGGATAGGTTTAGCTGCATCTGTTGGGTTTAGAATATTTGTTCCTTTATTTGCCTTAAGCTTAGCCGCCTATTTTGGTGCATGGGAACTTAATGATTCCTGGCAATGGGTTGGAAGTTTATCTGCTCTCATTGTTTTAGGGGTGGCAACAATAGCAGAAATTTTTACTTATTATATCCCATATTTAGATAATTTATTAGATTCCGTAGCGATTCCTTTAGCTGCAATTGCTGGTACTGCTGTCATGGTGTCTACTGTAGCAGATTTAAGCCCGGTAATTACTTGGGCATTAGCAATTATAGCAGGAGGAGGAACAGCAACAGCAGTGGCTAGCTCTTCCGGAGCAACGCGCTTAGCTTCTACAACAGCCACAGCAGGCGTAGCAAATCCAATAGTATCTACAGTAGAAACAGGAACTTCTATTGTAATGTCTTTATTATCAGTGTTTTTGCCATACGTAGCAGTTTTCGTAGTGATTATTATTATGTTTGTTATTTATAAAATATATAGAAAATTTAAGCCTAATAAGGCCTAATAATGATTATAAAAATTATATTTTTGATACGTTAATTTTTCAATACGCTTAATGAAAATAATAGCAATGATACCAGCACGATATAGTGCAACACGATTTCCCGCTAAATTAATGCAAGATTTAGCAGGAAAATCAGTTATTACTAGAACCTATGAAGCAACAAAGGCGACTGGATTGTTTGATGATGTTTATGTTGTAACCGATAGTGCTATTATTTTTGAGGAAATAGAAAATAGTGGCGGTAAAGCAATAATGAGTATTAAATCTCACGAATGTGGAAGTGATCGAATTGCAGAAGCTGTAGAGTTTATGGATGTTGATATTGTTATTAATGTACAAGGAGATGAACCATTTATTGAAATAGAATCTTTAAAAAGGCTAATAGAAGTATTTAAAAATGACACTAAATCTCAAATAGATTTAGCTTCACTAATGGTTGAAATAAAGGATAAAAAAGAAATAGAGAATCCAAATACGGTAAAAGTTATTACAGATCAAGAAAACTGTGCATTATATTTTTCTCGTAGCCCAATACCTTATCCAAGAGATAAAAATGTTGGAGCTAAATATTTTAAGCACAAAGGAGTGTATGCTTTTCGAAAAGCAGCTTTATTGGATTTTTATCGATTACCAATGAAACCATTAGAAGCTTCAGAAAAAATAGAGTGCATTCGGTATTTAGAGTATGGAAAACGAATTAAAATGGTAGAAACTGATGTTCAGGGTATTGAAATTGATACACCAGAAGATTTAGAACGCGCAATAAAGCTTTGGAAATAAGTTGGAAAATGAATATAAACATATAAAAGTCATTGGATTTGATGCGGATGATACGCTATGGGTTAATGAAACTTATTTTAGAGAAGCAGAAGCAATAGTTGGTGGTTTATTAAGTCGATATGAAACACCAAATAAGATTGATCAAGAGCTTTTTAAAATGGAAATAAAAAATTTACCAACTTATGGTTATGGTATAAAGGGGTTTACGCTTTCAATGGTAGAAATGGCTTTAGAGATTTCTAATTATGAAGTTTCTAATGAAATAGTAGCGAAAATATTAAAAATAGGGAAGGAGATGCTCAACAAACCAGTTGAGTTGTTGGAAAATGTAGAAAGAGTATTAACTTTGCTTTCTAAAAAGTATAAATTAATAGTGGCCACTAAAGGCGATTTATTAGATCAAGAACGTAAGTTAGAAAAGTCTGGGTTACTAAAATATTTTCACCATATTGAAGTACTTAGTGATAAAAAAGAAGAAAATTATATAAAATTACTTAACCATTTAGAAATAGAACCAGAGCATTTTTTGATGATAGGTAATTCTTTAAAATCAGATGTTTTGCCATTAATAAATATTAAAGCAAAAGCAATTCACGTCCCATTTCATACAACATGGGAACATGAAATAGTAAAAGAAGAAGAAAAGAGTAATAGAAAATATAAAACATTAACTAATTTAGAAGCTACATTAGAATTATTAATCTAAATAATTGTACAGCTTAACGACTATGTTTGAAACGTAACACTAATTTTAAGCATATTTAATAATAATTTTAAACATTATACGATGTTTATATTTACAATAGAAAAAATAATAAATGAGTTATAGAAATTTCCCAATGGTGTCTAGAGTAGTGTTTGGACGCGGCAGTTTTAGTCAATTAGGAGATATAATAGCGCCCAAACGTTTAAATACAAATGCGCCTTTTATATTCTTAGTAGACGATGTCTTTAAAGGCAATGCATGGTTAACTTCTAGAATTCCATTAGCTTATGATGATAAGTTATATTATATATCTGCAGAAGAAGAACCAAAAACATCTGGAATAGATACTTTAGTTGAAGAAATAATACTAAAACATAAAGAACATCCTTCTGGAATTATTGGAATTGGAGGCGGTAGTATTTTAGATACTGCTAAAGCTGTTGCTATAATGCTTACCAATAAAGGAGAATCGAAAGATTATCAAGGATGGGATTTAGTTAATAATCCAGCGACCTATCATATAGGTATTCCTACAATTTCAGGAACAGGAGCAGAAGTTTCGAGAACAACAATTCTTACTGGACCAGAACGTAAGTTAGGTATTAATAGTGATTATACACCTTTCGATCAAGTTATACTAGATCCTGAATTAACCAAAGATGTACCTAAAGATCAATGGTTTTATACAGGAATGGATTGTTTCGTACATTGTGTGGAATCGTTAAATGGTACTTATTTAAATGCGTTTAGCAAATCCTATGGAGAAAAAGCTTATGAGCTATGTAAAGAGATATTTTTAAAAGATAATTTATCTAAAGAAGAGGCCGAAGATAAGTTAATGATGGCGAGTTGGCACGGAGGAATGAGTATTGCTTATTCTCAAGTTGGTGTTGCTCATGCATTAAGTTATGGTTTGTCATTTTTATTAGGTACTAAACATGGAATAGGAAATTGTATCGTTATTGATCATTTAGAAGAGTTTTATCCTGAAGGAGTTAAGCTTTTTAAACAAATGAAAGAGAAGCACAATATTACTTTACCCCAAGGCATTTGCGCTAATTTAAGTGATGCTGAGTTTGATATCATGATTGATGTCGCTTTAAGTTTAGAACCGCTATGGGAAAATGCCATTGGGAAGAACTGGAAAAAGACAATTACAAGAGAACGATTAAAAGAATTATACCAAAAAATGTAGTATGCGTTGGCTAGCTAAGTTAATCTACATTAAAATTTGGGGTTGGAAAATTGTTGGAAATACAAATTTCTCCCAAGATACAATTAAGAAAGCCATTATAATAGGAGCTCCACATACTAGTAATTTAGATTTTATTGTAGCATTATTTATTAGAAAAATTACGAGAGTTAAAACCAATTTTATAGGTAAAAAAGACTTGTTTGTTTGGCCTTTAGGACTCTATTTTAAAGCAGTAGGAGGTGTGCCAATTGATAGAACTTCTAGCCAGAACAAAGTAGAAGCCATAGCAAAATTATTTAAAGATAAAAAAGAATTTAGATTGTCCTTATCTCCAGAAGGAACTCGAAAAAAAGTCGAGAAATGGAAAACAGGTTTCTATTATATAGCCAAAGAAGCTAATGTTCCAATCATTATGTTCACTTTTGATTTCAAAAACAAACTAAACACTATTTCTGAGCCTTTTTATCCAACCAATGATATAGAAGCAGACTTTAAGAAAATACGTGATTTTTATAAAGGAATAGTGGGTAGAAACTCGAAATTCTCATAAAGCACTTATTTTATTTAATCGGCATTATATGTTTTTTATCGACAAAATAGTGTTTAAACGATTTGTTTATAACTTTTTATCGGATTTATTTGCATTTTATCAGAATTTGATTATCTTGGTATTAAGTTTGAATATTTACTTTCGTAGTAAATGAATGAAACATAAAGTAAACTGTGCTAGTCCCTAAAAAGAAACATTCAACTACTACTAAACTAACCTAGGCCATCTCGTAAGAAATGGCCTTTTTTTGTAAAAAAACATTAATCAAATGGATAGTTTATAACAATTCTTGTTTGAAATTAATGTAAAAGAAAATAATTACTTTTTTCTTTATATGAATTACATAAATAAGACATAGCTAACTATACTGAGTGAAGTAGAAGTACAGTTAAGTTTTCTTTTTTTAATAAAATAGAAAGTAAAAAAGAACGTTTAATTACGGTCATTTCAAATGCGAAATGGTATTACTTAGCTAATAATAGATTATTTACTTAATTGAGTTTTTGAGTGTTTCTTTTTTATAGTCTTTTGTTTCATTTCCTAGTGAGGTGTCTTCTTAACTATAAACCTTAAAAAGAAGTAAAATAAAATTTAAAGTCTTTTAAATTTGCAAATAGATATAGAAGATAGATTTATAGAAATTGTACAATTTTTAGATAAGATAAGATGTTAAAATCATTAAAATATCATAAATCTCACTTATTCTTTAATCGTATTAATATGTATTTAATCGATTATACTATGTTTTTTAAGTATTTCAACGACTTTTAATCGGATTTATTTGCGTCTTAACAGAATTTGATTATCTTGCTACTAAGTTTGAATATTTACTTTTGTAGTAAATGAATGAAACATAAAGTAAACTGTGCTAGTCCCTAAAAAGAAACATTCAACTACTACTAAACTAACCTAGGCTATTTCGCAAGAAATAGCCTTTTTTGTATAAAATATTAATGTAATTGTGTGAATTTATTATTCTAGGAGGGTGAGGGTTTAATACCCCGAGGCTTGCCTCGCTAGTAGAATGTTTAAAGTTTGTAAACGTGTTCCTTAAAAATGCTCCGTAGGCTTGCTTCGGAGAAATTTACTAATACTAGATTTTACGCTTAATAAAGTTTTTTGGCTCTTCTTCTTTATCTGTTTTTTGTTCGCGGCCTGGAAAAACTAAAGATGTACTAGAAAAACTGGTGCCAAAAGTAATATTTGCAAAGTAAACTTGTTTAACAGCATTATAGACTTGATCTTCAGATAATTCCTTCAATGGGTGAATAAATACAGACCATAATATATCATCACTTATTGCATATTTAACGTCTAGAGCAGTATGGAAATTTGCAACTAGAGCATCTTCTTTTAATGTTTCAGTTAATTTAAAAGTTTCTACTATAGGAGAAATTATACGCATTCTATTATGAGTAGAATCACTAATAGCTATAAAAACAACATCTTTTACTTTAAACTGCCATCTTCCACTACTACCTTCTATAGAATCGCTAATTTTCGTATAAATTGAATCTAATTTTTCTTGAGTCATCTCATTTTGCGCATAACCATTAAAGGTTATGAAAAGAATTAAAAGTAGTATGGCTTTTTTCATTTTAGTATAAGTTGGTTTAGTTTTTAGACGTAACTGAGACCTAATTCCTAACATTAATAGTTAAGTAATACTATTTTTTTTGTTTTAACTTAAAAGTTGAATTACTATTAAGCGATTATATAAGTGTTATGCCTGCATAATTTTTTTAAATAATTTAGTTGAACTAATTTAATTGAATAATAATTAATTAAAACGAAAATTGTGAAACACTTATTTACTCTCATTTTAGCTTTTAGCTATTCTATTGTTTACGGACAAGTTTGCCCATCTAATTCTTCAGAACCTAAAGTACTTGTAGCAGGAGATTCTTGGGCTCAGTTTATGTGGGATGATAATACCTACAATGAAATTTTTGATAAATTTGGTATTGCTGATAGTGATATGGTAAGTAGAAGTCTAGGCGGTAATCCTGGAGCTGGCTATAACGGTCCTGAGTATGCTATTAGTGGTTCTACAGCTAAAGAATGGGCAGACAAGACAAATTTCCCTTGGATTGATAATGTAATAGACGAAATTACAAATAACCCAACAATAGAAACAGTAGTTTTAAATATTGGCGGGAATGATATATTAGCAGGAAGGTCTGGTGATGGTTGGTATGAGAATATGGATACAGATACTCCAGGCTCTGAACAAGCTTTGTTTGAAAGGATAATGAATGATACCAATATAATTATTAACGAAGTGCAAACTGTTCATCCAAATGTTGAATTTCTAATTTCTAGTTATGATTATCCTAATTTAAATGCAATAGTTACAGGAGGTATTTTACGTGGAAGAATAAGTTATGATGATAATAATCTTATTTCTGACGCTGGAGTGAATCAAATGATGTTATCTATTGAAGGGTTTAGAATTAATAACTTACCAAATGATAAAGTGTTTTATGATAATTCAATTGGTTTATCGCATTATTATTATGGAGATGGTGTTAGTAACCCCGGTACATTGCCTTTTCCGTCTGGAGATACTTTTGGTGGAAATCCAGAAAGGCCAACACTACGATCTAATTTTAGATCTGGGTTTGATCCAATTCATTTAGATAAAGAAGCTTATGAATATAAGATGATTAATCAAACAACTTCATACTTTTTACCAAAAATGAGAAAAGAAGTCACTACAACAATTTTTTCTTCTGGAGGAACGCAAGATGGTTGGACTACTGGTTCTACAATTGGTACGACTCAAGTTAGAGTAGGAGATTTGAATACAGGTGAAAGCTATAAAGGAATTCTTAGTTTTGACACGTCTTCATTACCAGAGGAAGCATCAATAGATGGTGTGAGTTTATATATAATTAGAAATGGAGAAAATAGTTCTAATCCTTTTGAAAGTGGTGCTTTAGGAGCAGCCCAAGTCGAAGTTAAAACGGGAACATTTGGAACTGCTAATATTGAAAATTCAGATTTTTCTGCAACAGCCGATGCTTTAAATGCAGGATGTTTTCATGGAACTGTTACAGCAAATGATTATGCATTACGTATCGATTTAAATGCTGATGGATTAGCCGCTATTAATAAATCTGGAATAACTCAGTTTAGATTATCTTTTCCTGATACAAATGCTAATGCAGATTATATAGACTTTAATACAGGAGATTCTGTTTTAGATAACGACATTACTACAGTAAGCATTGGTGATTATATGTCTAGTGCGAAACCTTTTTTAGATATTGAATACTCAGAAATTTTAAGTAATCCATCCACAATAGATATTGCAAATATAAAATTATACCCTAATCCTGTTAAAACAGAATTTGAAATTGCTGGTTTAAATACAGGAAATTATAAACTACAGGTTATTTCTGTTCAAGGTCAGGTTATTAAAGAATTAAATAATTACCAATCTAAAGATAAAGTATCGATCTCTTCTTTATCTAACGGATTCTATTTTGTAAAATTGATAAATTCAAGTAATGCTTCGAAAACAGTAAAGATTTTGAAGACCAACTAATAAGAATAATTAAATTTAAAGTTTAAAAGAAGCTGTCTAAAAAGGTTAGTTTCTTCAACCTGAACTTGATTCAGGTTCTCACAAAAGGCTAGCGCATAGTATTGTGAGATTCTGAAATAAATTCAGAATGACGTTGAAAATACTTTTCAGACAGCTTCTTTTTATGACTTAATTAAAAAATAAAATTAATACTATTGCTATTGTTGCTGGTATAGTCTGAACGAAAAGTATTTTACGTTCAGCAGTTAATGAACCATAAATTCCTGCTACTGCTACACAGCCTAAAAAAAATAAGGAGATATTATCTCTCCATTCTATATTGTCAATAAAAAAAGTCCAGATTAAGCCAGCCGCTAAAAAACCGTTATAAAGTCCTTGATTGGCAGCCATTTCTTTTGTTTGCTTAAATAAATCTTTTGGAAATCTTTTAAAAACCTTTGGTCCTTTTGTTTCCCATGCAAACATTTCAAACCATAATATATAACAATGAATAAAAGCAATTAAGCCTATTAATATTTTTGCAACCATAACTATATTTCTTAGTGATTAAAATAATTTATACCATTTCTTATTTGAAATAACCGTAATAAAACGTTCTTTTTTACTTTCTACCGCATTATAAAAAGAAACCGTAACTAAGGCTATGCTTTATTTTTCTAATTTGTATAAAGCAAAAAATATTCATTTTGTTTTACAGTCATTTCAAATAAGAAATGGTATTATTATGAATTCGTTTTTTTTAAGGTATAAAATAAAAAAAGCTTTTACTCTCTAACAAAAGAGAATAAAAGCTTTTAAACTATATGTTGTACTAATTTTATGCTTCTTCATTCATAGTATGATATACATTTTGCACATCATCATCTTCTTCTAGTTTAGCTAAAAGTTTTTCTACATCTACAATCTGTTCAGCATTTAGTGATTTTGTAACTTGAGGAATACGCTCAAAACCAGAAGATAAAATTTCCATTTCTCTTTTTTCTAATTCCGCTTGTATCGCTCCAAAACTTTCAAAAGGTGCGTAAATTAAAATACCATCATCATCTCCAAAAACCTCTTCGGCGCCAAAATCAATAAATTCTAATTCTATTTCTTCAGGATCTAAACCTTCAGCATTAATTCTAAAATTGCAGGTATGATCAAACATAAATACAACAGAACCAGAAGTTCCTAAACTGCCATCACATTTATTAAAATAACTACGAACATTGGCTACCGTTCTGGTATTATTATCGGTAGCAGTTTCCACAAGTATAGCAATACCGTGTGGTGCGTAACCTTCAAAAATAACTTCCTTAAAATCGCCAAGTCCTTTTTCGCTTGCTTTTTTTATAGCACGCTCAACATTATCTTTAGGCATATTTACTGCCTTGGCATTTTGAATAACAGCTCGTAATCTCGAATTACTATCCGGATCTGGTCCTCCTTCTTTTACGGCCATTACAATGTCTTTACCAATACGAGTAAAGGCTTTACTCATTGCAGACCAACGTTTCATTTTTCGTGCTTTACGAAATTCAAAAGCTCTTCCCATTTAAAATTATTTTTATGTTTCCAAAATTAAGAAATGATTAATTTGAAAACGTATTATACTTACTTCTCACAAATTTAATAAAATAGTTGATCTAATAAAATAGAGACTTACTCTTCTTCTTCGACAATACCTTCAATTGCATTTGCTAATTTAAAATCTTTTTCTGTAACACCATTTGCGTCATGAGTAGAAAGACTAATTTTTAAAACATTATAAATATTAGACCAATCGGGATGGTGATTTAATGCTTCGCATTCAAAAGCAATCCTACTCATTGCACTAAAACAATCTTTAAAATTTTCAAATTCATATTCAGTATGGATGGCATTATCAAAATAATCCCATTCTTGTAATTTTTCTAAACGACTATCTATTTCTTTTTCGGTTAATTTTGACATTATATACTTTTTAAATTAATTTAAACTTCTAACTCGGTCAATATATCTTGACTCACTATTTGTAAGTGTTTGGGTAATAAATTTGTTTTTGGTAATACTGCTAAATAACGATCATCATTAGTGGTAAATACTTGTTTAAATGTTGGTTTATAGTTGCCTAAAGAATTAATTATTTCTTTAAAAAAATCGTCATGATGTACTAAATCATTACTACCTAAATGAAAAATACCTGACTTATTTTGATTAATAATGTAATGAATTTGTTGTGTTAATTTAGAATCTGTAGTCACATTCATTATTAAATTAGGAAAAACTTCGATAGGCAAACGTTCTTTTAAAAAGGCCTTTATTTCTTTAACTCTAGGAGATTGCGGACCAAATACCATTGGTAATCTTACAATGGTTATCAGTTTGCTTGGCAAACGCAATAGCATATTTTCTATTTTAATTTTAAAATGCCCATACATACTATGGCTTAATGTTTTGTCTAATTCATAACTAGGAAATTTGCTATAAGCATCAAAAACATTAGCAGAAGATAAATAAATTAAGCGTGCATTTGTAGTTTTTATATAATCTGTCATATGACTGTGCATAATAACTTGAGCAGAGAAATTTCCTCGTAGTGCAGATATAATTATTGTAGGCTTAACGATTTCAAGAATTTCATAAATATCGTCTTCTTCAGTATTATATTGGAAATAATGTTGGTTTTTTTCAAAATTATAGTTGTCTGTTCTATAAGTTCCATAGGTTCTAAAATATGCGCATAGCTCTTTATAAATAGCTTCACCTAAAAAACCACTCGCTCCTAAAACGAGTATCTTATTTTTTTTATCAATGGTTTTTTTCATTGAGCGCTTTAAAATATAGAAAGATTCGTTTTAGTAGTAAACTGTTCTAAAGCTTGCATACCAAGTAAGGAGTTGCCCTTTGTATTAAGTCCAGGAGACCATATAGAAATCACAAACTGATTAGGTAAAAGAGCTACAATACCGCCGCCAACACCACTTTTTCCTGGCAAACCCACTTCAAAAGCAAATTCGCCAGCTTCATCATAAAAACCACAAGTAAGCATAATCGCATTAATACGTTTTGCTTGTGAAGCTGTTATATGTTGTATATTATTTATGCATTTCCCTTTATTAGTTAACATGTAAAAAGTTTTAACTAGCTGTTCACAACTCATTTTAAGGGCACATTGGTGGAAATAAAAATCAAGAACGTCTTCAACGTTATTTTTTAAGTTTCCGAATGACTTTAAAAGATTTGCAATGGCATAATTTTTAAATCCAGTCTTTTTTTCTGAAGCAGCTACTTTTTCATCATAAGTTATAGAATCATCATCAGCAAGTACTCTAACATAATTTAAAAAATCTGCTTTAGGATTTTTTAAGTGACTCAATAAAATATCGGCAACAACAATAGCGCCTGAGTTTATTAAAGGGTTTCTAGGAATTCCATTTTCTTGTTCTAATAACGACAGATGATTAAATGGGTTTCCAGAAGGTTCTACATCAAGTCGTTTCCAGATATTATTGTCAACTAATGAAATGGCTTTAGATAAGGTTAAAACCTTAGAAATACTTTGAATAGAAAAAGAAGTTTGCCAATCTCCTACAGAGAAAGTATCGCCGTTAATATGGCGTAAATGAATTCCAAAGCTATTACTATCTTGTTTAGATAGTTCAGGAATATATGAAGCAACTATCCCTTTGTTTTTTTGGCTAGTTAAATCATTATATATCTTATTAATAATACTTTGCAAGTCTATCATTTATAATAATTACCCTTTATAGAAAGGAAGTTTTATTACAGTTGCAGCAACAGCATTTTTACGAATCTGAATGTTTATTTTACTATCTACTTTAGCAAAAATAGTAGGGACATACCCTAAACCAATACCTTTTCCTAAACTAGGAGACATGGTGCCAGAAGTGACTTCTCCTATTTTTTTTCCTTGTCCATCTACAATATCATAGCCTTGTCTAGGTATTCCTCGATCGTTTAATTCAAAAGCTATTAATTTACGTTCTGGGCCTCTTCTTTTTTCATCTTCTAAAGCTTCAGAATTAGTAAATGTTTTATTAAACTTAGTAATCCATCCTAAACCAGCTTCTATAGGTGAAGTGGTATCGTTTATATCATTTCCATATAGACAATATCCCATTTCAAGTCTTAAAGTATCACGAGCAGCTAAGCCTATTGGTTTCGCTCCAGCAGCAGTAACTTTATCCCATATTTGCTTTACTTCGCTATTCTTACAATAAATTTCAAAACCACCGCTACCCGTATAACCTGTAGCAGAAATAATAACATGTTCTATGCCTGCAAAATTACCAACAATAAAATTATAGAATTTAATTTCAGATAAATCATGAGAAGATAAGCTCTGCATTGCTTCAACAGCTTTTGGGCCTTGTATTGCTAAGAGAGAATATTCTTCAGATAAATCTCGCATTGTAGCACCTAAATCATTTTTAGAGCTAATCCAATTCCAATCCTTTTCAATATTACTTGCGTTAACAACTAATAAATACTGATCTTCTTTTAATTTGTATATAATTAAGTCGTCTACAATACCGCCATCATCATTTGGTAAGCAAGAGTATTGCGCTTTTCCAATAGTTAATTTTGAAGCATCATTACTACACGTTTTTTGAATGAGTTTCAAAGCGTTTTCTCCTTCAATTAAAAATTCACCCATATGTGAAACATCAAAAACACCTACGCTATTTCTTACCGTTTCGTGTTCAATATTAACGCCTTCATATTGCACAGGCATACTATAGCCTGCAAAAGGAACCATTTTTGCCCCTAGAGCTTCATGAGTTTCCGTTAACGCTGTGTTTTTTACATTTATTTGCATATAGCGACTGTACTTTATATTTATATTATTAATCCTTAATCTAAGGACCGTTTATTTATTGGTGATGCAAAAGTATTGAAAATTATCGACTTGATTTTTATATAAAAATCTATAAAAATTTGTTAATTTATAGGCGCTAAACATTAATACCTATTTTAATGTTTATTTTACCTTTTTAAACAAGCCTATCTATGAAAAATTATTTTACCTGTTGTTTCTTAATTTGCTTTGCTTTTTTTTCGTTTTCTCAAACGGGATATCCTACAGATTACCTCTCCAAAGAGTTTCATAAAGAAAGAAGAGAGGCATTACGAAAAAAAATGCCACCGAATAGTGTTGCTATATTTTTTGCAAACCCAGTAAGAAATAGGTCTAACGATGTAGATTATGTGTACCACCAAGATCCTAATTTTTATTATTTAACCGGCTATAAAGAACCTAATGTTGTATTAGTTATTTTTTCTGAAATCCAAAAAGGAATTATTGAAAGAGGAGATTGTAATGAGATTTTATTTGTTCAAGAAAAAAATAAAAGAGCAGAAATGTGGACTGGCTCGCGTTTAGGAGAAAGAGGAGCCAGGAAAGAATTAGGGTTTACTTGTGTTAAGAATGCAATAAAATTTCCTAATATATCAAAAGAGTTTTCAAAGTTTAATTTGGTATTATTTAATGCGTTTGAAGATGATTATAGAAACAGTACAAGAAATAATGCAGATTTGTTTGATCTCGTTAATAGTTTAAAAACTAATATGAATTATTCTATTGATGAAGATTCTAATATTAAACAAGAGATTTACAATGCAATAAAAGCAACAGATATTGAAAATAGTGCTAACGTAGCGCAGCAAATAGGGGAATCGTTAGAGGAGAATCCAAAACTGAGAAATGATAAAATAATATCTGAATATATTTCTGCAGAAAATGATGCCATTCGAAAAGAAATTAAAGAGCGCGTTATAAAAATTGAAGCGAACCCAAAAAATTACGACACTAAGAAATTAAGTGGTTTTATGGCTGAATTAAGAGAAATAAAAACTGCTGAAGAAATGGTGCTTTTAAAAAAAGCAGTAAGAATTTCTGCTCAAGGGCAAATAGAGGTTATGAAAGCGATGCACCCAGGAATGTCTGAGACAGAAATACAAGGAATTCATGAATATGTCTATAAAAAATATGGAAGTGAGTTTGAGGGTTACCCAAGTATTGTAGGGGCAGGAAACAATGGTTGTGTATTACATTATATTGAAAACAATAAAATGAAGGTTGAAAATGATTTAGTACTCATGGATTTAGGAGCAGAATATCATGGTTATACTGCAGATGTTACACGTACAATTCCTGCTAATGGGAAATTTAGTAAAGAACAACGTGTTATTTATGATATTGTATATGAAGCTCAAGAAGCTGGAATAGCAGCTTGTAAAGTTGGCGCTCAATTTTGGGGAAGTCATTTAGCTGCTCAAAAAGTAATTGATGACGGTTTAGCTAAACTAGGGATTATAGAAAAAGGAGCTAAGCATAGTTATTTCCCTCATGGAACTTCGCATTATATAGGTTTAGATGTTCACGACTCAGGCACTTATGGTCCTTTAAAAGCGAATAGTGTCATTACTGTAGAACCAGGTATCTATATTCCAGAAGGAAGCGATTGTGATAAAAAATGGTGGGGAATAGCAGTACGTATAGAAGATGATATTTTAATTACTGAAAATGGACCAGTAAATTTAAGCGAAGAAGCACCTCGTAAAGCCAATGAAATTGAAAAATTAATGAAACAAAAAAGCCCTTTAGACGATTTTAAATTGCCTAAACTGGATTAGTCATTATAAAAAATAGAATTCCTTCAAATACATTAATTTCTAATAGTTTAAATAGTTTATAAAATGAAACGTTCCCTCATGTGTTTTTATTCATTAATGTTTATCTGTTTTTTCTATGCAGAAGCACAAAATGAGTATTATTTTCCTGAAAGAAATTCTAAATGGGAATATAAGTCTCCAAACGAATTTAATGTTAATGAAGATAAATTAAATAAGGCCGTTTTTTTTGCTAAAGAAAATGAATATTCAGGTTCAAAAGATTTAAGAATTGCTATTTTAAAAGGTTTTGCTAAAGAACCTTTTCATAAAATTGCTGGACCAACCAAAAAAAGAGGAGGACCAGCAGGGATGATCTTAAAAAATGGATATGTTATTGCAAAATGGGGAGATGTAAAGCGTGTTGATATGACTTTTAGTGTCACTAAAAGTTATTTGTCTACAGTGGCAGGTTTGGCTATTGATAGTGGTTTAATAGCATCTTCTACTAATCGAGTTAAAGATTATATCTGGGATGGCAGTTTTGATGGAGAGCATAATTCAAAAATAAATTGGAGTCACTTGCTTACACAATCTTCTGATTGGTCAGGAACATTATGGGGTGGTCATGATTGGGCAGATAGACCACCAAAAGAAGGCGGTTTAGACGATTGGAAAAATAGAACTTATAAAACACCAGGAACAACCTTTGAGTATAATGACGTTAGAGTGAACTTATTAGCCTATTCTTTATTACAAGTTTATAGAAAACCATTACCAGTTATTTTACGAGAAAAAATAATGAACCCAATTGGAGCTTCTACTGCATGGAGATGGTATGGTTATGATGATGCTTGGGTAAATATAGATGGTATTAAAATGCAATCTGTAACTGGAGGTGGGCATTCTGGAGGCGGTTTATTTATTAATACTGAAGATCATGCGCGTTTTGGCTTACTCTTTTTAAATGAAGGCAAATGGAAAACCAAACAATTAATAAGTAAAGCATGGATAAATGAAGCGACAACATCTTCTAAAGCAAATGTTAACTATGGCTATATGTGGTGGTTAAATAAAAAAGGATCTAGACATTGGGAAGGCGTTTCAGAAAACATATACTACGCAGCTGGATTTGGTGGTAATTTTATAATTATAGATAAAGAGCACGATATTGTAATCGTAACGAGATGGTTAGAGCCTTCAAAAGTAGGTGAGTTTGTAAGAAAAGTAATGTCTGCCTTGTAATTTTAAAATCTTTCTTTTAACTCGTTTCATGTAGTTGTAATAAATTTTCTAATTTAATCGCTTAATCCTTGATAATTGACTATTTAACGTTTTTTATTTGCTAAAAAAATTAGATAAATTACTTTTATAACTCGTAAACATCTAAACACACTCTTCTTTTCGCTAAAATTTTTAATGACCTTATATTTAGTTAGATGCCTTTGTTTGTGTATTAACTATCATTAACTTTATAATACTATGAAAAATAAGAAGTTACTAATTACTATTTTATTTAGTTTTAATTTAATTTACAATTTTGCTCAACAATGGGAGCAAGTAGGTATTAGTGTTAATGGCGATTCTGAAGGATTGGGTTTTATTGCAACAATCAATAATAATGGAACTGTTTTTGCTGCAAGTGATTCTAACTTTTTTTTGGGCCCCTCTAAACTTCCTGAAGTCAAAGCTTATGAAAAATCTGGATCTACTTGGGTACAACTGGGACAAACATTAAAAGCGAATAATGGTAATGATTTTTTTGGAAGCTCAATTCATTTAGCAGCTCAAGCGAATCGTTTAGCAATAGGAACTCCAAAGAAAAGTGTTTCTGGTGATATGGCTGTTGGATCTGTAGAAGTTTTTGAATTATCTGGAGATAATTGGGTGCTTTATGGAAACGAACTCTCGCTTCCCGTTAACGAAAATAGTAATGATCTTAGAGGTGGTTTTGGTAGCACTGTTAAACTTAGTAATGCAGGTAACTTCTTAATTGTTGGAAATCCAGGGAATAGTGATATATCGATAGATCAAGGAAAAGCATTCGTATACACTATAGGTTCAGACGGAAACTGGGAACCTTTAGGTCAAGAATTAAATGGAGAGGAATTGGGTGATGCATTTGGAGCAAATGTTGATATTAATGGTACTGGTGATATAATAGCTGTAGGCGCCGTAAGAAATAGTGACAACAACGAAAATGGATATGTAAACGTTTATAAATTAATTAATAACGCTTGGGTTAAATTAGGCGATAAAATAAATGTAGATCCAACTGCCGGAAATACTGGGAAATCTATAGATTTAAATTTTAGTGGAGATCGAATTGTAGTTGGAGCATTTCGTTATGATGGCTTTCGAGGAAAAGTTAAAGTTTATGAATTTAAAAATAATAATTGGGTTCAACTAGGGCAAGATCTTATTGGAAAAGAAACCCAAAGTCAATTAGGAGCTGCAGTATCAATAAATGCCTATGGAAATATTATCGCTTTAGGTGCTTTTGAAGATGGTGCAGAGGCTCAAGGTGAAACGACAGTTTACCATTTGTTAAATGAAACATGGGTACCCATAGGTTCATCCATAGAAGAAGAGCCTACAGATGCAGTAAGGGTTGCCAACGGTTTTTCTGTAGATTTATCTGCCGATGGTTATACTGTATTGAGTTCGAGTTTTAGGAGTAATAATGAAGGAACATCTGCTTTTCCTCAAGAAGGTCAAGTACGTGTTTTTAATTTCTCACCTTCTAATTGCGATGCCTCATTTGTAAATTTTCAAGATACAGTAACGATTCCAGCAGATGACTTTAATTGTGATTTTGCTACAAATGTATGCTTAGATCAACCAGAAACGAATACTTGTATTGGAATGATTGTGCAAAATGACGCGCCATCTACTTTACCTCTTGGTGATACAGTAGTTAATTGGTCTGTTTTTAGTGCTACCGGATTAAGTGAAACAAGGCAGCAAACCATAAAGGTGAAAGATTTAACACCACCAGAAATTATAACCTCTGGAAGCATTTTTGTAGAAATTTTAGCAAATGAAGACAGTTATATTATACCAGATTATTTTAGTTTAGGAGAAGTTTCAGTATTTGATTCTTGTGGTATTTCTTCTTTAGAGCAAATACCTCCAGCTGGTTCAGCTTTAACGCCTGGCGGTTACGTCATAACCTTTGTTGCTAAAGATTATGGTGATAACCAAGCTATTGGGGAGTTGGTTCTTGACATTACGCAACAAACTTTAGGAGTAGACGATAGTTTTAATAATAAAGCCGTTTCTATAGTGCCAAATCCTGCAAAAGACTATTTTACAATTTTAAATGCATCGACTAATAAATTAAATGCACTTTCAATTTACGACATCACTGGAAGAGTATTAAAATCTATGGATCTTAGACAGAGAATTGAAGATGTAGAGGTTAATATTTCAGAGTTACCTAGAGCAACTTATTTTGTAGTAATTAGTTCAGATAAAGGTAAAATAGTTAAAAAAATAATTGTGAATTAGTTTGCTTAAACAAATTAATTATAACGAACCAAAAAGGGTCTCTTTTATTAGAAGCCATTCTATTTTTAAAATACCGTAGCAGCATGTACTTCTTTTAAAACCATCTAACATTAAGGTGTCTTGTCTTAAAATGCCTTCAAGTATACCTCCAATTTTCTCAACGGAATTGCGAGATTTTACATTGCGTTCATCTATTCTAAATTCTACTTTATCAAAATTTAGAGTCTCAAAAGCATACTGCAACATTAAAAACTTAATGTTTTTATTAAGTCCAGTACCTTGAAACTCTTTTCCCAACCAAGTCCAACCAATGTGTAGTACTTTGTTTTTATGATTAATTAACCCAAAACGTGTGCTTCCTGAATAAGTCTGTTCTTGTTTGTCATAAATAATGAAAGGTACTGCTTGATTATTGTTGTAGTTGTCAATTGCAATTTCTACATAGTTTTTTAATTTTTTTGGAGAAGATATATCACTTGGCGAATAGTAAATAAGATCTTTTTCTTGTGCTATTTTAGTTAATAGCGTATAGTTTTCTATAGTTAATAGAGACAGTTTTACTCTTTTGTTTTCTAATACTAGATCTTTCATAATCAATTTACTAATCGATTAAATTGTTGATGATTTTAGTATTCATTTCATGCACGCCTTCAAACGTAATAATATTTACGTCATTTCCAAAAAGTGTTTTAGCTCTATCGCTTTCGTATTCTAAACGTTCATTAGTTATGTATTGATCTTTATCTCCATATATCATAGAAACTTTAGCTTTTAAATAAGATAAATGACTAACCTCTAGTTCTTTAGGAAGACCGCCAGAGTGTAAAACTAATTGATCACATTGTATTTTATAATGTGCAACAAAACGACTAGCTATAGAAACACCTTGTGAGTATCCTAATACGATTACATTATGTTTACTAATATCAACTTCTGCATCAAAAACAGTTTTTAAATAGGTTAACACATTTTTAGTTTCGGCTTTAGTGTTTTCTTTAGTAAGCCAACTAGCACCAACATGCTTGAAATTTTTTCCTTGATAATATTTACTAACAGCTTGAGGCGCTACTATATAATTTTCTTCAGCATTTATACCTTTAAAATATTTTAAAAAATAGCGACTTAAATAACCCATTCCATGGCAAACAAACCAAATTGTTTTAGTGCGATCACTTAATGTATTTAAAGTAGAGTAGGAGTTTGTATGTTGATAGTTTATTTCTTTTTCGGTAGTCATTATCTATACAGCGTTTTGTACTTTTGTAATCTAATTGTAGATTACAAAAGTAATAAATACCAATAAATGAAATTACCTAAAGAAGAAATAATAGCTCGGGCTAATTTAGCGTGTAAAAATACACTCATGGAAACGTTGGAGATTGAGTTTGTAGATTGTGGAGACGATTTTGTGCTTGCAAAAATGCCTGTAAATTCTAGAGTATATCAACCAGATGGCGTTTTACATGGTGGTGCTACAGCAGCTTTAGCAGAAAGTGTGGGTAGTTTTGCTTCTCATATATTTTCAGATTTAGAAAAATATTATGTTAGAGGTTTTGAGATAACGGCCAATCATTTAAAAAGTGTAAAAGACGGTTATGTCTATGCAAGAGCGGCTTTTGTTCATAAAGGGAGAACGACACAATTGTTAGATATTAGAATTACAGACGATAATGATAATTTAATTTCGTTATGTAAACTATCAACTATTTCATTACCAAAAAAAGAGAAGTAATTTTATGACTTCAAAGTTGTTTTTAGAAATCCTTAATGCACATTATGAAAAGGAATTTCCTTTTGTTGTGTATTCGAAACCAAATGAATTAAAAGTTAAAGCACTACTTCAGGATGATAAAGAACTACATTATACTGAAAACTTTGAAGAGCAAGGTTTTGTTTTTGCACCATTTGACATTAGAAAAAAAGCAATAATTATTCCAGTTAAAAATGATAACTTAATTGAAGTTGAATCTATTAGTCATCAGGATTTTAATTATGGAAATATAGAAAGTGACACCAATACTGTTGATTTTAAACAGAAGAAAAAAGCCTATTTAGAATTAGCTAAAAAAACAATTTCAAAAATAAAAGAAGGGACTTTTAAAAAAGTAGTAATTTCAAGAGAAGAACGTATTACTTTAAAAGAGAAAAACGGAATAAAACTCTTTCTGAAATTATTAGAAACTTATAAAAATGCTTTAGTTTATTGTTTTTATCATCCAAAAGTTGGTTTGTGGTTAGGTGCCACTCCAGAGACTTTTTTAGGTATAGAAGGAACCCGTTTTAAAACCATGTCTTTAGCTGGAACCAGAAAAAAAACAAATAGTGAAACTTGGCAAAAAAAGGAGTTAGAAGAGCAGCAGTTAGTAACTAGTTTTATAACTGATGCGATAAGCCCTTTAATGAGTAATATTAAAATATCTGAAGTAGAAACAACTCAGGCTGGAGATTTACTACATTTAAGAACGACATTATCTGGAGTCTTAAATTTTGAGCAATCTCATTTAAAAATATTGCTAAGTAAATTACATCCTACGCCAGCCGTTTGTGGATTGCCTAAAGAACATTCTAAAGCTTTTATTTTAGAAAACGAAGGTTACAATAGAGAATATTACACAGGTTTTTTAGGAGAATTAAATTTTAAAGAATCAAAATCTAGGAATTCTAATAGACGTAATGTTGAAAATAATGCCTATTCAAGTATTAAGAACACCTCTAACCTTTATGTGAATTTGAGATGTATGCAAATAAAAGACAATGAAGCTATTGTATATGTTGGAGGAGGAATTACTAAAGATTCGAATGCAGAGAAAGAATGGGAAGAAACGGTAAATAAGTCTCAAACCATGAAAAAAGTGTTGTATTGATTTGTTGGCAGTAATTACTCTGACCTTAAAAACACAGATAATTATCGTTTATCTTTTTTTAGCCTTTCATCGATTGGTAATTCAATAAACTCGACTACTTCAACTTTTCCAAATTCTTTGAATAAGGGGTTTAAAATAATATTTGATTCAAGACCAACAATAGTAGATGGCACTCTTAAAGCAAATCTATTTCGGTCTTTTGCTAAATCTGTAAAAACCTCTGTTGTTTTGGAGGAATATGGATATTGATTCCATCTTTTGGGAAGTTCTTTTAATTCTTCTATTACAAACTCGTTTGGAAATTGAATTTTGGCAATTAATATTTCTTTAGGTAAATACGCAATGTTTTCAGAATGTATATAATACTCTAATAACGCTAATGAAATATTTTCTGAACAATAAATAGCTCTCGTACCAACTGAATTCCATCTTCCGCCAACTTTTTCAGCACCAATTCCTGATAAAGTTGTGTCTTTGTATTTTACATTAGCTACTCTGTAAACAATCATTAACTGTATACATTATATTGAATTCTAATGATTTCGTTTTCTACCATTTCAAAACCAATACTACTATCAAGTAGCTCAAATGGAATTCTATTACCAAGAGTTTTCGATGCGGTCATTAACCATTTTTTAAAATCTTCTTTGGAATCAAAAACCTCATAGCCTAATCCAAACAATCTAGCTAATTCATAAATACGTTCTGACGTCTCTTTTCCATAAACAGTCTTTTTTTGCATACTACTTATGGATGCAGGAAGAATATGTTCAAACTCTTTTTCTGTAGAATCTGTGTATTGAATCAATTGTTTCCAATCTGACTTTTTAACACCATCTCTAATACGACCTATTAGTTCCATTT
The DNA here is from genome assembly GCA_937959395.1 of uncultured Flavobacteriaceae bacterium. Taxonomy (GTDB): domain Bacteria; phylum Bacteroidota; class Bacteroidia; order Flavobacteriales; family Flavobacteriaceae; genus JAHDGB01. Next base: position 17,148 of record CALGLR010000037.1, on the reverse strand, counting down.
TGAATCCAGGAGTATCTTTAGAGTGTACTACAACCCAAGATGGCGAAAACTTACTATGTTTTACTGGATTCGAACCCTTTCTAGGAACCTTCATTTTTACTGAACCTTGTTTTGTATTTGAATTTTCAGTTCTTGTTTTAATATTCATTATTGTATTTTTACGTCTTATCTATTGTAAATATACAATATAATTTGGAGTTATTATAGACTTTAGCTAAAATTCACATTGAATAAACTAAAAAAAGGAATAAAACTATTGCCAAGCCGTATATAATTAATTGCTTTGGCAAGTTTTTGTTTACTAAATTAGTTGCATAGCAACGCTACGGAAGGAAAAAAAGACAAAAAGTGAGTGCAAAAGAGCAATTTTTTGACTAATTGAAAAGTTTAAATGAGTTCACTATTTGAAAAAAGCTATTACTGCATCTAAATTAGTATTTTTGTAAAAGACTATGCACTACCCAAAAATTCCATTAGCACAAACTATTATTACGCTTTGTAAAGCGAAGAACATTAAGCATATTGTGCTTTCTCCAGGAAGTAGAAATGCGCCATTAACTATTGGATTTACTAATGATCCTTTTTTTAAATGCTATAGTATTGTAGATGAGAGATGTGCTGCCTTTTTTGCATTAGGAATCGCACAGCAAATTAAACACCCTGTAGCTGTTGTTTGTACCTCAGGGAGTGCATTACTAAACTATTACCCGGCAGTTTCAGAAGCTTTTTACAGTAATATACCTTTAGTTGTTTTATCTGCAGATAGGCCAAAATACTTAATTGGAATTGGTGATGGACAAACCATTAATCAAGATAATGTCTATGATAAACATAGTTTGTATTCTATAAGTTTAAAGCAAGATTTAAAAGAAGGTGATTCTTTTAATAAAAAAGGGGAGGAGTTACTACCTATTTTTAAGAGTATGGAAAATTCTCTTGAGAAATATTTAGGACTTCAAAAAACGGTACAGTTAGAAAACGAAGAGCAAATAAATAAAGCGTTGAATATTTCAATAGCGCAATTTGGCCCAGTACATATAAATTGCCCTTTTAATGAACCTTTGTATGAAACCGATGAAAAGCTATCCGTTTCTCCTAAAGTAATTCCTGTTGCCAAATTGGAGCCTGTAGATACCGATTATGAAACGTTTTCAAAAATATGGAATGGAGCAAAACGAAAAATTGTTTTAGTAGGTGTATTGTCGCCAAATACAATAGAACAGAAATACCTAGAATATTTAGCAAACGATAAAAGTGTTTTAGTATTTACTGAGACCACATCTAATTTGCATCATGATGATTTTATACCGAGTATTGATAAATTGATAGGTGCATTAACAACTACTGAATTTGAAGCATTACAACCCGATGTTTTATTAACATTAGGAGGTTTAGTCGTTTCGAAAAAAATTAAAAAATTCTTAAGAGATTATAAACCAAAACACCATTGGCATGTTGGTTTAAATCGTGCAAATGACACCTATTTTTGTTTGAACCAAGTTTTTAAGCAATCTGAAAATTCTTTTTTCGAGTCTTTCTCAAACTATACCATACCTGTCCCTAGTAATTATAGAAATTATTGGTTAAGCACCCTAAAGGTTCGAAGAGAGAAGCATGAGTCTTATATGAGTCGTATTGAGTATAGTGATTTTAAAGCATTTGATTCTATTTTAAAAACATTACCAGATAAAGTGCAATTACAAGTTGGAAATAGTTCAGCGATTCGTTATACTCAGCTTTTCGATTTAAATAAAACGGTAACTGTTTTTTGTAATCGAGGAACAAGCGGAATAGATGGCAGCACAAGTACAGCTATAGGTGCTTCAGTTATAAAAGAGGCTCAAACCGTATTTATAACAGGTGATTTAAGCTTTTTCTATGATAGTAATGCACTTTGGAATAATTACATTCCAAGTCATTTTAGAATTATTCTTATAAATAATGAAGGTGGAGGTATTTTTAGAATTCTTCCTGGTCATAAAAACACCGATAATTTCGATACGTTCTTTGAAACGAAACATAAGCTAGCGGCAAAACAACTTTGTGAAATGTATAATTTTGAATATGAGTCGGTTAGTGATGACGGAGAATTGGTTTCAAAATTAGATACATTTTATAGTGAAAGTAAACAGCCTAAGCTATTAGAAGTGTTTACGCCTAGTAAGGAAAATGACGCAATTTTGTTAAATTACTTTAGTTTTATTCTTTAAAGCGACTTTTTATCGGTTTTATCTATTTTTTTTACCGTTCATCTTTTTTTTTCTATAAAAAGCTTCTTGGTCTTTAAAAGTTGAAAATTATCGTATATTTATTCCACACTAAAAAATTAATTAAAACATTTATAACTATGAGTAAACGTGACGATCTAATCGTAAAGTATGCAGCAGACTTAAAAGACAAAATGGGAGTAACACCAGATATGGACTTCTTAACTAAAGTAACTATTGGTTGTGGTCCATCTATCTATAATAAAGATGCAGCTACAGTTTCTGGTTCTGATCAATCAGAATTAGATACTGTAAAAAACAATTTTTTAATCAAAAAATTAGGCTTAAAAGATAGTGCAGATTTAGATAAGGCGATTGCTTCAGTAATGGAGAAATATGGTAAATCTAATAGGAATAAATATAGAGCTGTTGTATACTATTCATTAGCTAAGCACTTTAAAAAAGAATCTATTTATAAATAGAATATCTAAAAAAGTATATTATAAAGCGTTACAATTTTGTAACGCTTTTTTTATATCATTACCTTTGGCTCATGATGAAAATTGGTGAATACAATACCTTAAGAATTTTAAGAGATACAGAACCTGGATTATTTCTTGGCGATAATGATGATAACGAAGTATTATTACCTAATAGATACGTACCAGAGACTTTTGAAATAGATGATGAACTAGACGTTTTTATTTATTTAGATAATGAAGAACGAATTATTGCAACAACAGATAAACCCTATATAACAGTTGGAGAGTTTTCTCTTTTACGTTGTAACGCTGTTACTAAACATGGTGCTTTTTTGGATTTTGGTTTGGTAAAAGAATTATTCTGCCCTTTTAAAGAGCAAGTCTTTCCAATGAAAGAAGGTGGCTGGTATTTGGTGCGATGTTTTTTAGATGAATTAAGTGAGCGACTAGTAGCATCTAGTAAAACCAATAAGTTTTTAAGTAATACAGAACTTTCTGTAGCACAATTTGATGAGGTAGATATTATCATATCACATCCATCAGACCTTGGAATGAACGTTATTGTTAATAATTGTCATTCAGGTTTAATTTATAAAGACAATATTTATGAAGATTTAAGTATTGGTGATAAATTAACAGGCGTGGTGAGCAAAGTGCGTCCTGGTAACAAACTAGATATTTCACTGGGTAAAATTGGATACAGAAATATAGAACCAAATGCTGAAGATATCTTAGATGGATTAGAACAAAACTCAGGTTTTATACCTCTTAACGATAAATCTTCACCTGAAGCTATTAAAAACAAGTTTCAAATGAGTAAGAAAAATTTTAAAAAAGCTATTGGAGCATTATATAAACAGAAGCTAATCACTATTGAAAGTGATGGTATTCGTTTAGTTTAAATTTAGATTTGATTTAATTTTTTTTGGAATGACATCTTTATGTACCATTATAGAAATGGTTTTTAATCTTAAAAAGGCTTCACTCATGTATATGTAACCTTCGTTAGCTATGTGTTTAGAGTCTTTACCCCAAGAATTTTTAACTTTATAATATGTCGTTCCATTTTGATCTTTTAATAAACCTGTAATATGCATTAAATGATCATCTGTCGTATTGTAGTTTTCAAATTCTTGTTGTCTTAATTCGGGTGTGATTGTTTGTTCTTTAGATAAATTTCTTAATGCATAATCTGCTTTTTCCATATTTTCTGGTACGATTGCTAAGCCGTATTTAGAAGAAAAACTCTTTTCACTAACATCGCAATCTAATTCAACTGTATAACCAGTTTTTAATGCTTCATTAACTATACTAACCAATTCATCGAGTTTTACATTGTGAAAATTACCATTAGAAAAATTATCAGGAATGTTTAATATAAAATTGGAGTATAAAGGTTGATGTGTAAACGAGGTCAAACTAATATAATTTTCAGGTACAATTTTTGTCATTTTTAAAAATGATTCTGGTGTATATTGTACTCCTTCATAATTAAATGACTTCACGTTTTCTCCAATATATGTATCTAATGTATTATTAATAACACTTTTCCATTTTGGAGATAATTTTCGTCCAGGATTATCAATATATACATCTAAAATACCTTTAAGAACTTTTATCATTTCTGAATGATTATGTCTTTGTGTTGCTTCATCTACAATACCTGAATAGGCACTTGCTGGAACTAAACCATGATCTTCTACACTATTTATGACATCATGAGCTAATCCTCCTTGGCTAAACTGTGCTTTACCTTGTCTCATTAAATAAATCCAAGCTTTTTTGGGATAGGTATGTCTTACGTTATACATCTCAGAAAGATCAATACGTTTTCCTGTAAGTCTAATAATCTCACTTTCTAAAAATGAAGATGTAGAAAAACTCCAACAAGTACCTGTGTTACCTTGACTAATGACATCAGTAGCATCTAGATTAATAATTGTTTCGAATTTATAATCTTGAGAAAAAATAAAATTTGAAATTAATAGTATTAAAACAAATAAAGAATTCTTTTTTTTCATGAGGGAAAATAGCGTTATATAGAACGCCTAAAATATAAAAAAAGAAATAGTCTAATACTTGTAGTCTGTTAAAAGTATGAAAGTGTTTTTAATTTAGATTAGAAAAGTAGTGTTTTATCCTTATTTAGCAATTTTTAAATTATGGTTGCTATTTACTTTTGCCCATTCAATAGCTTCCGTTAAATCTGTGAAGCGTTCTACTGTTGTATTTAAAAAGGCTTTTTCTAGTAGTGCATTTAGCCAGCTTCTTTTATTGTAAGAAACAACTACATAAGCATGCAGTTTATAACCAGATTTCACAAATTTCGACCAATCTTGAGGGCGAACAGAATATTCATTTATACGATTACTAACATAAGTAATAGGGACCTTTCCATAATGTTTTACATAAGCTTCTATTACATCTTGGGCATCTTCCCAGGTATAATGTACACCTTCATGTATTTCGCTTACAACAAAATTATTAAAAAAATAGAAATTTCCTTTAGGAGATAAGTGAATATCTTCAATTTCGTAGGCTAAATTTGAGTCTTTAATTGTCATAGTTAGGGATTATTGGGTTTTGCAAGAATAACGAATTATCTCTACGGAGCTAAATTTTATCGTTTAAAAGCTTATTTATCGGTTTTGGTGTTTTAGGCTTGATTTTTATCAATCAAGAATTGAGTAACCCAATCAAAAGCGATGTTAATATCTGTAAAGTTTTCGGTGTCTATATCAAAGAATTGACGCTCTAGTTTTGTGTTTTGAGCTTCATATAAGTTGTAAGTTACAGGACAGTAAATAACAACGTTCTTCATTAAACTTTGAATCTTCTTAAAATCAATAGGAGATTTTGAAAAACGATTAACTCTATTAGATATAACACCTATCTTTTTTTCTGTACCATAAAAACCTATGATTAAGTTAAAAACTTCCATTCCAGTTGGGAAGTCTAAGTGTATGTCTTCATTTAGTTCTATAGCTACTATATTCTCAAAAAGGTAAACTTCACCTATAGTAGTCTTAACATTTTTTATAGCTTTTGTAGCTAACGCAGTATTTTTAATATTCATTTGGGGATTATTGAATTCTTTAACAAAATTAAAGACTTATGTGCAATATTTGTAATACTAAAACTTGTTTTTTTTTATTTCGTTGTATCGTATTATTTTTTCGTTAAAATTAACATTTAGGCAAGTATTTACTGTTTTTTTAAATTTAAAAGCTACTATACAAGTTAAAGGGAGGACCTGTTAGTAGCTTTAAAGTATTAAATAATACTTAGAGAATGTTAATATATTACAAGCTATACTATGCTATCAATGCAGTATTTCTTTTTAAGTAATCATTAACATAATTATAGGATTCAATTATATTTTCTGCTCCATGATATGGGACTTTACAAAATTGTCTTTCAATTTCCATATTCATTTTATCAAAATGAGAATAGCTTACAGCCACAAATACTTTTAAGTTTTTCAGAATATTTGTAAATTTTGGAAAATCTAATGCTTCAATAGAAAATGTATTTATTCTGTTAGAAACATAACCAAATGGTTTTGTACTTCCATAAAATTCAGATATTAAGCTTAAATACTCATTAGCACTTTTTATGCTTAAATGTTTTCCTTCCTTTATTTCTGAAAACACTATGTTTTCTAAAAAGTAAAGTTTTCCAATTTTTACTTCATGGCTAATGATAACCTTCTCTTTTAATTGAGAGTTTATAAATGTCATAATTTCAAGGGATTATTAATTACATTACAAAGGTACAGAGCTTGCTAACTATTCTAATTATTCATTAGAACAAGAGAATTTATTATCGATAAAAATCAATTAAAATCGATTAAATGTTTAATTTGAGAGCGCATTCTTACTTTAAGAAAACGTTGTAGTTGGCATGTTTCTCTTTGAAACATGCCGTCATTACTGATTTTTTTACCTATTTTTAATAAAAAAGAACAAGTGTTAGTTTTTGTACCGTTTAATTGTAGTAATTGTTTGAAAATGAGATATCTTCAATAGAATGGTTCGTTTATAATATAATTCAAGTAATTATTCTTAGTTAATAACAGTTGTAATACACTTATCATCTCTTATAATTATGTATTTTTATACACCAAAAAAATGAAAATGAGTCATATTAACTGGAAAACAGTAAAAGAATATACAGACATTACTTATAAAAAAAGTAATGGAGTGGCACGAATAGCATTTAATAGACCAAATGTTAGAAATGCATTTAGGCCAAAGACTACTAAAGAACTATATGAAGCGTTTTATGATGCACAAGAAGATACAAGCATAGGCGTTGTTTTATTATCTGCTGAAGGACCATCTACTAAAGATGGTGTGTATTCATTTTGTTCTGGTGGAGATCAAAAAGCAAGAGGGCATCAAGGTTACGTTGGAGAAGATGGATATCATCGTTTAAATATATTAGAGGTTCAACGATTAATTCGTTTCATGCCTAAAGCTGTAATTGCTGTGGTTCCAGGATGGGCAGTTGGAGGCGGTCATAGTTTACATGTGGTATGCGATTTAACACTGGCCAGTAAAGAGCATGCTATTTTTAAGCAAACCGATGCAGATGTTACCAGTTTTGATGGTGGTTATGGTTCTGCTTATTTAGCTAAAATGGTAGGTCAAAAAAAAGCTAGAGAAATCTTTTTTCTAGGAAGAAACTATTCTGCACAAGAAGCTTATGAAATGGGAATGGTTAATGCCGTAATTCCTCATGACGAATTAGAAGCTACTGCTTATGAGTGGGCACAAGAAATTTTAGAAAAATCGCCAACATCTATTAGAATGCTAAAATTCGCAATGAATTTAACTGATGATGGCATGGTAGGTCAACAAGTATTTGCTGGAGAAGCAACACGCTTAGCTTACATGACAGATGAGGCTAAAGAAGGACGTGATGCATTTCTTGAAAAGAGAAAACCTAACTTCCCAAAACAATGGATTCCTTAAAAATGGCAAATTTTTCTCATTGGCTTTCTGCATTTCGTTTAAGAACTTTACCATTATCGATATCTGGGATTATTGTCGGTTCTAGTTTAGCTGCATATAATGGATTATTTCAATGGAATATATTTATACTCGCTATTTTAGCAACACTTAGCTATCAAATACTATCAAATTTGGCCAATGATTACGGTGATGGTGTAAAAGGAACAGATAATGATGCGCGTATTGGGCCGGAGCGCGCTATACAAAGTGGTGTTATTAGTCCGCATGAAATGTTGCAGGCCATTCGAATTAATATTTTAATATGTATCTTATTAACAGTAGGCTTAATTCATTTTGCTTTTGGAGCTAAGCACTTATTATTAGCACTATTATTTATGGGTCTTGGTATTATTGCTGTTGTTTCAGCTATGAAATATACAATGGGAAATAGTGCATATGGTTATAAAGGCTTAGGAGATATTTTTGTTTTCATATTTTTTGGATTAGTAAGTGTTATAGGTTGTTATACATTATTTACTAAACAAATTGATCATATTGTATTTCTTCCAGCTATAACAATTGGTTTGTTAAGCGCTGGAGTACTTAACCTTAATAATATGAGAGATATTATTACAGATGCTACGTCAAATAAAATAACCTTAGCTGTTAAACTTGGTGCAGAAAAAGCAAAAGCATATCACTTGTTTTTAATTAGTTCTGCAATTGCAATTTCTATTATTTATAGTGTTCTTTATTATAATTCGCTTTTTAACTTTATTTTTTTTGTGGCTTATATCCCATTAATAATTCATATTAAAAGAGTAGTTAAAATAAAAACGCCTAAAGATTACGACCCAGAGTTAAAAAAATTGGCATTAAGTACCTTTGCTTTGGCAGTGTTATTAGCTGTAGGTTATTTACTCTAAAGATTTATTTTTAATTAAAATTATAAAAACATTTATATATGAACATCACTTTTTTAGGTCATGCAAGTTTAAGTATTGAAATAGATAGTTATACGATTCTTGTAGATCCGTTTATTTCAGAAAACCCTAAAGCTTCTCATATAGATATCAATACCATTAAAGCCGATTATATTTTAGTTACTCATGCTCATTTTGATCATATTGCAGATGTTGAAGCGATAGCAAAAAGAACTAATGCAATAATTGTTTCTAATTATGAAATTGTTACGCATTATCAAAAACTAGGGTATAAAGGGCACCCTATGAATCACGGTGGAAATTGGAAATTCGATTTTGGAAATGTTAAGTATGTAAATGCGATACATACCTCTTCATTTCCAGATGGTAGTTATGGAGGAAACCCTGGCGGTTTTGTAATTTCTGGAAAATCTAAAACCATTTACATTGCAGGAGATACAGCACTTACTTACGATATGAAATTAATTCCTCTGCAACACAAATTAGATCTAGCTATTTTACCAATAGGCGATAATTTTACAATGGGAATCGAAGATGCTATCCTAGCAAGCGATTTTGTTGAATGCAATACTGTTTTAGGTTATCATTTTGATACTTTTGGTTATATAGAGATAGATCATAAAGAAGCTGTTAATGTATTTAAAACAAAAGGAAAGACTTTAAAGTTATTAGATATAGGGGAATCTATTTCTGTGTAATTCTATTTCTAAGAAGCGTTTTTTTTATTGTTTAACCATTCCTCTCGTATATCATTAGATAGTTTACCAGTGCCATCGTCTTTCCAACCAGGAGGATTAATAAAATATTTTAATCGACTAAGGAATGATTTTTTTCCAGTAAAAGCATCTTTAAATAGATTAACCCACTCAATTAAAGCTATTTTAATTGGGTTATAAGTAGTTATATTTTCAGTAAGACCATAAATTACTTTTTCTTCTTTTAACTCAGGTTGAAATGTATTAAATAGTTTATCCCAAATAATAAAAATACCAGCATGATTTCTATCTAAATATATAGGATTGCTTCCATGATGTACACGATGATGTGAAGGGGTATTCATAATAGCTTCAATCCACTTCGGAAGTTTATCAATTGTTTCTGTATGAATAAAAAATTGATAGATAAGGCTTATAGACATTTGCAACATAATTAAACCTGGATGAAAACCTATGATTGGTAACCAAAGCCAAAAAACAAAGGAATAAAAACCACCAGACCAAGTTTGTCTCACGGCAGTACTTAAATTATAATGCTGTGAAGAATGATGTACAACATGAGACGCCCAAAATAAGCGACACTCATGCGAAATACGATGAAACCAATAATATGTAAAATCATCAAAAAACAATAATAATATAAGGCTCCACCAAACAACAGGAATTGTAAATAACCTAAAATGAGTATAAACATAAAATAGACAAGCAAAAACTATAATTTTACTTAGAAACCCCAGAAGTGTATTGCCAATACCCATAGCAATAGAAGAAAGTGCATCTTTAGTTTCGTATTTATTCATACCTTCTTTAGAAACTAAATAGACTTCTAGCGACATTGCCACTACAAAAAACGGGATGGCATATAAAATTATATTTGGAGAATCATTCATTTATAAGGTTTATCTAACACTACAATTTACGAAATAAATTGAGTATTTTTGATGAAACTATGACAGCCAGCTACCACAAACATATCTTAACCTTTAAACAACCTAGCGGCACTTCTAGAGGCGTTTTAAAAACTAAAGAAACTTGGTTTATTGTTCTGTCTTCAAATGGAAGCAAAGGAGTAGGAGAGTGCGGTATTTTACGAGGCCTCTCAATAGATGATAGACCAGATTACGAATCGCAATTAAAAGAGACTTGTAAAAATATAAATAAAGGGCTTTCTTTTCTTTATGACAAAAACGAAGCATTCCCAAGTATACAAATGGGTTTAGAGATGGCTTTTAAATCTTTAGAAAGTAGCACTCCTTTTTCTTTATTTCCTTCAGCTTTTACTAAAAGTGAAAAGGCAATTCCTATTAATGGATTAATATGGATGGGAACTGAAACGTTCATGAAAACACAAATACAAGAAAAAATTGAAGATGGTTTTAATTGTATTAAATTAAAAATTGGAGCTATTGATTTTGAAACAGAATTAAACCTTTTAAAATCAATACGGAATAATTTTAGCAAAAGCGATATCGAGTTACGAGTAGACGCAAATGGTGCTTTTAATACTAACGATGCTTTGGAAAAACTGAAAAGGTTATCAGATTATGACTTGCACTCTATCGAGCAGCCTATAAAACCAAAACAGCATGAAGAAATGGCAAAGCTTTGTGAATTAACGCCATTACCAATAGCTTTAGATGAAGAATTATTAGGTGTATTTACTTCAGCAAAAAAAGAAAATCTTTTAGAAACGATAAAACCACAATACATTATATTAAAACCTAGTTTTATTGGTGGTTTTAAAGGAAGTGATGAATGGATTGCTATCGCAGAAAAACAAACTATTGGTTGGTGGATTACAAGTGCTTTAGAAAGTAATGTAGGTTTAAACGCTATTGCTCAATATACCTATTTAAAGCAAAACCCGATGCCACAAGGCTTAGGCACAGGTGGTTTGTTTACTAATAATTTTGATTCGCCATTACAAGTTAAAAATGGTAAATTGCATTATAATAAAAACGATAATTGGAGATTTAATTTATAGCCTATGTTTATAGCTCAAGCATTTAATTACAAATATGATTTTTGGAGATACTTATTAGGATCTGTACTTATTTTTATAGCAACTTCATTAGGGCAAGTGCCATTTGGTGTTGCCGTTTTTATGAAAGCTGCACAAGATGGCGATAATATGCTAGAAATAGATCAAACTAATATGTTGGGGTATTTAGAGCCTAATCTTAATTTATTTCTATTATTACTATCCTTTGCAGTAGGTTTAATAGGGCTTTTTATTATTATTAAAACATTACATAAACAAACCATAAAATCGGTTACCACATCAAGAAAGAAAATAGATTGGAAACGTATTTGGTTTGCCTTTTTCTTTTGGGGTATAATTTCTTCAAGTTTAGTACTTGTAGATTATTATAGTAATCCGGAGGATTATGTAAATAATTTTGAATTGAATCGTTTTTTAATACTCGCTGTTATTGCCATAATTTTTGTACCCATACAAACCAGTTTAGAAGAGTACATATTTAGAGGTTATTTAATGCAGGGATTTGGAATGGGAACAGTCGAAAAAAACTTCGCAATAGGTTTTCTTGCTAGTATTATTTTTATTCCTATTCTGGTTTATTTAAACATAATATATAAAATATCAATTTGGTATAATCTATTAGCCGCTTTATCGATAATTATATTATGTGTATTCATAAGTGAGTTATTAAAAAAACGAGATAGTCAATTGTATTTAAAATTATCAAAGTCTTTAAGAAGAAAATGGGTTCCTTTGCTATTAACCTCACTAATTTTTGGACTATTACACATTGCGAACCCTGAAGTAGAAAAATTAGGATACTCAATTATGGTATACTATATAGGAACAGGTTTATTTTTAGGAATTATTACTTTAATGGATGAAGGTATGGAATTAGCTTTAGGCTTTCATGCGGCTAATAATTTATTTACGGCTCTTTTGGTAACTGCCGATTGGACTGTGTTTCAAACGCATTCTATTTTGAAAGATGTTTCAGATCCTAAATTAGAATTTATAGATTTAGTTTTACCCGTATTTATAATCTTTCCTATTCTTATTTTCATTTTTGCAAGAGTTTACAAATGGGATAATTGGAGAGACAAATTATTTGGTAAAATAGAAGAACCACCTAAAGAAGATTATAAAATTATTGGAAGTGATTACCCACCATTACAGTAGTATTCAAAATGGATTTAAGTTAAACGGAAAAACGTTTAATGAGGAAACATTAAAAAATTTAGCATATAGCTTTGTTAAAGAAGGTGCTGAATATGAAAAAGAAATTGGTCAATTTTTATTAGATTGGTTAAATCCTAAAGACCATATTATTGTTCATACTTCTGGATCTACTGGAGTTCCAAAACCGATTAAATTAAGTAAAATAGCAATGGTAAATTCAGCTATTGCTACAGGGACTTTTTTTAATCTTAAAGGAGGTCATACCGCATTATTATGTTTACCTGCCAGTTATATTGCTGGGAAAATGATGTTAGTTCGTGCTTTAGTTTTAGGTCTTGAAATAGATTGTATAAATCCTAGTTCTAAAATTGAATTAAAAACAAAGACCAATTATACTTTTGTGGCTATGGTACCAATGCAAGTTCAAAATAGCATGGAAAGCTTGCGGGAGATTAAAATACTTATTCTTGGAGGAGCTTCAGTACCATTACATTTAATACCCTTATTTAAAAATATAAAAACTCAAGTTTACGAAACCTACGGAATGACAGAAACCATTACACATATTGCATTAAAAAAACTGAATAATTTTGATGAAGAGCAAAGTCATTCAACACCGTTTTTTAAAACACTTCCTAATGTGAGTATCACAAAAGATGATCGCAATTGTTTAGTTATTGAAGCGCCAAAATTAAGAACGAAAAAAATAGTGACTAACGATGTCGTAATATTGCATTCTAGTAGAAAATTTGAATGGCTTGGTCGTTATGATAATATCATTAATTCTGGAGGCATTAAAATGAATCCAGAACAGATTGAAAAAAAACTAAAAACTGTTTTCAAGCAACGATTTTTTATTACTTCAGAAAAAGATAATGTATTAGGAGAACGAATAGTATTAGTTATCGAAACGGATGATAATAATATAGAAGAAGTTATTTTTAGTAAGTTAAAGGCGGTAACACAGATTGATTACTATGAAATTCCTAAGAAAATTATTCCTGTTTCTAAATTTAAAGAAACAAATTCTGGTAAAATTAAACGAAACGAGACTATGACTTCTCTAAAAAAATAAATACTATTGTAACAATTGTCATTGTATGACTACAAATAGAAAAAATAATAACCTATGAATTTTATTAAACGCGTATTATCAACAGTAACAGGAATTTTTGTATTTCTGTTTATTTGCTTCTTTCTACTTATAATTATAGGAATGATTGCTGGGTCATCTTCTAAAGGCAAAGTCACTGTAAAAGATAACTCTGTACTAGAATTAAAACTAGACTTTCCAATTGAAGACCATCAAGCCAAAACCATTTTTAAAGATTATCCTTTTTTAGATGAAGATGAAAAAAATGGATTATTTAATATTATAGATGCGATTCATTATGCTGCAACCGATGATAAAATTAAAGGCATATCTATAGATAATAATATGATAGCAGCTGGAGTATCTCAAACCAAGGCGATTAGAGACGCTTTATTAAAATTTAAAGAGTCAGGCAAATTTATTGTGTCTTATGGCGATATATACACTCAAAAAGATTACTACTTAAATTCGGTAGCAGATACTATTTATATGAATCCTGTTGGCGCAATGGAATTTAAAGGCTTATCTACAGAACGTTTGTATTATAAAGATTTTCAAGCAAAATCGGGGCTTAAAATGGAAGTTGTTAAGGTAGGAAAATATAAAAGTGCTGTAGAACCTTATCTAGAGAATGAGATGAGTGATAATAACAGAGAGCAAATTACAGTGTATTTAAATGGTTTATGGTCAGAAATTAAAAGCGAAATTTCGCAAAGTAGAAACATACCAGTAGAAGAATTAAATAATATCGCTGATAGTCTTTTGGGGAGAACAGCTCCATTAGCAAAAGAATCAAGATTAATAGATCGTATTGCGTATCATGATGAATACGTTGTAGGTATGAAATCTGCTTTGGGAGTTGCAGCCGATAAAAAACTCAATCTAATTAAAATAGCAAATTATAGTACTTACGCTTATGGTAAAAAACTAACCAAAACGAGTAAGAATAAAATTGCAGTTATATATGCCGAAGGACAAATTATTTATGGTGAAGGTGATGAAAAGGTTATTGGACAAGGTATTATGAATAAAGCTTTGAAGAAAGCAAGAGAAGATGATAAGATTAAAGCCATCGTTTTACGAATTAATTCTCCAGGAGGAAGCGCACTAGCAAGTGAGTTAATTTGGAGAGAAATTGAATTAACTAAAAAAGTAAAACCAGTAATTGTTTCTATGGGAGATGTAGCAGCTTCAGGCGGGTATTATATCGCTTGTAATGCTGATAAAATTTTTGCTGAAGCAACAACAATTACAGGAAGTATAGGTGTTTTTGGAATACTACCTAACGGAAAAGAACTTGCCGATAAAATGGGAATTAATGCAGAACAAGTAACAACTAATAAAAATGCACTAACCTATAGTTTCTTTGAACCTTTAGATGAAAACCAGCGTAAATTTATTCAAGATGGTGTTATTGATGTCTACGATTTGTTTACACAACGTGTAGCCGATGGTAGAGAGGGGTTAGATCAAGATGGTGTAAAAGCAATTGGTCAAGGTCGTGTTTGGACTGGTAAAGATGCTCTTAATAATGGTTTAATAGATGAATTAGGAGGTCTTGATGATGCGCTTAAGTATGCTGCAGAAGTAGCAGAAATAGAAGATTATAAGATTAAAGAATATCCAGTAATAGAGAAAGATCTTAAGGAAATGATTCAACAATTTGGTATGATACAATCCAAAGAAGAACTATTACAAGAAGAATTAGGTGTTGAAAACTATAAGATTATTCAAGAAATAAAATCGATGACACAGCAAAAAGGAATACAATTACTATTTCCTTTCGATGTAGAGATTAAGTAAATTGGCTATTGACCTGTCAGGTTTTTAAAACCTGACAGGTCTTTTTTATGCAACTAACTTAAAAGTTACATTCCCTAACTCAAAAGTAGTGTTCCCTCAATATTGGTTTTATAAAACAGAGTTTGGTTCTAGTTTAGCTGTAAATACTAAAACCAGTACTTATGAAAACGACATTACAATTTCTTTTAATTATCTTATTAACAATTCAATTAAATGCACAAAAAAAAACAATATCAGGAATTATTACTGATGAGAATAATCAACCTCTTCCAGGAGTAAACATCGTTTCTAAAGATGCTTCTAAGGGAGCACAAACCGATTTTGATGGAAGGTATTCGATATCAGTTTCTGAAGGGGATATTTTGACCTATTCTTTTGTTGGATATAAAACAGAAGAAAAAACAGTTGGAGCATCCAATATTATTAGCTTTTCAATGCAGGTTGATTCAGAGGCTCTTGAGGAAATTGTAATAAGAGGATATAGTTCTTCTCCAAGAAGATCATATAAACCCTCGAAAGCAGCATTAAAAAGACGAGAACAAAAATCGATTCACAATTCTATTACAAATCAATTGCAAGGCAGAGCAGCAGGTCTTAATGTAAATTCTGGAACTACAGCTTTTATAAAGTTGAGAGGTGTAAATTCTATTTCAGATAAAGAAGAACCTCTATATATTGTTGATGGTGTACCAATTAATAATAACTATAATACTGTAATTGCATCTTTAGATCCCAAAACGATAGAAAGTATGAAAGTACATAAGTCGGCAAAAGCGAAGAAGTTATTTGGTAACTCGGCAAAAAATGGATGTATCGTTATTACTACTAAAAAAGGAAACTATAGAGTCGAAAATAGTGAGGCTTATGCTCAAATTCATGAAAATCAATTTGAACGCACACATACAACACCTTTATCTACTTTTTCTATAGATGTAGACAAAGCTTCTTATAGTAATATAAGACGTTTAATTAATAATGGTTCTAACATTCCTTCAGATGCTGTAAAAATTGAAGAAATGGTGAATTATTTCGATTATAATTACCCACAACCAGAAGGAGAACATCCATTTTCTATTAATACAGAAGTTGTAAAAACACCTTGGAATGCACAAAATAAACTAGTGAAAATTGGATTACAAGGAAAAACTTATGATAATAGTGAATTACCAGCTTCTAATCTTACTTTTTTAATTGATGTTTCAGGATCTATGGGCGGTAACCTAGAATTATTAAAATCAGCTTTTAAATTATTAGTTAATCAACTTAGAGAAAAGGATCGTGTATCCATAGTTGTTTATGCTGGAGCAGCAGGTGTGGTTTTAAAACCGACTTCTGGTAAGAATAAAGAAAAAATATTAAAAGCTCTAGACCAACTACAATCTGGTGGTTCTACAGCTGGTGGGGAAGGTATAAATTTAGCTTATAAATTAGCTCAGGAGAATTTTAAAAAGAATGGTAATAATAGAGTAATTCTTGCGACAGATGGCGATTTTAATGTAGGAGCATCAAGTGATAAAGCTATGGAGAAATTAATAGAAGAAAAACGTAAGTCTGGTGTGTTTTTATCAGTTCTTGGTTTTGGTTACGGAAATTATAAAGATTCGAAGTTAGAAATTTTAGCCGATAAAGGAAATGGTAACCATGCCTATACAGGGCAAAAGCATTTAAAAAAGTAATATTTTATTTCTGTATTCTCTACTAAGTAAGGCTTTCAGCCTTTTGTTGTTTTTACTTTTTTTGACAGATTTATCGTTATTAATAAGAGTTAGAGCCGTTTTGATTATAATA
>CALGLR010000036.1 GCA_937959395.1 uncultured Flavobacteriaceae bacterium | reverse complement strand
CGATTTTAACCCTGAATATATTACCAAAAACAAAGAAGAATATTTAAGGAATAGATTAATACAACTTGAAAAATTAAAAGAAAAAACAGAAATATTACTTGCTAATTATAATAATGTGGCTTAGTTAGTTATATGATAGTCCATCATAAAGCAATGACTACAACAGATTTATCACCTACCGAATATCTTCCTTATTTTAGTACATATATTAATAAAGCAGCAAACCTAGAATTATTCGAAGGCATGGCTGTTGGAAAAACCAATCTCGTTTCTTTTTTTAAAGCATTACCAGATACTGTTTTAGACTATCGTTATGCAGAAGGAAAATGGACACCTAAAGAAATACTAAATCATCTTATAGATTCTGAACGTATCTTTACTTATCGCGCATTGCGTTTTGCCAGGCAAGATAAAACAGTTTTGTCTGGGTTTGATGAAAATGAATTTGCTAAAGAAAGTTTAGCGAGTAATAGACCAATAGAAGACTTGCTTGAAGAATATGAAATGACTAGAGCTTCTACTATTACATTATTTAAAAGCTTTAATTCTAAAATGCTTACAAGTAAAGGTGTTGCTGGAAGCGGGGAGGTGTCTGTTCGCTCTTTAGCATTCTTAATAATTGGACATGAAAAACACCATGTACAAATTATAAAAGAACGTTACCTGTAAAAAGTAATGTTTGTCAATTATTATACTGCGAAATTGTCGTCTTAGGGAGACTTTTACTAATAAAAAAAGAATTTAAAATAAATAACGAATTATCTATTTTAAATTCTTCCTTGTACTACTCAATCATCCTTTTCAGGATTAGAGTTTAAAGCTTCGTGATCAATATTAGCTGAAGCAGCTACGCTGCTACTATCAAAGTTGGTCATCGTGTACTGAAGCTTAGATCCTACTTTTACCAAGTAAATCGTTCCATCTGTTTTTACTTCTACAGCTTCAATGCGTTCGTTTCGGTGATTGTCAAACATAATAATGTCATCATCACCATAGCCATCCGGGTACTTAGAAGTTAATAGGTTTAGTACTTCTGGCGTCAGTTTTTTGTAATCTATAATAACTCGTCTCATATATTAGGGGGTTTTTATATGGTTAATTATCAGTTAAGTATTAATCTAAAATTACAAAAAAAAATAAATTAAACAATTTATTCGTCATAAAATTTAAAAGATTTTATTATCAGGTCATTTTCTACAATGCAATTCACTTTAGGTTTTCCTATGCCTTCAAGTAAAACGAAATTTATATTTCCGTTTTCATTTTTCTTATCATATTTTAAAAGTTCAATAATAGGAGCTTGATCGGCTTCGCTTATTTCTACATGACCGTAAATAGATTTTAAAACTGCTTTTATGGCGCTACATTCTTTAGTAGGGAAGCCAGTAAGTTCTTGAGATAAATAGGTTGCTAAAACCATACCTATTGCAATAGCTTCACCATGTAATAAAGTGGGTTTTTTGTCATGACTTAAAAAATAAGATTCTATGGCGTGACCAAGTGTGTGTCCGTAATTTAGTGTTTTTCTTAATCCTTTTTCTAAAGGATCTTGCTCTACAATGTCTTTTTTTATAATAATAGATTCATAAATTAAGGTGTCTAAATTCTCAAATTTAGTTTCATAGCATTTATTAATAGCTTCCCAGTACGATTTGTTATGAATTAATCCATGTTTAAGCATTTCGGCTAAACCAGAACGAATTTCTAAAGGCGGCAATGTTTTTAAAAAAGCGGTATCTATTAACACCATTTTAGAGGTATTAATAACTCCTATTTGATTTTTTAATGCTCCCAAATCTACACCTGTTTTTCCACCAATGGAAGCATCAACCATAGCAAGTAAAGATGTTGGAACATTTATAAAAGCGGTACCCCGCTTAAAAGTAGAAGCGACAAAACCACCAAGATCTGTAACTACGCCGCCACCAAGATTAATCATAAGGCTTTTTCTATCGGCATCTAATTCAGAAAGTGCGCTCCAGACTCCGGAGCAGGTTTCTATAGTTTTATGTTCTTCACCGGCTTCAATTTCAATAATTTCAATAACCGCATTGGTTTCTACTTGTGCTAAAAAATAAGGCAAGCAAAAGTTATGCGTATGGGCATCAACTAAAATAAATAGTTTAGAGTAGTTTACAGATTTTAAATGCGAGTTTAATGCTTCGTAGCAATCTGTATTAAAATAGATATTGTAATCTTGAGTGTTTATAGGCGTCATAAAGAACTAATTGTGATTCTTAAATTAGAAAGATGTCATTTCAAGATGTGAAAATAAGCTCTTATTTCTCGAACCCCAAATTCTATTTTAAAAATATAGAAGAGATGACGAATTAAATAAAATTATCTAAAGATTTACCTTGGTATAAGTATATTTGCAGAACTATTTTCTCTATAAATTATGCATCAAGAAAAAATTTTTGAAAACACAGAAATCGCATTTGCTTTAAAATCGAAGCAAGAACTCTCTAAAGCTCATTTTATGTTTAGAATGATGGGGAATGCGACTTTGGTAAAAGTGGGGTCATTTTTAACTAGCAAATCATTAGAATTAGGTCTACCTGTTAAAGGATTAATTAAGAAAACAATATACAGTCAGTTTTGTGGTGGCGAAACCGAGGAGGATTGTATTCCTGTAATTAAACGATTGTTTGATAAAGGTGTATCGTCTATAATGGATTTCTCTGTAGAAGGAAAAGCTAGTGAGGCAGATTTTGATGCGGCCATGAATAAAAAAATAGAACTCGTTCATTTTGCACAAGCCAATACAGAAATTTCATTACTTGCAATGAAACCTACAGCTTTGGGGAGGTTCGCACTTTGGCAAAAAGTAAGTGAGGATAAGTCTTTAACTGAAGATGAGAAAGCAGAGTGGGAGCGTGTCGTTAATCGCTTTGATGCTATATGTAAAGCAGCATATGAGGCTAAATTACGTGTTTTAATCGATGCTGAAGAAACTTGGATGCAAGATGCTGCCGATGATTTAGTAGAACTTATGATGAAGCGTTATAACAAAGAGCGTCTAACCGTTTATAATACATTACAGTGTTACCGTTGGGATCGTGTAGATTATTTAAAAGGATTACATGAACGCGCAAAATCTGAAGGTTTTAAATTAGGCATGAAAATTGTACGTGGCGCTTACATGGAAAAAGAGAGAGAGCGTGCAGAAGAGATGGGATATAAATCACCTATTTGTGAAGATAAAAACGCTACAGATCGCACGTTTAATGACGCCTTATCTTATATACTAGATCATACTGAAGATATTTCGGTTTTTGTTGGTACTCATAATGAAGATAGTTCTTATTTAGCAATGAAACTTATGGCTGATAATGGCTTACCGCCGAATAATAATAGTGTCTGGTTTGGACAGTTGTATGGAATGAGCGATCATATTAGTTTTAATTTAGCAAAAAAAGGATATAATACAGCAAAGCTTATTCCTTTTGGACCTGTTAAAGAGGTGATTCCCTATTTAATACGCCGTGCTGAAGAAAATACCAGTGTCTCAGGACAAACAGGAAGAGAGTTAACTTTGTTGAGTAAAGAAATGAAACGTAGGCAAAAGGAGTGATTTAAAATTTTTTTAATGTGATTTCTCCTCGAGATGCTTCTTTCCCGATAACTATCAATTACTTCGCCGATGTTGGTGTTTTCCACCAACATCTATTTTATTGTAACTGAATCATCGTTGGTGAAAAACATCAATAATGTCTATACATTATTAAGCAAGGAAATGAAACGAAGAAGAGCTTAGTCTACGATCCAGGTAATCGTTTTTAATGTGGCTTTGTTTTCACAATTTTCAACTAATAACGCAGCATCATTATCATTTAAAACGCCTTCAATGTGGTACGTTTTACAAGGTTTTGATTTGGTGTCACTTTTAGAAAAAACAACATCTCCTTTGTGTAATATATAATTTACAGCAATGGTGTCTATCTTATAAGTTGACATGAAATTTTCAGTTTCATTAGAATACGCTACTCTTTTTAAGTTGATATTTTTTAAAACTCTCGATTCTGGACCATAGCTACATGATGCTTTTTTTCCGTTAAGAAAAAATGCTAAAATTACAAGTCCGATAGAAAACCCTCCAAGATAATAGCCTATTCTGTATATAAGTTTCATTCTTCTATTTTTGCTTTGGCAAAAATAGTATCATTTAGAGAACTATTAATGTTTTAAGTAATAAATTAAATTAATAATTTTATCTAGATTGGATTTGTTTTTTCTAAATATCCCCTTGAGGGGATTATAGGAGTGTTTATAAGAGTAAGCAAGTAAGATAATTAGATTCCTTTTCCTACCAATATTGGTGTTTTTTACCAATAAATTATTTATTGGTCTCAAAAATAGTTAAAACTATGTACTTTAGTGCATTTCGCTTTAGCTTCTAAAAAACTTACCTTTGATTTATGCCAGAACAAAGGACGAATGGACATAGCGTATCTAGGTTAAGTGTTCATATAGTTTGG
>CALGLR010000035.1 GCA_937959395.1 uncultured Flavobacteriaceae bacterium | reverse complement strand
CACGCTCTAAAGCCGTTTCCAAAATCGTTTTTACTTTTTTTTTGATACATGTTTTTTAGATTTATAGTTTGTAACTAAATTTAATCTATTTTTATATCAGTTGAAAAGCTTCCGAGGTACGAGGATTAGTTCAACAACATGCTTATGTCCTAAAAAAAGAAGAAAAAAAAGTTCCTAGTTTTTTAGTAGAAGCTTTTAAAAAAGGAAATCGGGTTCAAGATATTTTTACTAATGAGTTTGAAGCTGGTAGAACAGGAAATGACATTTTAAAAGTAGCATTACAAAAAGGAAAAGATGAAGGTATGCGACCAGCGATTTATACGCATCCTTTAGGAACTTATGGACACAGTTCTGGTACCACATTAGGAATGTGGGATTCTCAAGGTGGAGTACCTGTAAATGGAGACTATGCTTTGCATTATAATACGGTTTATGCTATTGAGCTCAATACAACAGTAACGATTTCTGAATGGAAAAAGGACATTCGAATTATGCTTGAAGAAGCTGGTTTTTATGGTGAAAAAGGATTTCGTTATGTAAATAAGAGGCAGGAAGCGATTAAAGGGATAGCTTGGTAATACATGCTTTCCCTTAATGGCTAAGATATATAGTAAGTTTACTTGAAAGGACAGTTAATGAGAAGATGTACTTTATTTGTCTATGATGATTTTTTTATTAATTGTAAATCTGCTATCTACTAGCAAAGAAATATTATAATAACCATTTGAATATTTATTAAAATCTAATATTATTTTTTTTTCTCCTTCAATATTTATTGGATCCACTTTTTCAATAATTCTACCATTAATATCAGTTATTGTATAACTAATATTTTTCCAATCATTATCTAATATTTTAAGATTAGAAATTCCATTGGATGGGTTAGGGTATAATTCAATTTTGTTATTTTTATACTCTCCTAGATCAGAAACTGATAAAGAGCTTAAAGGCCAAAGAATAACATTTTGTTGTTGAGATGGAATTGCTAAAACATTAATATCCTTTGCAATACAAATATCTGCTGGGTTTAACAATCCAGGAATATTTAAGTTTTCACTAGATGAAAAATCATTTGAAAATTTAGTAATCCTATTATCAGGGCTCCAAGATGATACATAAAAATTATTGTCATTATCCATGTCAATTCCATCCATGTTAGATAGATTACCTGTATTCAAGACTACACTAACAGTTAAATCTTGTAAGTTTACTTGTCTAATCATAGTATCATCCCAACTTACAAATACTAAACGATTGTTAATTTGGTCATAGGTAATTCCGTTTGGAAAGTTAGGTATATTAGTATTATCTACAAGTTTTTGGAATGTGGGTTGTGATATATTAGCATAATCAATTTCATATATAGAACTCTCTGTAAAATCAGTAACCCATATTTTTGAAATACCATCACTAGTCATACCATTTAATAAATTTGCATTAGGGATCATTAAAGAGTTTATTTCCATTTCAGTAGTAAGATCATATACCCTTATAACATTTACTGGAGGAGTCTGATTTGTAGCAACAATACTGAATAAGTGATTTCCAATTATTTCCATTCCAAAGTTTGAAGGAAGGCCATTCCCAAAGTATGATAAATTGCCATTAGGATCGATTTCTACAATACTGGTTGTATCATTGGAGCAAAGAAAACGATTGTTTACAGGATCATATTCTACACTTTCTGCAAAAGAAGACGTTTGTGAAAAGGATTTTAAGCAAAATAAAAATAGTAATACTATGTATAAATTTTTCATTGTAATATATATTGGTTTAAATTGTTATAACACAATGATAAATTAATTTTGGGCAGTTTTTAATAAAATTATTCGGTGTATGAGTGCGAATTTACGTTTTAGGACTTGTTTCCAGCCTTATACTTTTTTCTGTACTCTGAAGGTGTGGTTCCAGACATTTTTTTAAAAGTACTATTAAAAGTAGACTTAGAATTGAATCCATTTTTATAGGCAATTATTATGATTTGTTCGTTTGAACTAATAAGCTCTTTTTTAATAGATTCTATTCTATAATAATTAATAAATTCATGAAAATTAGTATTATTTAGTGTATTGATAGCAACAGAAAGTTGCGTTGCATTAATATCTACTTCTTCTGATAATGATTTTAAAGTTAAATTTATATTTTTGTAAGTTTCATTTTTAGTTATATAAGTTGTCAGTTTAAGAAAGATTTCTTCGATCTTAGATGCATTATTATAGTTCTGGTTTTTTATATAATTCATAAATCCTTTTTCATCTAAAGGATATTTTTGTGTAATAATATTGGTAGAAAAGTATAGAGCAGTTATTACCATACCTATAATAATAACATATTCTATTTTATAATTATTTGAGAATACGAATAAATAGTTTATAAAGAATAATATTATTGGTATTAGTAAAAAGGCTATTGAAAAATAAATTAAGTTCTTTAACCAAATAATTTTATGATTTAACAATGTCGAGAAATTATTTATTAAATAAGATTTGTATTTTTTTAAGATTAATAAACTTTTTAAGAAAAAAAATAAATTAAAAATGATTAGAATAATTATGAATACAATAATTTTCCAATCAAATACTTTATCCATTTTATTTTTCTGAGCAATAATTTCCATGTACATTTTTACTAATTCCTCATTTTCTATATAAATAAATGTTAATAGAGAGTTTAATGTAAATAAAACGAAAGGAAAAATATGTAAAAGTCTTTTGATAATAGCTATGTTTCCTTTAAAACTATGAACAAACCAATAGAAAAAAACGCCATCGAGAAAGAAGAGATTTTGATCAAATAATATTAGAAAAGGGTATTTAGTTATATCAAGATTTATTTTTAAAAAAAAGATTAAAAATCTTATAAACCATAGCGTTAGAAGTAATATAGCATATTTTGAAGGTCTTTGATTAAATTCTTTTATTATGAGGACAAAAATGGTAAACCCTGTAACGCAAAAGCCTATGTTTAGTAAAAGATTCAATATTTATTATTGTTTTTATGTTCAAGCTTAACTATAAAAGCCTTATTTAATCAGGGTCTAATATAATATTTATAGACCAATAACTCTAAATATTAAAAAAAAGACATGGACTTTTGTTGCTCAAAGTTTCCTTTACAGTGTTAGACTAAATCTGTAATTTATCTTAAAGCAAAGGTGATTTTGTTTTCTCAAATAAGGAAAAACTAGATGAATCAATATTTGATGTTAAATCTATAACCGTTTAATAGTTACAGGTAAACCGTCTTTAGGCATTTGAATGGGAACAGGGTTCATAGGGATTTCATAATCATTTGGAACCGACCATTCATGAGTAATTAAAAGTTGGCTAATCACATATTTTATTTGCATTTCAGCAAAGCTAAAGCCAATACAATGATGGGGGCCAGCACCAAAAGGGGCGTAACCATATGGGCATTTTGTATGTTCACTTCGTTCTTTAGTAAAACGTTCGGGGTCAAATGTCATTGGATCGCTCCAAACTTCGGGGTTGTGGTGATTATGATCAAAACTAACCGATGCATGAGTTCCTTTAGGGATTTCAAAACCATTAAACTCTAAATCGATATCAGATACTCGACCTACAGTAACTACTGGAGGAAAACGTCTTAATGTTTCTTTTAAAGCAAGCCCCATACGATCTAGTTTTCGTAAATCTTTTACGGTAAAATCATTACCATGTTCCTCATAAAATGCTTTTGCTTCTATTCTTAATTTATCTTGCCAACCTTTATGTTTTGCTAAGAAGTAACAAAAACTAGTAAGTGTGCTAGCAGTAGTATCATGAGCAGCCATTAACATGAAAATTAAATGATCTACTATTTGATCATCAGTTAAAACATGACCTTCTTCATTTTTAGCAGTTACCATCATGCTAAAAAGATCCTTTTTTGGATTTTTTCTTCGCTCTGGTAGTAATTCCTTAAAGAAGGATATTAAATACTTTCTTGCTTTTAGCCCTTTACTAAATTTTGTAAAAGGTAATTTTATTGGTAAAACAGAACTTGCTTCTACCAGAACGCTAAGAGCTTTATTTATTTTAGGTAAGTTTTGAGAACTCTCTATACCAAAAAAAACACTTAAAGCAATTTCGAGCGTAAATGCTTTTAATACTGGAAATAATTTAGGGCTAGGATCATTCCATTTGCTAATGTGTTTTGGCACAATGGTTTTCATCATGTCTAAATAGCCTTCCATAGGCCCTTTTTTAAAAGCTTCCGCTATTATAGAACGGTGAAGTTTATGTTTATCTCCATCCATTAACATTAAACCATTTGGAAATAAATCTTTTAAAACTAAATCCCAAGCCGGTTTACTTTTAAGGTTTTTACTGTTTTTTACAAGTAAGAAGTTAACAGCTTCTTTATTGAGTAGGACAGCTATTTCTCGTTTAAGAAACTGTATTTTATAAGTTTCACCGTATTTCTCGTATTTCTTTTTTCTAAATTCTTCGTATTTTTTAAAGAATGCAATGGCATCTCCCCAGGGGTATATTGAATTTGAATCACCAGGTATTTTTTTTAGTTTCGAGTCTTTCATAGCTTAGTTGGGAACCTAATCAGTGTTTTTGTAAAGATAATTATAAGTTTACTTCATTTGTCCAGAAATATTGTAAATCTAAATCTTTTTTCCAATCAAGACTTTCGTATAAATTTTGTGCAGGATTAGTCGTTTCGGTTTGTAGTCCAATACCTTTATAACCTAATTCTTTACATATTGTTTTTGCTTGGTTTAATAATGCTAAACCTACCCCTTGTTTTCTATGGCTATTCATTACAAATAAATCATTTAAAATAAATAAAGGTTGCATTGAAACACTAGAAAAACTATGAAATAAATGTGTAAAACCAACGGCTAAATTATTTACATAAGCCAAATAGATTATAGTATCTTTTTTTAATAATCGTTCTTTTAAAAACACTCTAGCAGAATTCTGGTTTGAACTTTGTCTATAGAATACACGATAACCATCAAATAATGGGATTAAGTCGTCTAAGTGCTGTATTTCTGCTTTTACTATTTTCATAATATAAAGATCGTGAAAATAGAAAAACCATTTAATATGTAAACAAAAAAATGAGGTTGTCTGAAAAGTATTTTCAACGTCATTCTGAATTTATTTCAGAATCTCACAATACTATGCGCTAGCCTTTTGTGAGAATCTGAATCAAGTTCAGGTTGACGAAACTAACCTTTTTAGACAGCTTCATTTTTTTGTTTTATTGAGTTTTGCTTTTTTATCTAAGCATTGGAGCGACTCTTGTTAATTTCGTCTTGTAATTGACGCCTTACTTTCTGTTCGCGTTCTAATGCTGTTTTTCTATGTTCTTCAAATTCTTCTTCAGTTTCAGCAAGTTTTAGACGCGCTTCTTTAGTAATTGTATTACTGTTTTTAAATTTGTAAACAAAGAATAATAAGAACGCTAGTAGACCTCCTATTATAGACCACATTAGTCCATTGTATCCTGTTTTACTAACTTGAATACCTAATACAGACATGCTGTCTTTTTCTTTATTAGTGTTTAATAAGTCAGTTTCAGTGTTACTTAAACTTGATTTTAATTGTTTAATTTCTTTGGTTTGATTCGTAACAACTTGTTTTGTTTCAGCTAAGTTCTTATGAACCGCTTTTAGTGAATCTAAAGTGTGTGATTTTATCTTTTCAATCCAATTTTTTTTGATCACCTCGTAAGATTGACCTCTTTCATCTCTCCAATTGTTTGATCGTTTAACTAGAAATTCAAATTGGCTGCTTATTGTTCCGCTATCTAATGAAAGATTATCGGTTTCTGGCTTTTGATTTGTTTGAGAGAAAGTATAGCTGCTAATCAATATAGCAACTATTAAAGTAATTAGGGATTTAAATTGATTCATTTTGATGTGTTGGATTTTAGTAGCGTACTAAAATATGAAATAAAGTTAAGTTAAATAATAAATAATATTAAAAAGGCTTTACAAATTGTAAAGCCTCTTAATATACGATATGTATTTAATCTTAGATGTTAATGGTGCTTAATTCTATTGTATTTTGAATATTAGTTTCGTCTAAGTTATACTGAAACAATCCATTTTCTCCAATTAGTATTAAAAGGTTATCCTTAATAATAACATCGAAAGCATCTTTATTAATGGCGTGAACCAAGTTTATATTTTCAGGATCTGATACATCAAAAACTTTAACTTCATCATCACAAACAAATAAGTAATCGTTATATAAACCTAACCCTATTGGCATCGTTAGATTTCTTGAAGAAACTAGTATAGGGTTTTCTACGTCTTCAACATTATAAATTTCTAACGCATTAATGGTTGTTCCACATCCAACATCAGAATGTAATGTGACAAAAGCATGTGTGGCGTTTGCAACCACAGGATCACAAGCTGTAAAATGTTGTGCTTCTGAAAGAAATCTTGGTACTTCAGGATCTTCTGCACTAAAAATGAACATACCGTTTTGAGATCCAATATATAAGTATTCTTTATAATTAAAGAGTGTTTCAAT
The DNA here is from genome assembly GCA_937959395.1 of uncultured Flavobacteriaceae bacterium. Classification (GTDB taxonomy): domain Bacteria; phylum Bacteroidota; class Bacteroidia; order Flavobacteriales; family Flavobacteriaceae; genus JAHDGB01. The sequence continues at coordinate 74,060 of CALGLR010000035.1, read as the reverse complement.
ATTAAAACCAATGGTTACTTCATTAACCTTAACTGGAGTTTCTGGAGTTGAAATATTAAAAACATTTAATGATTGATTATCTACAGTGTATAAATAATCATTTAAGATGGTAAAGCGAGCTAATGAGCCACCTTGACCAACTTCTTGATTGGTTGTTGGTGTACCCGAATCAGAATCTGATGAACATCCAACTAAAGCTATAAGCGCTAAAATAAAAGCATATTTTTTCATAATAATAGATTTATTATTTCCTCGTTACAGGAAATTTATTGGATTAAATTCCAGTTAATAATAATTTCATCGGCTCTCGGATTATAATAACTCGCATCCGGTGACTCTATTTGAGGAAACGCATGAGGTATGCGTTTTGTGATTTCTAAAGTATTGTTTGCTAAATTGGGAGTTACAGCAATTAAATCTGTAGCATTATTAAAGTACAATACGTCTCCTTTTATACTCATATCTGAGGCTCCTAAAACTTTTAAAAAAGCAAGATTAACAGGAGCTGAAGGATTAGAGTTATCTAACACGTGAAAACCATCATTAGATTCTCCTATAAATAGAAAATCATCTTTAACATATATTTTTCCAGAATTAATAATTTCTCTAGGTGGTAATAAAGCTGAAGAGTTTTCAAATTCACTTCTAAGCATGATAACGGCTTCATAATTTTCTTCTGGTTCTGGGAAATCATTGCCTCCTCCAAAGGGACAAGCTTGAAATAATACCATTAAAGAAAATAACATCCCTAATTTTAAAAGTCTTTTCATGTGTTCGTGTTTATTATTTTTGAATGGTCACATGTTGTTCGCAATTTATCATTACGTTGATTAACAATACTTTTAACATGTTCGATTCATAATTATAGATTTGTTTATTAAGAGATGCTTTTTTATTAATAAGGTTGCGTCGCAATTAGTATGAAACAAAAAATCCCATCATATTTGATGAGATTTTTTTATTTATAATGAAGGTATAGTATTGAATTCATTCAAACTTTTTCAATTTGCTAAAAAATTGCCCTTTTGTATCTGGTTTTAACCTTTTTTTCGTTCCGTAGCGATACTATGCAACTTAAAAAAGCTGTCAACCAAACCCAAAATGACTAATTTTCGCTTAAATCCAAAAAGTTTAAATGAGTTCATTCTAATAATAGGTAAAACGTCTAACTTTAGCAATATATTTTGCCAAACGTATCACTTGATGACTGTAACCATACTCATTATCGTACCAAATATATAATAGTGCGTTTTTACCATCTTTTCTTACAATAGTCGCTTTGCTATCATAAATAGAAGGCGCTGAACTCCCAACGATATCACTAGAAACTAACTCATCGCTCATTTCATATTTAATTTGCTCAACTAAATTCCCTTCTAAAGCATATTTTTTTAATGTCGCATTAATACTGTCTACGGAAGCTTCAGATTCTAACTCCAAATTAAGAATAGCTAAAGAACCATTAGGAACGGGTACTCGAATAGCATTTGATGTTAATTTGCCTTCAAAACTTGGTAATGCTTTAGAAACGGCTTTTCCAGCTCCAGTTTCTGTAATAACCATGTTTAAGGCTGCAGCACGACCTCTACGGTATTTGCTATGGAAATTGTCTACTAAATTTTGATCATTAGTATACGCATGAATCGTTTCTAAGTGACCACTCTTAACACCAAAAGCATCTTCCATTACTTTTAAAATAGGTGTAATGGCATTTGTTGTGCAAGATGCAGCAGAGAAAATGTCTAGTTTATCAGGATTGTTTTCTAAATGATTAACACCGTAAACAATATTAGGGATTCCTTTTCCCGGAGCAGTTAATAAAACTTTACCTGCACCTTTAGAGCTCTTTAATCGTGTTAAAGCTTCTTTGTCTCTAAAAACACCTGTGTTATCTATAACCAAAGCATTATTTATGCCGTATTTAGTATAATCGATATCTTCTGGTTGGTTTGCCGAAATAATTCTTACTGTAGTGCCATTAATAATAAGCGCTTCATTCTCTACATCAATGTTAACAGTTCCAGAAAAATCACCATGTACAGAATCATTTCTTAATAATGCTGCTCTTTTCTCTAATATGGTAGCATTAATTTTTCCACGAGTTACAATAGCACGTAAACGTAATTGATTTCCTTTTCCCGTTTTTGTCATTAACTCACGAGCAACAAGTCTTCCAATTCTACCAAAACCATAAAGAACAACATCCTTAGGAATGATATTTTTATTGGCTTTTGCGCTTTTAAGCTTATCTGCAACAAAAGAAATGGCATTACTAAACTTTTGCTCTTCAAGATGATATTCGTAGGTTAATTTTCCAATATCTAATTTTGCTGGCGGAATATCAAGCGTTTTAATAGCTTGTGCAATTTCTACAGAATCAAATATAGAAATAGGCTTTTGTACAAATTGCCCTGCATATTCATGAAGGTTTAAAATTTCACTTACGTTGCGATCTATTATTGCATTTCTAAAGATCACTAATTCGATAGACTTGTCGTACCACAAATCACTTACGATTTTAATAAACTCTACAGTAGCTCTGCGTCTATCTGCTTGAAAAGCTAATTCATTTTCGTAACTTTCGGTTAAAGGCATTGTTTTGTTTTTTAGTGTGTTGTTGTTGTTGTAAATTTTTTGCAAAAGTAGATATTTCAATCGTTTTCGTAAAACTTTTTCGACAAAAAGCGAAAAGCACTTAAGATTGCTCTTAAGTGCTTTAATTTTTTTATGATCTTTTTAGAATTATCTTAATCCGTAACGATTAACTTCACCTTTTTTATTTACTATGATAACACTTAAAGGTTGGTATGGATCTCTATTCTTAATAATTTCTTGAACTTCTTCTACGGAATTAACTTCAATATTATTAATAGTGGTAATAATATCTCCCTCATTTACTCCTTCGCTTCTTAAATATCGATCATATCCTCCAGCTAATCTAGTAATTTTAACGCCTTTTTTTACTTTAAAATCTCTAAGGTCTTTAGCTTTTGCATTTTTAATTATCCCAATATTAGGTAGTGTTAACGTGTTGTTTTTTAACAAAGTAACACTTACATATTTTTGTACTCCGTTACGCAATAGACTTACATTTACAACATCATTAGGGCGTTTCGTATCTAAATAACCTCTTAAGTCTGAGAATTTCTTAATATTAATATTGTCTATTTTCTTAATAATATCCCCGCTCTGTATTCCTGCAGCATCAGCTCCAGTATCTTCATCGACATCATCAACATAAAACCCTTCAGTTTCTCCAACTCCAAGTTTTTCTGCAGATGCGCTATTAAGTGAGCCACCTCTAACTCCTAATATTCCATTCTGTACATTTCCAAACTCCATAATGTCTTCTATTACTTTTCGAGCAATATTACTTGGAACAGCAAAAGAATAGCCTATGTAAGATCCTGTTTGAGAAGTAATAGCAGTATTAATACCTACTAATTCTCCGTTTTTATTAACTAACGCGCCACCAGAATTCCCAGGGTTTACAGCGGCATCTGTTTGGAGGAATGATTGGTTACTTTGCCCAGATAAATCTCTAGATTTTGCACTAATAATTCCTGCAGTAACAGTAGAGGTTAAATTAAAAGGGTTTCCTACTGCGAGTACCCATTCTCCTATTTTTACAGAATCACTATTTCCAAAGGTTGTATATGGCAGGTCAGAGTCTGATTCTATTTTTAATAGTGCAATATCTGTTTTACTGTCTGTACCTACTATTGTTGCTTCGTAAGTTTTGTTATTATTTAAAGTAACACTCAACTTTTCTGAACCATCAATAACATGGTTATTGGTAATTATATAACCATCAGGTGAAATAATAACACCACTACCAGATCCCATTTGTTTACGTTGAGGTACACGACCCATAAATAAATCCTGTAGCGTAGGCTGTCCAGTACTAGTTGTTACATTTTTAACGTGAACAACAGCATGAACTGTTTTCTCTGCAGCCGATGTAAAATCTATGTTTTCTGCAGTAAAATTAGTATTAGTTGTTTTATAATTTGTAGGAATAAATGAAGAAACAGGTTTAGATTCTGTAACAACAATTTTTTGTTCTTTTTCAATAAAAGCTTTGTAAGCTCCAAGGGTTATTGCTCCTCCTAATACCGAAACCATAACCAGCGATAAAATCTTTTTCATAAAAATAATAGTTTAGAATTAATAAGTTAACGTTTAAATTTAATTTTTTATTGAATGCCTTATACAATTTTAACTCGTATTTAACATGGCTTTAAATATTCAAAATGTACTATCTTTGTCGTCTTATTTTTATATTAATGACACATACTTTTTATAAATACCAGGGCACAGGAAACGACTTTGTTATTATTGACAATAGGAAGAATACCTACAACAAAAAGGATACCAAACTAACAGCTCATTTATGTGATAGACGTTTTGGCATTGGTGCGGATGGTTTAATTCTACTTGAAAATGATGAAAATAGTGATTTTAAAATGGTTTATTTTAATGCAGATGGAAACCAAAGTAGTATGTGTGGCAATGGCGGACGGTGTATCGTAGCTTTTGCTAAATTTCTTAATATTATAGACAAAACAACTTCCTTTAATGCTATAGACGGTTTACATAATGCGATAATTAAAGAGGGTAGTGTTGAATTGCAAATGCAAGATGTAGCTGTAATAGAAGATCATAATACACATTTCTTTTTAAATACAGGATCTCCGCATCATGTACAAATAGAATCTGCACTTGAAACGATGGACGTTAAGAGTTTAGGAGCCAAAATTCGTTATGGAGCTCCATATAATGAAGCGGGAAGTAATGTGAATTTCGTTAGTAAAATTAATGATGATACTTTTGCAATACGAACTTACGAGCGTGGAGTAGAAGATGAAACCTTATCGTGTGGAACTGGAGTTACAGCTGCAGCCATTGCAATGCATCATAAAGGAGAAGTTCTTGGTGAACAAATTATTTTAAAAACTCAAGGTGGAGAATTAAAGGTGCGTTTTGAAAAAAAAGGTAGCGATTACAATAATATTTGGCTTATCGGACCAGCAACTCAAGTTTTTAAAGGGGAAATATAATGGTAACATTAAAAGGTGATCATATCTATTTACGAGCTTTAGAACCTGAAGATTTAGATTTTATTTATTCCATAGAGAACGATGAAACGATATGGGAGGTAAGTAATACTGTAACGCCGTATTCTCGATTTTTAATAAAACAATATTTAGAACAAGCGCATAAAGACATTTATGAAATTAAACAATTACGTTTGGTAATATGTAATAATGATAACTTGAGTATAGGTTTGATTGATCTTTTTGATTTTGATGCTAAAAATAAAAGAGCTGGTATTGGCATTTTAATTCAAGCCAATCAAAATAGACAACAAGGTTACGGAAAAGAAGCACTTAAATTACTAACTAATTATTGTTTTGATCATTTAGAGTTACATCAATTATATTGCAATATTTCTGAAGAAAATAAACCCAGTATAAAATTATTTTCCAACCAAGGTTTTGAACAGGTCGGTTTAAAAAACGATTGGAATTTAGTAAACGGAAAGTATAAAAATGAATATTTATTTCAACTTATAAATAACTAATGTATATAAAAAAGATTCTTTTGGCAATTGTATTTATAGGCCTGGCAATAGCGGCTTACTTTTCGTATTTTGTATATAATGCAATGTTTCAGCCAAATACGGTGTTTAATAAAGAAAGTGTTTATGTCGCGGTGCCTAGTCATTCTAAATATGAGGATGTGAGAGCGCAATTAAAACCTTTATTAATAGATATTGAATCTTTTGATGCTTTAGCAGATAGAAAGAAGTACAATAGAAATGTTAAAGCTGGTCGATTTCTTATAAAGAAAGGAATGAGTAATAATGATATTATTAATTCAATACGTAGTAAAAACTTACCTATAAAAGTATCTTTTAATAATCAAGAAACAATTCAAGATTTAGCTGGTAGAGTAGCCGAGCAAATAGAAGCAGATAGTACCTCTCTAATAAATGTGATGTTGAATGAGAACTTTTTAAAGAAAAATAATTTTAATACTGAAACAGCTTTAGGAATGTATATCCCTAATAGTTATGAGTTTTTTTGGAATACTTCTCCTGAAACATTTAGAGATAAAATGGTTAAAGAATACTCTAGATTTTGGAATTCTAATAGAAAAGAAAAAGCTAAGGCGCTTAATTTAACGAAAGAGGAAGTCTATACACTAGCCTCTATAGTCCAAAAGGAAACGGCTAAAGTAGATGAGCGACCAAGGGTTTCTGGTGTGTATTTAAATAGATTAAAACGAAAAATGGCTTTACAAGCTGACCCTACTGTAATATACGCTGTTAAAAAATCTGAAAATAATTTTAAAAAGGTTATCAAACGTGTGCTTTATAAACACTTAGAAGTAGATTCTCCTTACAATACATACAAATATCCTGGTTTGCCTCCAGGACCAATAGCTATGCCAGACGTCTCAGCTATTAATGCCGTATTAAATTCAGAAAAACATAGTTACTACTATTTTGTAGCCGATGTGAAAAATTTTGGATACCATAAATTCGCTAAAACACTTTCTCAGCATAATAGAAATAGACAGGAGTATGTTAATTGGATAAGTCGTCAATAGAATAATTATGATGAGTCTGAAGCAACAAATTGTCACTTGTTTTATTCTTCTAGCTATTAATTTTTCTTTTTCACAATCTAAAATAAACCATTTTTTTAAGGTAAGTGACACGCTTAATAAACCCAAACGTAATGCTATAGTTATTTCTGAAAGTCTAATAGCTGGAATCACTCTTCTAGGTTTAAACCAATTATGGTATAGTGATTTTAAGCAATCTAAGTTTCATATCATTAATGATAGTAATGAATGGCTCCAAATGGATAAATTAGGACATCTGTACTCATCTTATCAAATTGGTAAATATGGAGCACAGGTTTTAAAGTGGAGCGGTGTAAGTGAAAAACACCAATTAATATATGGTGCAACATTAGGATTTAGTTTTTTAACCATAGTTGAGGTTTTTGATGGTTTTTCTGATGAATGGGGGTTTTCATGGAGTGATATGGGGGCTAATGCAATAGGAGCTGGATTTTATGTTGGACAAGAATTATTATGGAAAGAACAACGGCTTCAATTAAAGTATTCATTTCATCAAACTCGATATGCTTCACAACGCCCAAATACACTAGGAGATCGCTTTTTAGAACAGATTTTGAAAGACTATAACGGACAAACATATTGGCTAAGTGCTAATTTGCATTCTTTTTTTCCTAGTACTAAATTACCTAAATGGTTAAATGTAGCATTAGGTTATAGTGTTGATGGATTACTTACAAGTAATAAAGACACAACCATTTTTGCGTTTCAAAATCAAGATAGGAAACGTCAGTTTTATCTAAGTTTAGACATTGATCTAACAAGAATTAAAACAAAATCTAATACTTTAAAGACCTTTTTTAGCGTCTTTAATACTATAAAAATCCCATTTCCTACTGTGGAGTTCATCGGTGAAAATGACATAAAGCTTCTGCCCATATACTTTTAACCGTATTTAAACGATTAATTTTTAATATCTAAGAAAACCATGTAATTTTGCACACTGAAATTCAAGATCTATCTATTATAGATAACTAAAGGTCTTTTAAATCAAGATATTATGAATAATAAGAGTATAACAAGTTTTGTTTTTTTAACACTTGCGATTTCTATTTTAACATCATTATCAATCGCCTCAAGTGTACCTACCTTATCGAATAGTTTAAAAAACAACTATTCTACGAAAGGGTTGACCTTAGATTATAATCTTAAAGCACCGTCTGCTCAAGATTTAGCGATATTATTAAATAAGGATGAGTTTACACCTCAGCTGGGAAAATCGTTTATAGGTTTTAAAGAAGCTTTAGGGTTTAAAGAATCTCAAAACAATTATTTTATAGTTAATAAATTTGGCTATTTAGGAAAGTATCAATTTGGTAAGAGTACTTTAAAAATGATTGGAATTAACGATGCGAAAGCATTTTTAAGTACGCCAGAACTACAAGAAAAAGCATTTATAGCAAATACAGAGCGTAACAAGTGGATTTTACGTCGTGAAATTAAGCGATTCGTTGGAAGCTATATTAAAGGGGTGAAAATAACTGAGTCTGGAATTTTAGCTGCAGCGCATTTAGGAGGACCAGGAAATGTGAAAAAATATTTAAGAAGCTACGGTAAGAATTGTTTTAAAGATGGTCTTGGTACGTCTGTAGCAGAGTATATGAAACGTTTTTCTGGGTTTGATACTTCTAGTATAGAACCAAATAGAAAAGCTAAGGTTTTTATGAAAGCTTAATAATCTTTCTAAATTCAGTAAAAAATAATTAGTGACTTTTGTGAATTATAAAAAGTGTTGGTCTTTTATGAAGATCGACACTTTTTTGTTTCTTCCAATCGTTAGCAGTCATTGTTTTTATATATTCAGTAGGAAGAGTAATATCGCAAGCTATACATATATCTGTATTGCCATTTAATGTGTTGCATAAATCTTCTAACATCTTATTATTTCTGTAAGGCGTTTCAATAAATAATTGAGATTGATCGTAGTCATAAGATAAGCGTTCTAAACGTTTAATCTCATGCTTACGTTCTTGTTTATCTATTGGTAAATAACCATTAAAAGCAAAGCTTTGACCATTCATTCCAGAGCTCATCATTGCTAGTAAAATAGAAGAAGGCCCAACTAAGGGTACTACTTTAATATTTTCTTGATGTGCAATTTTTACGACTTCAGCACCAGGATCTGCAACACCTGGGCAACCAGCTTCAGATATTAAACCAACATTTACGCCTTCCTTGCAAGGGGAAAGATAAGAAGGTAGCTCGTTAATGTCTGTAAATTTATTTAAAGGAAATAATTTTAAATGGGATTGAACTTTACTAGGCGCAATATTTTTAATAAAGCGCCTAGCTGTTTTTTCATTTTCTACAATGAAAATATTTATTTGTTCAATTTTTTCTTTTACTGTATTCGGTAAAACATTTAAAGGATTGGTTTCTCCTAAGGTGGTTGGAATAAGATAAAGTTTTCCGAATGTATTAGTCATTTATTTAATTACCAATTTTTCTACACTTTTAAAACCTTCGTTAGAAGATAATTCTATAAGATATATTCCGCTAACTAAAGATTCAGTAGAAATAGTTATTTTTTGTTGAGATTTAGTTGGTGTATTAATCACTCTTTGACCTTGTATATTAAGTATACTTACATTATTTATTTTGCTATATTTTAATCCAAAATCAATATTTACAGAGTTGTCTGCAGGATTAGGGTATAACTTAAAATTGTGTTCAGAAAATTCTGAAGCACTTAAATTAGGATCTGTAAGTTGATATATCCTAGAGCCACCAGTTACATAGAGTTCACCATTATTATCTTCTCCAAATGTTCTCCAGCCATCAGCATTATTAGGTGTTTGATATTCAGCAGTCCAATTACCACTATTATTGGTTAAAATCCCTATTTCTTGACTACAAAAATCCCCGTAGAAATATTTTCCTACGAAACTAGGATAAGTAGAACCTCTATACACATAGCCACCAGTTATAGAACATCTACTACTACCACCAGAGATACTGTATTGAGTAACGGGCTCTACTGTGTTTGCGAATGGCGGACAACTTCCTCCATTGTTAAAAGGACTTAATCCTTCGTAGCATCTCCAACCATAGTTTAAACCAGGAGTAGAAGAATCTACAACATTAACTTCATCCCATGCATTTTGTCCAACATCAGCAATCCATAAATCATTGGTTACACTGTCAAAAGACATTCTCCAAGGGTTTCTTAAACCAATAGCATAAATTTCTGGTTGACCTCCTCCAGATAAATATGGGTTTCCAGGTGGGTTGGTGTAAGTTGCTCCACTTACATCTATTCTCAATAATTTACCTAATAATTCGTCTGGATCTTGAGAGTTATTTCGAGGGTCTCCACCAGAGCCACCGTCTCCCATGCCTATGTACAGGTTGTCATCTGGACCAAATAATATTTTACCACCGTTATGATTAGAGAATGGTTGTTCAATTCTTAATAAAATGGTTTCATTAGTATTTGCTACGTCTGGATTAGAACTCACAGTATATCTTGCAATTACGGTATGTTGAGGGTTACTTGACCGGTCTGTGTAGTTTACATAAAATCGACCTGTAGTGTCATAATCTGGAGCGAAAGCAAGTCCTAATAAACCACGCTCACCGCCAGAACCAACTAAGCTTCTAATATCAAGAAAAGTGGATTTACTACCATCTGTATTTAAAATTCGTATTCTACCAGCTTGTTCAGTAACAAAAAGGCGATCATCTCCTGCGTTTACAATTTCAGTAATATTAGAAAAATTGGAAGCTACCAGATCTAGGAATACTGTTTGCGAATAATTTGTAATAGATAATAATAGGGCAAGTGAAAGGAATAGCAGTTTTTTCATTATTTTTTAGGTGTTAAATGGATTAGTATGAGGTAAATATACGTAAAAGTTAGGGGTTTAGTTTTTTTACTAGTTTATCACATGCTTCATCCAGCATTTTATATACGTTTTCAAACCCATTATCGCCTCCATAGTAAGGGTCAGGAACTTCTAGATTTTCGTTAGGAGTAATTTCATTTAGAATTAAACTCACCTTAGTTTTATCTTTACTATTTCTAGAAAGTTTTAATACGTTTTCTAAATTAGATTTGTCCATAACATAAATAAAATCAAAGGCATCAAAATCAGAAACTTTGAATTGTCTGGCTTTAAGAGATGATATATTTAAACCATGCCTTATAGCAACTTCAATTGATCTTATATCTGGTTTATTGCCAGTATGATAATTTGCAGTTCCAGCAGAATCCACATAAAATTTTTCTTTAGGAAGCTTTGATTGAAGAATACCTTCCGCTAAGGGAGAACGACAGATGTTCCCTAAGCATACCATAAGAATATTAATCATAATTTATTTTCCTAAAAAAACGGAGTTTAAAATTTATACAGAAAGTTTTTTAGTTAGATCTTCAACGTATTTTCTGAATTGCTTATCTGTAGAAGATAAATTATCTACAGTTTTGCAAGCGTGTAATACTGTTGCGTGATCTCTTTTTCCTATTTGTGAACCTATGCTTGCTAAAGAAGCTTTTGTAAACTTCTTTGCAAAAAACATAGCTAATTGTCTAGCTTGTACAATATGACGTTTTCTTGTTTTAGATTGTAAGGTGTCTATATCCATTTGAAAATAATCTGAAACTACTTTTTGGATATAATCTATAGAAACTTCGCGTTTTGTGTTTTTTACAAATTTCTCTACCACTTGTTTCGCTAAATCAATGTTTACTTCTTTTTTATTAAAAGAAGATTGAGCAATAAGAGAAATAATAGCGCCTTCTAATTCGCGTATATTGGTTTTTATGTTTTTGGCAACATACTCAATAATATCGTTTGGTATTTCGACACCATCTCTGTATAGCTTATTTTTTAATATAGAAACACGAGTTTCAAAATCTGGTGTTTGTAATTCTGCTGATAATCCCCATTTAAATCGAGATAATAAGCGTTGCTCAATATCTTGCATGTCTACTGGAGCTTTATCACTTGTTAGGATAACTTGCTTGCCATTTTGATGTAAATGATTAAATATATGGAAGAATACGTCTTGAGTTCCAGATTTACCAGACAAAAATTGTACATCATCTATAACAAGAACATCTATTAACTGATAAAAGTGAATAAAATCGTTTCTGTTATTTTTTTTGACAGAATCTATATATTGCTGTGTAAATTTTTCAGCAGAAATATATAAAACTGTTTTTTCAGGATATTTATCTTTAATATCAACACCTATAGCATGTGCTAAATGTGTTTTTCCTAATCCAACACCTCCAAATATTAATAAAGGGTTAAAAGAGGTTCCACCAGGTTTAGAAGACACTGCTAATCCAGCACTTCTTGCTAAACGGTTAGAATCTCCTTCTAAAAAATTATCAAAATTATAATTTGGATTTAGTTGAGATTCAATTTTTACATTTCTAATGCCAGGAATGACAAAAGGGTTACGTAATTGAGGATTTTTATTGTTTAAAGGAACATCAACGTCTTGAGCTTTTACTCCAGATCTATTTGAGCTTGGAATCCTTTCAGTAAAGGGTTGCTTGTTTCCATATGTGTTTTCCATCTTAATGATGTAAACCAATTTGGCAGTTTCTCCCAACTCTTTATGTAATGCAACTTTTAAAATTTTTACATAATGTTCTTCAAGCCATTCATAGAAAAATTTACTTGGAACTTGTACGCTTAATGCATTATCTGTGAGTTTTACTGCGATTATGGGTTCAAACCATGTTTTGTATGCTTGAGGTTGTATGTTATCCTTTATAAATTCCAGACAGTTATTCCATACCGATTGCGCAGTGTTACTCATTGTTATAATAGAGGATTAATTTTTATTACTAGTTTTTGATTAAAATAAACAAAAGAAGGATGAGGGTGTCTTGATTTTGTTATAGGGCAAATATGTGAACAAAATTTTTAAAAAAAAAATGTATTTGTATTGAATTTGTAGTTTTTTTTCACCATGTTTAATCAGATATCCGAAACTACAAAAAAATAATAAATATAGCCCATGAAATTCGATGAAATACAAATAAGAGTGAGGTATGGTGAAACTGATCAAATGGGAGTAGTGCATCACGGGAATTACGCATTATATTTAGAGATGGCGAGAATTGAATGGTTGAGAAAGTTAGGAATTTCATATAAGGAAATGGAAAAAGAAGGAATTGCACTTCCTGTAGTTTCTTTATCTATAAATTTCAAAAAATCAGCTTATTATGATGATCTTATTAAAGTAAAAACTCAACTCAAAAAAAAACCTACTGCAATGGTAGAATTCGAATATGAAATTTCGAATGATTTGGGAGAAATTCTATCAACTGCAAATACAGTTTTAGCTTTTGTTGATATAAATAGGAATCGCCCTACAAGACCACCTAAATATTTTATCGATAAATTAAATTTTAAATAATTTTAATAGATACTTCGTAAATTGATTCAAAAATTGATTTTATTTTTTCAGCATCTTTTTTTCTAACAAAAATTTTTATTTGACAATTTAATTCGAGTTTTTGATCAATAATATTTAATTGATGTTCTTTTATAACACGCATTACTTTGTTCATGTTCTTGTAGTCGAAAGTAATTAGGTAATTAATATTTATAGTGCGTTCTACTATTTTTGAAGCCTCTAATGAGAGTTGGGCGCTGGTCTTGTAAGCATTAATTAAACCGCCAACGCCTAATTTAACGCCTCCAAAGTAACGTACAACAACAATTAGTATATTGGTTATTTTGTAAGATTGTATCTGTCCATAAATAGGCATTCCTGCACTATTACTTGGTTCTCCATCGTCATTGGCTCTATATTTAATAGTTTCGGTTCCTAGTTGGTAAGCGTAACACCAATGTCTTGCCGAATGGTGTTGCTTTTTTAAAACTTCAATGTGTTTTTTAACGTCTTCTTCTTTCGAGATAGGAAACGCGTATCCAAAAAACTTACTGTTTTTGTCTTTAAAAAGCGTTTCTTCAGGAGCTTTTAAAATAGTTCTATAAGTATCTGTAATGTTCAAATTTTTATGCGTTTGCAACAAATAATATACTAATTATGGCTAAAACAATACCAAGCCAGTTCTTTTTACTTAGTTTTTCTTTAAAAAACACAATAGCAAAAAGAGTTGTTAATGCAACTATTGCTACATTGTTAATTGTAAATATTGTGGAGCTATTTAAGTTTTCGTTTTGTAATGCTTTTATTAAATATGCCATAGAAAAATAATTTGGAACCCCTAAAATGATACCTCCAATAATATTTTTGAATTCAATTTTTAAATCTCCTTTAATTAATAATGTAACAAGCCCAGCTAGTCCTGCTATACCAAAAACAATAGATAGGAAAAAAGGAACTTCACTATTGGTTACATAGTTGGTTTCCATATACTTTATAAAAGTATCTATAATTCCAGAACCGAAGAATAGTAAGACAGGATAAATAAGTGTTTTTTTATTAAAGGCGATTGTAGTTTCTTTAACAGAGGTAAAGTATACGGCAAATAAGGCTATTAAAATACCTAAGCTGTTTAGTAGTGTTAATTGCTCTTTGTATACAATAACTGCAAATATAATGGGTATAACTACTGCCATTTTTCCAGATACAGAAGCTACAGAAAGTCCGTTTTTCTGTGAAGTTAATGCCATGAGGTTAAAAATGGCTATAAATAAAAATCCTAAAATAATGGCACCAATAAACCAGGGTTGCTCATGAATAGTTGTAACATCTACTTTGCCTTTGTAAAATAAAACTCCGCAAGTGCAAGCGATAACATAATTAGTTATTATGGCTTGAAGTGTGTTAATTTTATACTTCTCAAAATATTTAAAAATGACATAAAGAGAACTGGAGAAAAATACACTTAGTATGAGGTTTATCAAAACAGATCTTTTTTTATGGTGAATAAATCTGTTATATCTTCTATTTTAGGATTGTTATTCCATGTATGAATGCCTAATTCTGAGGCGGTATCTATATTTTCTTTAGTATCATCTATAAATAAGCATTCTTTAACCTTTAAGTTGTTTTCTTTAAGTACAAATTCAAAAATGTTAGGTTCTGGTTTTCTTAATTGTATTTCATGTGAGAGGTAAAAGACGTCAAAACAATTTTTAAATTCTTCGTAAAAAGAAATGTTTTCTTTAATCCAATTAATATGTAGCTCATTGGTGTTACTTAATAGTATTAATTTGTAAGCTTTGTTATTAGATAGTTTTTTAATAAAATCAAGTCTTTTTTTAGGGAAATCAAGCAATATGTAATTCCATGCTTCTATAATATCTTCTTTTTCGAGTTTAGGAAAGTTATCAAGATAGAAATCAATAAACTCTTCTGTAGAAAGAAGTCCTTGTTCGTATAGATTGTTCATGGCAAGTATCTCTTCTGAAAGCGTTTCAGTTTCAAACAGGTTTAGCGCATTTTCCATAGCGCCTTCTTTGTCTAGGTTTATAAAAACATCTCCAAAATCGAATATTAAAGTTTTAATCATAGTATTCCTCGATTAGTTATCGAGATTTTTAATTATTGTTAGTATATATAGAAAGAGTATCCTCAAAAATAGTTTCTTCTGAAACTAGTGTTCCTGAGAATTCTGGAGCTTTCACGCCTTTATTAAAATGTGCTTTTCCTTTAAACACTCTGGCTTCGTCCCACAATCCTTCATTTATGAAAGTTTGTAGTGTTTTTGCCCCACCTTCAATAATAACCGAGTTTATGTTTTTATTATGCAGAATATTACAAATTTGCTTTGCTATAGTGTCTGAAGATGTAAAATCTATTTTAGAATCATTTTCAAGTATGGCAGATATAACAATGGTTTCTGCTTTAGTATTAAAAATAGAAAGCGATTTGGATAATTTATTGTCTTTATCTAATACAATACGAATGGGATTGTTTCCTGTCCAATCTCTTGCGGTTAGGCTTGGGTTGTCTTGTAGTGCTGTATTTGTGCCAACTAGAATGGCTTGTTCTTCGGTTCTCCATTTATGTACCAGTTGTCTTGATATGTTATTCGTAATCCATACTGGTTTTTTGTCTTTTTTAGTTTCGGGAGCTATGAATCCATTAGCTGTTTCTGCCCATTTTAATATAATGTATGGTCGTTGCTTATTATGAAACGCAAAAAAACGTTTATGATGCTGTTTGCATTCATTCTCTAAAACACCAGTAATTACATTTATACCAGCAGTTTTTAGTTTTTCTATACCTTTTCCAGAAACTTTGCTATGGGTATCAATTGTGCCAATAACAACATTTGGTATTCCCTTTTTAATTATAAGATCGCTACATGGAGGGGTTTTTCCGTAATGAGAGCAAGGTTCTAAAGTAACGTAAAGAGTGGATTCGTTTAATAATTTTTTGTTTTTAACAGATTTTATTGCGTTTACTTCTGCGTGGCTTTGACCATAAGGGCTTGTATAGCCTTCTCCAATAATACTATTATTATGTACAATTACACTACCAACCATTGGGTTTGGTCTCGCGGATCCTAATGCATTTTTTGCAATAGCGATACAGCGTCTTATGTAGATTTCATGGTTTTTCAATGTTTAGAGTTTAATTTTTACTTCTTCAGTTCGATCTACATCATAGGTGTCAGAAAATCCTAAAACTTTATAATTTATAATCCCTTTGTACTGTACTTTTATTTTGCGCTTAAGTAGACTATTTAATAAGCCGCCTAAGTTTTTTTTGTCCAATATGCGATCGGTAGGTATTTTTGCTTCAAGAGGCACGCTAAATTCTTTCTTGGCAGGAACTTTGAATTCTTCAGAAGCAACTTGTGCCATTAATACATCATTAACAAAAATAGAAATGCCTTCGGTTGCCAATTTGCCACCAACAATATTAGGGTTTTTAAAATAAGCGTTTGCAGTTAAGGTAATGAACTCATCGCTAGACTCTTTGATTTTAATGTTTTCTACTTTTAAAAATTCTGGTTTTTCTTTTACAGAGCAACTAAAAAAACTAAGTATTAGTGTTGATAAGATTATTAATTTATGCATAAATTTTTTTTTAGATTTGCTGTATCTTCATAAGAAATTATAGTTATAAAAATAATATAATAAAGTGAGTAAAAGTACTATAAATATTAGAGAAATTGAACCTCAAGACAATGAGCAATTAGAACGTGTAATACGTGCCGTATTTCCTGAGTATAAACTACCTATGGTTGGGACGGCCTATGAGGATAATGAAACTCCAAGGATGTATGAGTCTTACCAGAAAGAAAATGAGGTTTATTTTGTGGTTGTTCAAGACGGAATAGTTCAAGGAGGGGCTGGAATTAAACAATTAAATAATTTTGAGGATGATAAAGTATGTGAGCTTCAAAAAATGTATTTCTCTCCAATTGTTCGTGGTAAAGGTTATGGGAGAAAACTATTTCAGAAATGTTTGGATGAGGCTGAAAGTTTAGGTTATAAGAAATGTTATTTAGAAAGTGCTTCCCAGCTTAAAGAAGCGATTAATATGTATGAATCTTTTGGGTTTAAGCATTTAGAAGGAGCATTAGGTGAAACAGGACACTATTCTTGTGGGATATGGATGATTAAGGAATTATAATTTTAAATTATCGATACAAAAAGTTAACTATTAAAATTTATGACTCTTAAGGATTTAGAAAGTTTACTCCATAATGATTTAGATGTACTTTATGGGAAAGAAGAGGTATCTAGTTTTTTTGTGTTAATAATTGAGCATTATTATAAAATTACCCGTTTGCAATTAGCCTTAGAGCCAAATATGTCTATTACTAAAGAAGAGCAAGTTGTTTTTTTTGAAGCGTTAAAACATTTGAAAGCTGAAAAACCTATTCAATACATATTAGGAGAAACTGAGTTTTATGGTTTGCCTTTTAAGGTTAATGAAAATACATTAATACCTAGGCCAGAAACCGAAGAATTGGTAGAATGGGTTATTGCTAGTTTGGAGAATAGAATTCAAAACCTTGAAAAAATAAAAGAAAAAAATAAAGCTATAACTATTTTAGATATAGGAACAGGAAGTGGTTGCATTGCAATTTCATTAGCTAAAAATGTGCCTAATGCTCGAGTTTATGCTTTAGATGTTTCTTCCAAAGCATTGACAGTAGCAAAACAAAATGCCGAATTGAATAATGTAAGTATCAATTTTGTTGAAACAGATATATTGGAGTCTGAAAAAAGGTATTTAGAATTTAATAATTTAGAATTTGATGTGATTGTTTCTAATCCGCCATATGTTAGAAATAGAGAAAAGGTTGAAATGCAGGCTAATGTATTAAATAATGAGCCGCACTTAGCATTGTTTGTTGAGAATGAAAACCCTTTACTTTTTTATAAAAAAATAACAGAATTTGCAGAAGAGAAGCTATGTAATGGTGGTGAATTGTTTTTTGAAATTAATGAGTATTTAGGAAAGGAAACATTGAAGCTTATGGAAGATCGTAATTTTATAGATGTAGAATTGAAAAAAGATATTTTTGGAAAAGATAGACTATTAAAAGGAAGAAGAATAGAAAATAAAATTTAAAAAATTACCGCTTTCGCGGAAATAAAATGAAAAGTATAGCAGTATTTTGTGGGGCAAGTTTAGGAAATGATAAACAAATTATAGCTGAAGCCTATAGGTTAGGAAAGTTATTTGCCGAAAAAGAAATTGTTTTAGTTTATGGAGCGGCTAAAATTGGAATTATGGGAGAGGTTTCTAAAGCGGTTTTGGATAATAATGGTAAGGTTATAGGGGTGATTCCGGAGTTTTTAAAAACAAAGGAAGTGTTTAGTTCTGGGTTGTCTGAACTTATCATAACTAAGACCATGCATGAAAGAAAAGAATTAATGTATGATCGTTCAGAAGGGTTTATGATTATACCAGGCGGTTTTGGTACTTTGGATGAGTTTTTTGAAATAGCAACATGGGGCCAATTAGGATTACATTCTAAACCAATAGGTATTCTTAATACAAACGGGTATTATGATGCTTTAATACTGCAATGTAAAACAATGGTGGATTGTGGTTTTCTAAAAAAAGAAAACCTAGATGCTATTATTGTTAATGATGATATAGAGGTGCTTTTAGATAAAATGAATAATTTTAAGCCGTTGCCGGTTCCAAAATGGTTGAATAGGGATAGATTATAGAGATGAGTGTAAAAAAACAAATACAAGATTTACGAGACGAACTTCGTGAACATAATTATAATTATTATGTATTAGATAATGCTATAATTAACGATTATGAATTTGATGTTAAATTAAAGACGCTTCAGGAATTAGAAGAAAAACATCCTGAATATTTTGATGAAAACTCGCCAACACTCAGAGTGGGAGGTGCGGTTACTAAAAATTTCAATACCGTTGTGCATGCGCAAAGAATGTACTCCTTAGATAATTCATATTCATTAGAAGATTTGAAAGATTGGGAAACGAGAATCAAAAAATTAATAGATGGAGAAGTAGAATACGTTTGCGAACTTAAATATGATGGCGCATCAATAAGTTTAACCTATGAGAATGGAAAGTTGCTTAGAGCTGTAACTAGAGGTGATGGGGTTCAGGGAGATGAGGTGACTGCAAATATAAAGACTATAAAATCTGTTCCTTTACAGCTAAAAGGTGAGTATCCTCTAAAATTTGATATAAGAGGAGAGATTGTATTGCCTATAGATGGATTTAATAAAATGAATGAAGAGCGTCTAGCAAATGGGGAAGAAGCGTATCGTAATCCTAGAAATACAGCATCAGGAAGTTTGAAATTACAAGATAGTTCTGAAGTCGCTAAGCGGCCATTAGAATGTTTACTTTATAATTTAACAGGAAATAATTTAGGGGTTAACTCTCAGTTTGAAAGTTTGGAGTTGGCAAGAAAAATGGGTTTTAAAGTACCAAAGGCTGCCAAATTGGTGAATTCTATCGATGCAGTTTTCGAATTTGTTAATTATTGGGATAAAGCAAGACATGATTTGCCTTATGAAACCGATGGTGTTGTGATTAAAGTTAATAACTTGTTTCATCAAGACGAGTTAGGATTTACTTCTAAGGCGCCGCGTTGGGCTATGGCTTATAAGTTTAAGGCAGAACAAGTGTCTACTAAGTTAAATACAATATCTTATCAGGTAGGTCGTACAGGGGCTATAACTCCAGTTGCAAATTTAGAGCCTGTAGAATTAGCAGGAACCACTGTAAAACGTGCATCTTTGCATAATGCAGATCAAATTGAAAAATTAGATATTAGAATAAATGATACTGTTTTTGTTGAAAAAGGAGGGGAGATTATTCCTAAAATTATTGCGGTAAATTTGTCTCAGCGTCCTCTAGATTCTCAAAAAACAGAATACATTAAGCATTGTCCTGAATGTGAAACAGCTTTAGTTCGCATAGAAGGGGAGGCGAAGCATTATTGTCCTAACTATAATGGTTGCAATCCTCAAATTGTTGGTCGTGTTCAGCACTACATTTCAAGAAAAGCTATGGATATTGAGGGATTGGGAGGAGAGACCGTTTCACTTCTTGTAGATTCGGGGTTGGTTAGTAATTATGCCGATTTGTATAGGTTGACAAAAGATCAGGTTATGCCGCTAGAACGAATGGCTGAGAAAAGTGCTGAAAATTTAATAGCAGGTGTTGAAGCTTCAAAAAAAATAGCATTTGAACGCGTATTGTTTGCTGTAGGTATACGTTTTGTTGGGGAAACGGTAGCTAAAAAATTAGCAAAGCACTATAAAAATATTAATGCACTTATGATGGCTTCTGCTGAAGACTTGGAGAAAGTCGATGAAATAGGAGTAAGGATTGCAGAGAGTGTTGTTGATTTCTTTTCTTCTGAAGAAAATATAGAAACCATTAAGAGGTTAAAAGAATTTGGAGTGCAGTTAGAGATTTCGGCCGAAAAACTTGCTAATCAAACAGATAAGCTTAAAGGTCAGGTTTTTGTGGTTTCTGGCGTGTTTGAAAAAGTGTCTAGAACAGAATTAAAAAAAATGATAGAAGATAATGGAGGGAAAGTGTCTTCTTCTATATCTGCAAAAACCAGTTTTGTTATTGCTGGGGACAAGATGGGGCCTAGTAAAAAAGAAAAAGCAGATAAGTTAGGAGTTTCTTTGCTTTCTGAAGATGATTTTTTAGATATTTTAAAATAAAATTAAAGTTTTTTCTTACAAAAAATTCAATTTATAACGATAAAGTGTGTTTTTTGTTTGTTTAAATACATTTTTTTGTTACATTTGTAATGTGTATTAATTTGTGCAAGATTGTTTTAAGCATAAATAGATAGATTAGTTATTAAAGAACTAATTTTAGTCTTATTGGGTTTTTAAATGAAGTTATTGTTTATAAAACGTTTTCAGATTTTAATTATTCCATTATGCGATTATTCCATTATGCGATTATTCCATTATGCGATTATTCCATTATGCGATTATGCGATTATGCGATTATGCGATTATGCGATTATGCTTTTTATCTTAAATAACTATTGATTTTGTTAATTGGCTTTTTGGGCCATTTTTTAATAATAGTGACATGATAACAAATAAACGAATAATAGCGGTAATATTACTCCTTCTGGGTTTAGGATATTTGGTATCTGGAATCCTATTTAAATCTGACTATACAAAATATTCTAGAGCGTTCTCTTTTTTGGTATTATGTACGTACTATCTTTTTAGAGGAAAAAAGACTAATCCCTTATTTCTCTTGTTTCTTTTGGGTTATATGCTTGCAGAGACTACAGTGTTTTATTACATAGAATTTCGAGAATTTGCTAATATATTTTCTTTAGTTTGTTATATTATTTCCTATTCAAGTTTGTTGGCTTTTATGTTTTTGAAAATTAATATGAAAGAATTATTTAAAAGATTTACGCCGCATTTAATAATACTATTATTGTTTGGTAGTTATACTTTTTATATATTGAATAATATAATTAATGAGAATTTTGGAGAGTTGCCATTGCTAGATTTTTTTCTTGAAAATTTATATAACATTTTGATTATTAAAGTTCTAATTGTGTCATTTTTGAACTATTTGTATCATGATATTACAAAGGCCTTACTTTTGTTTATCGCTTGTTTGTTTATCGTTTTTTTTGAATTTACTCAACTCGCGTATTATTTTTTGAAACAACACGATATAGTTAATGTTATATGTTCTTTATTTTTGTTTTCAGGATTTTTGTTTGTTTTTCTTTATGTAAACCATGATAAAAACACAAAATCTATATCTTCTTCGGAGGGAATGAAAACCGAATTAGAAATAAAGTCATTATAAAATTATTCTGCTTTAAATTAATTTTTAAATAGCTTTCTATCTTATTAATTTTGCTTTCCTAGGATACTTTAATGCGTTTTATTTGAGTAAATCATGTTTACCTTCTACTGATAATATATCATAACACGACGATTTTATCGATTAAAAGTAATTTTTATCGATTATATGTAATTTTATTGTATATTTGCTTTTGTAAATATTAAATCTACGCCCCAATGAAGACGATTTTTACAACGGTTATAACTTTATTTCTGCTCCTTTTTGTGATGCAGTATTTGTTTAATGTGTTTCTTTTGTTAAAGGAACGTTTTGTTATGGTTCTGTTTCTTTGTTTTTTAATCCTGGCTAGTGTAAAATTTATTCAAATCGCAAAATTTGATTAATGATGAAGCTTTATTTAAACAAAATAACAATAGTAATATTTTTCCTCACTTGTTTGGTGTATTTAGGGTGTGTCATGTTTGGTTATGATTCTATTTCTGAATATGTTAGATCTTTCGTGGTGCCTTCGTTGTTAGTTTATTATTACACTAGGAAGGCAAATAAGAGCCTTTTAATTGCTTTGTTTTTGGTTTTTTATTCAATAGCAGAAACTACATTTTTCTATCTAGATTATTCAGATTTATCTTATTACGTTGGTAATGTGTCTTATAGTTTTGCTTATGGGTTTATGTTGACTTTTATTCTTTTTAAAATGCAGTTTTCTAAAATTTTGAAACGATTTCCTATACATTTAATAATATTGTTTTTGTTTGGTGGGTATTTATTGTTTGCTTTAGATGAATTACCTGAATCTGAAATAAGTGATAATAAACTTGTTGATTATGTGTTATATAGTGTGTATAATGTGTTATTCATTTTAGTGCTTGTCTTTTCTTTAATAAATTATTTATATCATGACATAAAAAAGGCTTTAATTCTTTTTTTGGCTTGTTTGTGTATTGTTTTGTCAGAGTTGGTTCAAGTTGCATATGTGGTAGAGATAAGGTCATTGTTTAACGTACTTTATTCTTTTTTGTTAACTGTAGGGTTTTGTTTCTTATTCTTCTATTTTAATTATGGAGATAAAACAAGATCAATAGATCTAGAAGTAAATTTAATAAATGCTTAATAGTTTAGTGAAAGATAAAAAATACATACAAGGTACTGTTCTTACGCTATTTTTAATAATAGTAATTGGTTTTGTTTATGGCTCATTAATGTCATATGCTAAGTTGGTTACTTATCTTCGGGTTTTAATTTTTCCATTGTTATTAGTCGCTTTTTTTATTGTTGGTAATAGGAAGGATAAATTGTATTTTGCTTTATTTTTAATTTTTTATGCTTTAGCTGAATGTGCTTTTTTTACTTTGGAAAAATATCCGTTCTTTGCTTATTATGCGGGTACTCCTTTTTATTGCTTGGCATATTTAAGTTTGCTTGTCTTTTTATTTAAAAAGATGAATTTTAAACCTGTGATTAAGCGTTTTCGTATACATTTAATTATTTTATTGTCATTTGGAGCTTACTTGTTTATTTCTATATATTCGATGCTGTGGCCGGAAACAAGAGGTTTTAATTTAGTCTATTGGATGTATGATATTTTATATAATACATTGTTTATTCTAGTGTTAATTACTTCTTTTGTGTATTATCTATATCGTGACACTAAAAAATCGCTTTTACTTTTTTTAGCTTGTATGTTTATTGTTTTC
This sequence comes from uncultured Flavobacteriaceae bacterium, assembly GCA_937959395.1. Classification (GTDB taxonomy): domain Bacteria; phylum Bacteroidota; class Bacteroidia; order Flavobacteriales; family Flavobacteriaceae; genus JAHDGB01. The sequence goes on along the minus strand of CALGLR010000035.1, from coordinate 50,515 downwards.
TCAGAATTGGTACAGGTGGCTTACTATTATATAGAAAAACTAGAAGTGTTAAATAAGATGTATTCAATATTTTTGGTTATGGGGTATTTCTTTATCTTAATGTTTATTTTGTATAAAAATAAAGGTAGCGGTCTTCGAAGAGAGATCGATTTATTAGACGATTAGTCTACTTACTATGCTATAGTGCTCTTAGAGCGTTTTTTCTTTTTAAATCTTAATTATTTAACTTTTGTTAAGTTATATCTCTCTGTAATGTGTATTGTTTGTGAAATCACATAGGATATTATATTTAATATACATGTATTTTATCGATTAAAAGCATTTTTATTCGTTTAATTGTATAAAATGTGTATATTTGTATTGTGTAAATGTAATTAACACTTTTATGAAACATTTAAAAGAGGGATTGTTATTAGGTATAATAGCGCTGTTGTGTGTTATTTTTCTAATTAGTGCAACAATAGATATTGGTATTTTTGGTGATTATGCAAGGGTATTAATTTTTCCGCTGTCGCTAACGTACTATATCATTAAAATAAAAGATAAAAATTTATTTTTTATCGTTTTTCTATTATTTTTTTTGGTTGCAGAAGTATTATTGTTTTTAGCGATTAATTATGGATTGCTCAAGAAATTTGGAATGACTATAATATATTTAGGAACATTGTCTTATATAATATCATATTTCGGATTGCTTTATTTTATTGTTTCTAAAATAAATTTAAAATTGTTATTTAAGCGCTTTTCTTTACATTCCATTGTTCTAATATTTTTTGGCTTTTATTTAATCTATGCTTTAGATAATATGCTAAAGCACCATGGATTGGCTTCTATGCCAATGATGGAATATGTATTGGCCACAGTTTATAATTTAGCGATAATTTTAGTCTTAATTTTTTCTCTTTTAAGTTATTTATATCATGATACTAGAAAATCACTTCTGTTATTTATAGCGTGTTTATGTATCGTGTTTTCAGAATTGGTGCAAACAGCTTATTATTTTATGGCTAGAGAAGGATTGCTAGATTTGGTTTATACCGTATTGCTATCTGTAGGCTTTTTAATGCTTGTCGTATATGTTGCATATGGAAACAAATCAAAATCGATGTCAAAATCTATAAATAAAGAAAAAGGTTTTTTTTCTACCGTAGATGTTAAAGATGCTTAATAATTAAAATTTGTAAAAAGGAAAATATTCATGAAAACATTAAAGAATAAATTACACAAGTTAAATAGTATGCCACAAATTATGTTTGTTAGCGCATTGATTTTGCTTGCTTTTTTTAGTCTTTTAACTCAATATGGATCTATTAATTTTACAGTAAAAATGGCAAACATAATTCTAATACCTATATTTCTGTTGTACAGTATGATAAAAGGAGCTAAGTTCTCTTTGCTTCATAAGTTAATAGTGTTACTATTCTTTTTAAGTAGCTTTTTTGCTGCTTTTAATGATGGTTTTATGTGTAATCGATTATATGCTATTTCTTTGCTTTTAGGAATGATCGGACTTGTAAGCATAGCAATTAAAAATTTTAAAACATTTAATTATAGAAGTGTTATGGGGTTTTGCTTAATACTGGTGTTTTTGGTAAATATTGGTTTTGTTGTAGTGCTTTTTAACGCGTTAAAAGGCAATATGATTGATCAGTTTGAAATTGTGTTTTTTGTGGTTAAATTTTGTGTATTGCTTATATTAGGATTTGTGTCTTTTGCTACTTTTATAGAAGAAGGAAAAAAAGAATCTATACTTTTTCTTTTTGTAGCTTTTAGTTTTATGTTTTCTGAGGTTATGTATTATATAAACACTTATTATTTGCCAGAATTTTCGTTTAATTTAATGGCTAAGGTTTTAAATGGTATTGGACTATATTTTATGTTTCAATATATAATTGAAGTAAAAAAGGATAAAAAGAGTTCTAATAAAGAGTTGGTCTTTGTATCGTAATTATAAATCATGAAATTAATAAAAACAACAAAGCAAGAGGTTTTATTTGTATTGCTATTAGTGTTGGTTGGTATAAGTTTTTTTGGAAAACTAAATCAATCTAATTTTATAGCTACTTTAACAGATAGCTTTATAGTTGTTGCTCTTTTTGTTTATTTTTTTTACTACCTCAAAGTGAAAATTTCTACTTTCTTTAAAGTTGTTGTGTTTTTCTTTTTTGCTTCTTCATTTGCTAATGCATTTAATGAATCTAATTTATATATAGTTAATCAATTTTTTAAATATTTACCTCAGTTTCTTTTATTGTTCGCTTATTTTGGATTAATTTACTATAGCCTTTTAAGGTTAAAACGATTTAAGTTTAAAGAGATTACAAATCTTTATTTAATGATTGTATTGCTTATAAATATTGTTCTTACAGTAGTGTTTGTTAATATAATTATTGGTAATATAAATGAAGTCTTACAAGAATATATAATTTATGTGTACTGTTTTATATCTATTATTTTAGGTTTTACATCATTTGCAGCTTTTAATCAAGATGGGTTAAAAGAATCTTTTTTGTTTACAGCTATGGCATTAAGTTTTATTTTTTCTGATACGCAATACACTTTGAATCATTTTTTTATGTCCAGTATAATTTTTGAAATAGGGGATGTAATATTAACAACTCTAGGATTGTATTTTATGTTCAGCTTTATCTATCAAAAGCAATTGGTAGCCGAAGATTTAGAATTGGAGAAAAAAAGATTATTAGAAGTGGAGAAACAAAAGGCAGCAATGCAAGATTTTGCTATACGATTATAGAAGTGCCATTTGTTGTTTTATCTTTATTATTATCTAAAAAGAAATCAATTCTCCCTAGATTAATTCCATAACATCCTACTTGGTTTACCAATACATTTTTTTCATCACTATTTTTAACAACTGTTGGTTTGGGTAGGAAAGTATGCGTGTGTCCTCCAATTATTAAATCAATATCCTTTGTGGCTTCAGCTAGTTTTATATCACTAATTTTTTTTGAATTTTTATAATAATATCCTAAATGAGATAAACAAATAATGAGATCGCATTTCTCTTCTGTTTTAAGTATTCTAGTCATATCTTGAGTAATCTCTATAGGGTCAAGATATTGGGTTTCTTTATAAAGTTCGTAGTTTACAAGACCTTCTAATCTAATGCCAATTCCAAAAACGCCTATTTTTAATCCGTCTTTTATGAATACTTTGTAAGGCTTAACGTGAGTGTTTAAAATGGTGTTTTCAAAATTGTAATTTGCAGATAGAAAACTAAAGTTAGCATGAGGTAACTGTGCATATAAACCATCAATGCCATTGTCAAAATCATGATTGCCAATAGTCGCGGCATCATATTTTAATTTACTCATTAACTTAAACTCTAATTCACCACCATAATAATTAAAATAAGGTGTGCCTTGAAAAATGTCACCAGCATCTAATAATAATGTATTAGGGTTTTCTTTTCTTATTTGATCTATAAGTGTAGCGCGTCTAGCTATACCTCCAAGATTTGCGTTTTTTGCTGCGTTAGAAGCAAATGCATCAATATGGCTATGAACATCATTGGTGTGAAGTATAGTAATGTGTTTTGTTTTCGAAACAGTTGAAAATGATTGCAATCCAAAATTAGCAACAGTAGCTAGAGTTAGAGCCGCAGATGTTTTTTGAATAAATTGACGTCTTTTCATCTTAATTTAATTGTATAAAACGATTATCTCTTTTTGGTCTAATAGTATCAGTTTTTTTGAAAAAATCAATCATGGCATTCCTAATTTTATAATTTAGTTTGTAGACGCTATCATTAGGTTTGAAGAAATTCATTTTATCACCGCCATTATATAAATAATCATTAGTTGCAATGTAATATGTTTTAGACGCTTCTATGGGTTTGTTTCCAATTAGAGCGGTTTCTATTTTGTTGTTTTTGTCTAAAACTAGACGTATCCCATTTATTGGGTGCGCTGTTTTCGCTTTGCTTAAAAAAGTAACCATGTCTATAACTTGGTTCCCTTTAAGTGCAACTACAACAATACTGTTTTCGAAAGGCATAATTTCGTAAGCAGTCCTAGTTGTGATTTTTCCTTTAGAAATAATAGATCGTATGCCTCCATGATTTAATAAAACGGCATCAATGTTTTTTTTTGTTCTTTTATTAAAAACAGGATTAGATTGTTTAAAAACAATATCGGCCATTAAGTTTCCTAAAGCTGTATTGTATAGTCCATCTTTTTTCGAATAGGTTTCAGGTGCATAGGCTAAAACGCTGTCCATATCTATGTTTACATGCTCCCGATAAGGTTTAATAAAGTTTTCTATAACAGAATCAACAGGGATTTTATCTGAAATAGATAATTGTTTTCCTTCTATTTTTGTAAGCTGGTAAGAGTCTTGTTTACAGCTAAAAAAACTTAGTAAAGTGAAAATAAATGCAAATAATTTGAAATTCATTGTTAAACCTGAATATTTAAGCAAACAAATATAAGTTGTTTTGCTACTTTTGTGCGAAAGATTGTAAAGATAAATGATTTTAAAAGGGTTTAAAGAAAAATCTAATAAAAAGTATATTGAGAAAAGGCTCAAAAATCGTGTTGTGCATTCCTCTAAAGGAAAAGTTCAAAGCTTAGGTGTGGTTTTTAGTTTTGATGAAAAAGATGATTTCGATCGATTCAAAGTACTGGCTTCAGATATAGAAATTAAATCAAATAAAATTAATATTATAGCTTTTACTGAAGATGTAAATAGTGAGAGTGGAATGTGGGATGCTATATATAACCCTAAAGATTTTGGTTGGAAAGATGTCATTAAAAACCAAGATTTGAAACAATTTATTGATGCCGATTTTGATTTATTAATAAGTTACTACACAAAAGAGAATACAGAGTTAAAGCTTATTACTGCTGCGTCTAATGCAAAATTAAAAGTTGGAGTTTTGCAAACGGACGAACGTTTTAATGATTTAATAATAAAAACAGATATTAAAGACATTAAAACCTTTACTAACGAACTTATCAAATATTTAAAAATACTTAACAAATTTTAAAAATGAATGCACCTTTTTTAGGCACAGGTATTGCTATTGTAACACCTTTTAAATCAGACTTAAGTGTCGATCATGAAGCCTTAGCAGCTATCGTAAACTATACTATAGATAACGGTATAAATTATATTGTAATTAGTGGAACAACAGGCGAAAGTGTTACTGTTTCTAAAACTGAGAAACAAGAGATTATTAAAACAATTAGTGCAGCTAATAAAGGGCGTTTACCTCTAGTTTTAGGAATAGGGGGGAATAATACACAGGCAGTAATAGATGAAATTAAAAGCACTGATCTTTCTGAGTTTTCTGGAATATTATCAGTTTCGCCAGCATATAGTAAGCCAACTCAAGAAGGAATATATCAGCATTTTAAAGCTATATCTGCGGCAAGTCCAGTTCCTATAATTTTATATAATGTACCAGGTCGAACAGCGTCTAATATGTTGCCAGAAACAACGATAAGATTAGCTAATGATTTTGAAAATATTGTTGCCGTAAAGGAAGCGGGAAATAATATGGGACAATACATGAAGCTATTAAGAGACAAGCCAGACGATTTTTTAATTATATCTGGAGATGACGATTTAGCGTTAGGGGTTGTTTTAGCAGGTGGAGCAGGAGTTATTTCGGTTATAGGCCAAGGTCTTCCTAAGCAATTTTCAAAAATGATTAGTTTAGGACTAGAAGGGAAAAGCAAAGAGGCCTACGAGATATACTATAAGGTTATGGAGTCTATTGGTTTAATTTTTTCTGAAAACAATCCAGCAGGAATAAAAGCGGTATTGGAAGCTTTAAACTTATGTGAAGATACGGTTAGACTGCCTTTAGTGGAAGCAACTCAAGAATTAAAAAATAAAATTAAAAGAATTGTAGCAACGATATAATTTGGCAAGAAAAATTAAAGACCCTGGTTTTGGAGCGTCCTCTAATAAAGATGCCACAAGAATGGTTAATAATGATGGTACTTTTAATATTAAACGTATTAATAGTTCTAAGAAATTTTTAGAAACCTATCATTATTTGCTAAATAGTTCTTGGCTTTCTTTTTTTAGCCTTGCAGCCATTGGTTTTTTAACTATAAATACATTATTTGCTTTAATCTATTTATTAATTGGGGTGGAAGAAATTACTTCCGTCTCAAATAGTTTGTTTAATGATTTTTTGAATGCGTTTTTTTTCTCATCGCAAACATTAACAACATTGGGTTATGGAGCTATGGCTCCAAATAGTGTTTGGAGTGGAATTGTTTCTTCTTTTGAAGCTTTTCTTGGTTTAGTAATGTTTTCTTTTTTAACAGGTTTAATTTATGGGCGGTTTTCAAAACCGAAAGCATCTATAAGATTTAGTAAAAACATTGTTTTAAGAGATTTTAATCATACAAAAGCCATTATGTTTAGGTTGGTTAATAATCGATCTACAGTGATGATTAAACCTAAGATCTCTGTAACACTGTCACTTAATAAGCTTAATAATGCTGGTGATTATACACGATCTTTTTTTACACTTAATTTAGAAAGGGACACAATAACTTATTTGCCAACCACATGGACAGTGGTTCATGAAATAACAGAAGAAAGCCCTTTGTTTGAGATTGATAAAGAAGAGTTAGCTAATCTAAACGGAGAACTTTTATCAATGGTGAGTTATTATGATGAATCGTTTAGTCAAGAAGTGCATCAAATGCATTCTTATGAGCTAAAAGAACTAAAAGTAGATTGCAAATTTATACCAGCTTACTTTTATGATAATGACGGTAAGATGGTATTAGATTATGATCTTTTTGATAAAATAGAACAAATAAAAAGTTAAAGAATACCAAATCTCTAATGTATACCATGTTGTAAGGCTTATTTTAGCGATAAATTATATTTTTAAAATCCATTTTAATAACTTATTTTTGCATCTTGTTAAAAATTATGAAGAACATTTTTTACATTTTATTATTATTTATAAGTTTAAGCGCTTGTAATGAATATCAAAAGGCTTTGAAATCTGAAGATATTTCTACAAAGTTTAAACTAGGAGAGGCGTTATATAATGAAGGGAAGTTCTCTAAAGCAAATAAATTATTTGTTCAAATAGTACCTAATTATAGAGGGAAACCACAAGCAGAAAAACTAATGTATTTATATGCTAATACATTTTATAAAATGGAAGACCATTATGTAGCGGGTTATCAGTTTGATCGTTTTGCGACATCTTATCCTAAAAGTGAAAAAGTAGAAGAAGCGCTATTTAAAAGTGCAGAAAGTTATTCATTCTTATCTAGAGTATACTCTAAAGATCAAACCGAAACAAATGATGCGTTAGCTAAGTTGCAAACGTTTATTAATGTTTATCCAGATTCTGAATATTTAGAACAAGCTAACGCTTTGGTTAAGGAATTACAGACTAAATTAGAAAAGAAAGCGTTTAGTACAGCCAAACAATATAATACTATAGGAGATTATCAGGCATCAATTTCTTCTTTCGATAATTTTATAATAGACTTTCCTGGGTCTTCTTTTAGAGAAGAAGCATTATATTACAGATATAATTCGGCTCATTTATTAGGAACAAAAAGTGTTGAACGAAAAAAGAAAGAACGTCTTGAAACGGCTAAGTCTTATTTTAATGCTTTTAAAAAAGCGTATCCAGACTCTGAATTTTTAAAAGATTCGGATGATTTATCAAAGGATATAGAAAAACAATTAGAACAATACAGTACAAAAAGTTAATATACTATGGATTTAAAAAAGATTGATGCGCCTTTAAGTACGACTACTTATAATAGAAATCAGGTTGATGCAGAAACTGGAAATATTTATGAAGCGATTTCTATTATTTCTAGAAGAGCAGAACAAATCAATTCAGAAATTAAAAAAGAACTTATTGAAAAGTTAGAAGAATTTGCAACTTACAATGATAGTTTAGAAGAGATTTTTGAAAATAAGGAGCAGATTGAAGTTTCTAAATTTTATGAAAAGTTACCTAAACCTCATGCTTTAGCAGTTCAAGAATGGTTAGATAGTAAAATTTACCATAGAAGAACAGAAGAAGAGAATAAATAATATACACTATAACTATATGTCTGTATTAAGCGGTAAAAATGTACTCTTAGGCATTAGTGCTGGTATAGCTGCTTATAAAACAGCATTTTTAGTAAGAGCATTCATAAAAGCAGGTGCAAACGTAAAAGTTGTTATGACACCTGCTTCTAAAGATTTTGTAACACCTCTTACACTTTCTACACTTTCAAAAAACCCAGTTCATTCTACTTTTTATAATGAAGAAGACGAGAATGCTATATGGAATAACCATGTAGAACTCGGTTTATGGGCTAACTATTTTATTATAGCTCCAGCTACAGCAAATACATTATCTAAAATGGCTAACGGAACTTGCGATAATTTACTATTGGCAACTTACTTATCAGCAAAATGTCCTGTTTATTTTGCTCCAGCAATGGATTTAGATATGTACAAACACCCTTCGAGTATTAAGAGTTTTGAAACGCTTAAAACGTATGGTAATGTTATGATTCCTGCAACATCAGGAGAATTAGCTAGCGGATTAGTTGGGTTAGGAAGATTAGCTGAACCTGAAGATATTGTTCGTTTTATGGAAACCGATATTTTAAAGAATCTTCCATTACACGGTAAAAAAGTATTACTCACAGCAGGACCAACTTATGAAGCCATAGACCCAGTTCGGTTTATAGGTAATCACTCTAGTGGTAAAATGGGTTTTGAAATAGCCAAAGCGGCAGCTAATTTAGGTGCTGAGGTTATTTTAATTTCTGGACCCACGCATCAAAAAGTTACTCATAGTTTAATACAAGTAATACCTGTTACAAGTGCTCAAGAGATGTATGACGAAGCTCATAAGTATTTTAATTCGGTAAATATTGCTATATTATCTGCAGCCGTAGCAGATTATAGACCAAAAGAAATTGCTAATCAAAAAATAAAAAAGAAAGATTCTACGTTAACACTAGAGTTAGAAAAAACAAAAGACATTTTAGCATCATTGGGAGAAATTAAATCCAATCAATTATTAGTTGGTTTTGCATTAGAAACTAATAACGAGTTAGAAAATGCAAAAGGAAAGCTAAAAAAGAAGAATTTAGACTTAATTGTACTAAATTCGTTACAAGACAAGGGAGCTGGATTTAAAGGTGATACTAACAAAATTACAATTATTGATAGTAAAGAAAAGATTATTAATTACGAGTTAAAATCTAAAGCGGAAGTCGCTAAAGATTTATTAAACGTTATAATAAATAAACTAAATGCGTAAATTTTTATTCCTATTAACACTATTATTTGTTTCCAGTTTAATTTATTCGCAGGAACTTAGAGGATCTGTAGTTGTTAACGCACAAACTACTGGAAATGCAAATGCCCAAGTATTTAAAACGCTAGAAAAACAACTTACAGAATTTCTTACGACTACAAAATGGACGAATCAAGTTTATGAACCTCAAGAAAAGGTTGATTGTAACATGGTTATTATTATTAATAAATTTGATGGAGACCGGTTTGAAGCTTCGATACAAGTGCAATCATCAAGACCTGTTTTTGATTCTTCTTATTCTTCACCTATCTATAATATAAATGATCAAGATTTTAATTTCACTTATTTAGAGTTTCAAAATATAATATTTAATCCAAATCAATTTGAATCTAATTTAGTTTCAGTTATTGCTTTCCATGTATACATGCTTTTAGGTTTAGATGCAGATACTTTCGAATTAAAAGGAGGAGAAGATTATTATAAAATAGCAGAAAGAATTACAAGTTTTTCACAACAAGAAGGTGGTAAAGGATGGAAACTAGAAGATGGTTTACAAAGTCGTTTTGCACTTATTAATAGTATTTTATCTAATTCTTACAAGGAGTACAGAAGCATACTATACAATTATCACAGAAAGGGAATGGATACGATGAGTGAGAATATTAAAGATGGTAAAAGTGAAATCTCATTATCACTCAATCTTTTTAAAGAAATGAATAAAGTGAGGCCAAACTCTTATTTGGCTAGAATATTTTTCGATGCTAAAGCCGATGAGATTGAACAAGTTTTTTCTGGAGGGCCAAATGTAGATATTGCAACTTTAATAGAAACATTAAATAGAGTAGCGCCTACACATTCTTCTAAATGGCGTAATATTAAATATTAGTCTCTTTTGAATTCGTGATTAAAAATATTTCATAAAATAAATACTATTATTTCAATACAAATAGTAATTACTTTTTAATTGATTTCAATAAAACATGAAATTAGAAGTTTTATATATTATTAATTAAATCTTAGCATATGAAAAGAATCAATTTTATATATTTTCTTCTGGTCATAGTAATGTCTTGTGAAAAAGAAAAAAGCAATAGATCTGAGTTAAGAATTAAAACAAATAGTAGTAAAATAAAATTAGCAAAAATAATAAGACCAATTGATGGTTTTATTCTTTGGAAGAATAAAGCAGATACTGTAAATGTAGATGAAATGGGGATTATTAAATACCAGTTTAATTTATCTGCACCAGAAGTTATTCGCGTTTGGGCTGGAGAAAATTTTTTAGAAATGATTGTTCAAGAAAATCAAACTTATGAAATAGATCTTACAGATTCTATACCAAAATTCAGTCTAGATAATGCAAAGGGAAATACGCTGTTAAATGAAGTAAAAAGACCTTATAACGGGACTTATGAAGTTGAAAGAATGTTCAGAAATGATACCACTGCATTCTTGCTCTCGAAAAAAATAGATTCATTAAAAAAAATCGAAACAGAGGCATTAAGTGCTTTATTAGTTTCAAATGATATCGATCAAGAATTTTATGACGTCTTTCAAAATGAAATCAATTACTACTATGCAGATAAAACCTTAAATGCAATTCCTCGTAAAATAGATAATTCTATGTCGTCTTCAAAAGGTTTTAGAACTTTATCAAATTCAACTTTAGAAAAGTATCCCATTGAAGCTGATGTTTTAAACCTCTATTGGACGGATTACGCTGATACCGTAATATATAGAACTGTTGATAGTTTATTAACTCAAGGCGAAAGAGATAAATTATATAAAAATGATGAATACTTTGAGTTTATAGATAGCCTTATCACAATGAAATTCGCTGGAAAATATCGAGAAAAGTTATTAGCGCAAAATATTATATTTAATGCAAAGCAAAAGGAATATAATAAGAGTTTAGTTCTTTTGTTAGATAATTTTAAATCGTCATATCCTAATAGTGTTTATACTCAATATTTAGAACCAGAAATTGAAGAAATAAAAGGTTATCACAAAAAAATCAAAGGAGATCTATCAACTTCAGTCAAGATCATTAAGAATGATAATATTAATTCTTTTTCGGAGTTATTAAAGCAGTTTAAGGGGCAAAAATTATACATAGACTTAATGGCGACTTGGTGTGGACCCTGCAAAAGAGAGTTTAAATATAATGTTGCTTTGCAAAAAATATTAGAAGATAATAGTTATAAGAAATTATATATTTCTATTGATGAACCAGATCGAAAACAGAAATGGTTAGATATGATAAAGTATTATGAATTAAATGGATTTCATTTTTTGTTTAATAAAAACTTTAAAGATGATTTTGCTAAAAAGTATACAAGGGATAAGGGTTATTTTACAATTCCTCAATATTTGATTGTAGACGAGAATGGTAATATTGTTGAAAAAGACGCTCCTAGGCCAAGTGAATCTAAAGAGCTAAAAAAACTATTATCTACTTTAAATTAAGACGTAAATTAATTTTTAGTAGTAAGTCAAAATACATTATGAATAAGCGTTATTAGTTTTCGCTTTTTAACTTTGCACTTCTAAGGTCTAAAGTCTAACTTCGTACCTTATAACATGACACTTTTTAACTAAATATATGCTTACTGCACTATCCATTAAAAACTTTGCATTAATAGATCACCTTCAAGTCGATTTTAATAATGGTTTTACAATTATTACTGGAGAAACAGGAGCTGGAAAATCTATACTTCTTGGTGGATTATCTCTTATTCTTGGTAAGCGGGCCGATTTAAGTAGTCTTAGAGATGCCAGTAAAAAGTGTATAATCGAAGCGACATTTACAATTACCAATTATAACTTAGAAACACTCTTTACGGAAAATGATCTCGATTATGAACCGCAAACTATAATTCGAAGAGAAATATTACCTTCAGGAAAATCAAGGGCTTTTGTAAATGACTCGCCAGTAAATTTAAATAGTTTACAAGTATTGGGTGCGCGTTTAATCGACATCCATTCGCAGCATGAAACGATGCAATTAGTTGATGATGCATTTCAGTTTCAAGTTATTGATGCTTTGGCAGAAACTGATGAAGATATTAAAGCCTATCAATTTAAATTAACAACATATAAAACACTTCAAAAAGAATTAAAAACACTTATAACTTTTCAAGCAGAATCGATTAAAGAACACGATTACAATTCGTTTTTATTAAATGAATTAAAAGAAGCTGAGTTGGCAAATAATGAGCTTTCTTTATTAGAAGAAGAATACGAAACACTTAATAATATAGAAGATATAAAAGAGAGTCTATCAATTTCTAACAAATTACTAAGTGAAGATCAAATAGGTATCCTATCGAACTTAACACTAATAAAAAACACGATTCAAAAGCTAGTTTCTTTCTCTCCAAAATATGAAGCTTTATATGTTCAGGTAAATAGTAATTTAATCGATTTAAACGATGTCTTTGGCTCTTTAGAAGATCTGCATGATGGTTTGGAAGCCAATCCTAATCGGTTAGAAACGGTAAATGCAAAGTTAACTGCAATTAATAACCTAATGCAAAAGCATGTGGTACAATCTATACCTGAATTAATTACTATTAAAGAATCGCTTTCTCAAAAAGTAGCAGCAACAGAGTCTGTAGATGAAGATATTATAAAGAAACAAGAAGAAATAAATCTAATAGCTTCAAAATTAGATGGTCTTGCTAATAAAATTCATAAAAAACGTACCGCAGCCATCCCAGAATTAAAAAAGCAATTAGAAACAATACTATCAAATCTGGGCATGCCAAATGCTCAATTTGATATTAATTTAAAACTTAGCGATAATTATTTTTTAAATGGAAAAGAAGAGTTGTCATTTTTGTTTTCGGCGAATAAAGGTGGGCAATTTAAAGGATTAAAAAAGGCCGCATCTGGAGGAGAATTATCTCGAATTATGCTAGCTATAAAGTCAATATTGTCAACATATATAAAACTACCAACAATTATGTTTGATGAAATAGATACAGGTGTTTCTGGCGAAGTTTCAAATAAAATGGGAGAAATTATGTTACAAATGAGTAAAAGAATGCAAGTTTATAGTATTACGCATTTACCGCAAATTGCAGCAAAAGGAAACTCTCATTTTAAAGTTTACAAAAAAGATGTAGATGAAGTAACAACTACTAATTTAATACAATTGAATTATGATGAGCGCATTATAGAAATAGCACAAATGTTAGGAGGGATTGAAGTCTCTAATTCTGCTATTGCTCATGCCAAACAATTATTAAATTAAAAAGATTATGAGTTTAAAAGTTTATGGGTTTATGAGCCTAGCTTTTAAAAGTTTCATAACTTTACAACTTATTAAATTTATAAATGATTAGGAATAACAATTAAAAAATCCATATTTAATATAATTAAAGAAAAAGAGTGATTTTTTAATTGAGAACTATGTGAGATGTAATTATATATAATCTCATGAAATATAAGTAAATAGCCCTGTAAACTACGAACATATAACCTGATAAACTTTTAAAAACATAAACTACAAATGTATAATTTATTAAAAGGAAAGAAGGGAATCATATTTGGAGCTTTAGATCCTAATTCTATTGCTTGGAAAACAGCAGAACGCGTTCATGAAGAAGGAGGGCAATTTGTATTATCAAATGCACCTATAGCTTTACGAATGGGACAAATAGATAAATTAGCAGAACAAACAGGTTCTCAAGTAATAGCTGCCGATGCAACTTCTGAAGAAGACTTAACAAATCTTGTAGAGCAATCTATGGAAATTTTAGGAGGTAAAATAGATTTTGTTTTACATTCAATTGGCATGTCTGTAAATGTTCGTAAAGGACGTTCTTATATCGATCAAAAATACGATTGGACACAAAAAGGAATAGATGTTTCTGCAATGTCTTTTCATAAAGTGATGCAAACCCTTTATAAAGCAGATGCTATGAACGAATGGGGAAGTATTGTTGCTTTAACTTATATGGCAGCACAACGTGTATTCCCAGATTATAATGATATGGCAGATAACAAAGCATATTTAGAAAGTATAGCGCGTAGTTTTGGTTATTTCTTCGGAAGAGATAAAAAGGTACGTGTAAATACAATTTCTCAATCGCCTACACCAACAACTGCAGGTCAAGGTGTAAAAGGTTTTGATGGTTTTATTTCTTATGCCGAAAAAATGTCGCCTTTAGGTAATGCTACAGCATTAGATTGTGCTAACTATACAGTAACATTATTTAGTGATTTAACAAAACGAGTAACTTTGCAAAATTTATATAATGATGGAGGATTTAGTAATGTAGGAGTTAGTGATGCCGTTATGGATGCTTTTGTCGCTTCTCAAGAAGAAGTTGAGACAGCTAAATAATAACAAAATTATAGTGAAAAACTCTACAACTAATTTTAGTTGTAGAGTTTTTTTTTACCTTACATTTAAAAAGGATTGACTTACATTTGTGATATGCAATTAGATTTTTCATTTATTATTCCTGTTTATAATCGTCCAGATGAAATAGAAGAGCTTTTAGAGAGCTTTATTTTACTTGAGGGCGATACTAAATTTGAAATTGTAATTGTAGAAGATGGATCAACTATTACTTCAAAAAAAAATATTGAAAAGTATAAATCCAAACTAAACATTAGTTACTACTTTAAAGAAAACACTGGACCTGGCGATTCGCGCAATTATGGTATGGAGAAAGCAAAAGGTAATTATTATATTATATTAGATAGCGATTGCGTATTGCCTAAACAATATCTAAAAGAAGTTGTAATGTCTTTAAAAGATGATTATGTAGATTGTTATGGAGGGCCAGATGCTGCTCACGAATCGTTTACAAATTTACAGAAAGCTATAAATTATAGTATGACTTCGTTTATTACTACTGGAGGTATTAGAGGTCATGAGAAAAGTGTTAATAAATTTCAACCTAGAAGTTTTAATATGGGGCTTTCTAAAGAAGCTTTTGAAATATCGAATGGATTTGGTAGGGTGCATCCAGGAGAAGACCCAGACTTAACCATTAGACTTTGGAAAAAAGGATATAGAACCAAATTAATATCTAAAGCGTTTGTTTATCATAAACGCCGCATTTCATGGTCTAAATTTCATACTCAAGTAAATAAATTTGGCAAGGTAAGGCCTATCTTAAATCAATGGCATCCAGCAACCAAGAAAATAACGTATTGGTTTCCATCAATTTTTGTTATTTGTTTATGTGTTTCTATTGTAGTTGCTTTCTTCAAGATGTTTTTACCATTATATTTTGTATTAGCTTATTATAGTATTGTGTTTATTTTAGCATTAGTAGAAACTAAAAGCTTTAGTGTTAGTTTCCAATCATTAATTGCATTAACAATACAATTTTATAGTTATGGTGTTGGTTTTTTGAAATCTACATTTATGTTAAAAATTTTGAAAAAAGAACCAGAAGAAGCGTTTCCTAAATTATTCTTTAAGACCTAATGATAGCATTAAAATCTAAATTATTAAGAGCTATAAAAACTAAAAAAATTAATGTTTTTTTACTGTTTGTGCTTTTGGCTTTTATTATTCTTTTATTAAGCAAACTATCAAGAGATTACACCAATACAATTATCTTTAATGTTATTTCTAAAAATGCTCCGGAAGAAGCTGTTATTTTAAAAGACCCATCTCATAAATTAAAAGTAACATTTAGCACTTATGGTTTTAAATGGCTTAAATATTATATAATAAAACCTAATTTAGAGATCGATTTTGTTAACGACGTTACTAAAACCGATTCAGTTTATATTTGGAGTACAGCTAAAGGGTTTTCAACTATAAATAATCAATTTGATAAAACGGAAAAAGTTATAAGTATAAATCCAGATACCTTAAGGTTTAAATATGATGAGAACTCAGTAAAATTAGTTCCTGTTATTGCTAACGTTACTATTAATTATAGCCCAGGATTTAATGCATTAGAAGAAAAAATAACTGAACCAGATTCTGTTAAAATACTAGGTCCTAGTAGTTTGTTGGATAAAATAAATTACTTGTCTACAAAAGCCTTTAATGCTGAAGATGTAAGAGTTCCAATTTCTGAAACCTTAGAGTTAGATCTCGATAGTATAGATAAAGCTATTAATGTTACCAGAAAGAAAATAAGTTTTAAATCTAATGTGGAAAAATTTACTGAAGGGACTTTGAGTATTCCTATAGAAATTATTAATGTACCTAATACTATAACTTTAACGCATTTTCCTAAAACAATTAATGTTTATTATTTTACGAGTTTAAAAGCATTTAAAGATATAAAAATGAGCGACTTTAAAGTGGTTTGCGACTATAATGAATTATCGAATAATAGTGCGTATTTAACACCTAAATTAATAAAGAAGCCCGTTAGTATAAAACGAGTTAGAATGCAACAACAAAATGTGGAATTTATAATAACGAAATGATAAAGGTTGTATTAACAGGAGGAATAGGTAGTGGTAAAACCACAGTTGCAAAACTATTTAAAGAGCTAGGTGTGCCTATATATATAGCAGATGATGAAGCTAAGAAGTTAATGATACGCTCTAAAGTAATAAGAAGAAAATTAACGAATTTATTTGGAGAACAAGCTTATACAAAAGAAGGGTTAAACAAGCCTTATTTATCTAAAGCCATTTTTAATGATAAATCATTATTACAAAAAATGAATGCCATAGTTCATCCTAGAGTAGGTAAGCATTATCAAAAATGGTTATTAAAAGAGGATACTTCTTATACTATTAAAGAAGCAGCTATTGTTTTTGAAAATGGTACTTATAAAAATTATGATGTTGTAATTACAGTTACAGCTCCAAAAGAAGTTCGTTTAGAACGTGTTCTTAAGAGAGATAATGCTACAAAAGAAAAAGTTGAAGCGATTATGAGAAATCAATGGAATGATACAGATAAGATTAAATTGTCTCATTTCGTTATAGATAATATTACCCTCGATTCTACCAAAGAGCAAGTCTTAAAAATCCATGAAAAGCTCATAAAATCCAATTCTTAAAGAGAAATTTTAACATTTTTGTTAATGTAAGGTTAAAGCAGTATAGCAATACCTCCTAATAGGTTAATTTTGACTAGTGAATAAAAAGTTGTTTCTTTTTTTAATTGTTTTAATGAGCTTGTCTCTATTAGGGATCATATTTGTTCAAGCGTATTATATTAATAATTCTTTTAACAATAAAGAACAACAATTTGCCTTTAATGTTAAAAAGGCACTTAGTTATGTTTCTGGCCAAGTTGAGGATAATGAATCTAGAGAGTTTCTTTTCAAACTTCAGGGACTAATTAAAGAAGGTAAAAATGTAGATACTACAGCAATTATTAACTTTTATTTAAAAGAAAGTGGAGGTAACTCAAATAAAACATTGTTGTACAGAAATGATATTTTAGAAGAGAATTACAAATTGTCTTCTGCGCTCTTTGACATTGCAGGTTTAGATAGTATAAATGTTAAACGTATTTTAAACGAACGTGAAACACAGATTATTGGAAATCAAGGATTAGATGAAAATAAAAACTTAAATGCGATGTTATCTCAAATTGGAACGATAACAGAAGTAGATAAGATTCTATGGGAAACAACTTATAAAGACAATGTCATTAGAACTCCAATTCATAAACGCGTTAAAAAAGAAGAAATTAATCGTCTTTTACAATTACAGTTAAAAAAAGATAATATAGACATAGATTTTGAGTTTGCTATATATAGTAATGGTTTAGCAACCAAAGTGAAAACTGAAGATTTTGAGATCATACCAAAGAATACATGGAATATCCCGATTTTTTACAATAAAAAAGATAAAAATAATTACAAGTTATTTGTCAATTTTCCTGAAAGAAAGAGTTACATATTTTCTTCAATTATTGGAATGTTATTATTGTCAATCGTTTTTACGCTTATTATAGTATTAGCTTATGGAAGTGCATTATTTCAGTTATTAAAACAACGTCAAATTTCAGAAATAAAAACAGATTTTATTAATAACATGACGCACGAATTTAAAACGCCTATAGCAACAATAAATTTAGCATTGGATGCTATACGTAATCCTAAAATTATTGACGATAAAGAAAAGGTAAAGCGTTATTTAATGATGATTAAAGAAGAGAATAAACGTATGCATGCGCAAGTAGAAAACGTTCTAAGGATATCTAAACTTGAAAAAAATGAACTAAACATTAGTAAGGATAGGGTAGAAGTTAACGACCTAATTGAAGATGCTATATCTCACATTGAATTAATAGTAGAAGATAGAAAAGGTAGAATAAAAACAGATTTAACAACAGATAAGCTATCGGTCTTAGCAAATGAGACACATTTTATAAATGTATTAGTTAATATATTAGATAATGCCATTAAATATTCGCCTAATGAGCCTAAAATTAATGTAAAAACAGAGCGAATAGGTAATAATTGTATTATTAAAATTAAAGATAATGGAAGTGGTATGAGTAAAACAGCTCAAAAGAGAGTTTTTGAAAAGTTTTATAGAGAGCATACGGGAAATATACACAATGTAAAAGGCCATGGTTTAGGCTTAGCATATGTTAAACAAATAATAGATGACCATCATGGTCATATATCAGTAGAAAGCGAAAAAGAGAAAGGAAGTGAATTTACAATTAGACTTCCCTTAATATCTTAACATTATGGATGAACAACTTAAGAAAATACTATTAGTAGAAGACGATCCAAATTTTGGAACTGTTTTAAAGGATTATTTAATGATGAATGATTATGACGTAGTACATGCAAAAAATGGTATGGAAGGTTTTGAAAAATTCAAAAAAGACGATTTCGATTTATGCATACTAGATGTTATGATGCCATATAAAGATGGTTTTACATTAGCAAAAGAGATTCGTGAAAAAAATACAGATATTCCAATTATTTTCTTAACCGCTAAGGCCATGAAAGAAGATGTTCTTAAAGGTTATAAAGTTGGAGCTGATGATTATTTAAATAAGCCATTTGATAGCGAAGTGCTATTAATGAAAATAAAAGCTATCATGCAACGAAAAGCTACAGAGACAGTAGCAGATAGTAAACAGTTTGAGTTTAAAATAGGTAATTTTGATTTAAATTCTAAACTACGTTTCTTACGTTATAAAGGAGGAGAACCTACAAAATTATCACCAAAAGAAAATGAGCTTCTTCGTTTATTAGCTTTGCATGAAAATGATTTAATGCCAAGAGAGCTTGCTTTAACTAAAATATGGAGAGATGATAATTATTTTACCTCTAGAAGTATGGATGTTTATATCGCTAAGCTTCGTAAATACTTAAAAGTAGATGATAAAGTAGAAATATTAAATATACATGGAGAAGGTTTTAGATTAGTTGTTAATCAAGACGCTTAATATTAAAGTATATGTCTCATAAAAAACCACTTGGATTATTAAATCTAAGTGGTTTTTTTATTCTATGAGTTTCTTTTTATAATCAGATTTACCTTTAATCATTGTATTTTATAATGTCTTTTATAATTTTTAAATGATGTTGTGTATGAACATTTAAAAAGGTATTTACCTGTTTTAAGTTTAAAAGACCAAATATTGGGTGTTTAAAATTATGATTTTTAGACAAACTCGCTAAATTGATTGTAATCTGTTTAGCTTTTTCAAACTGAGATTTAATATCTTCTAATTTTATGGTGTCAATATTATTAACAGGCTTAGGTGCTTTGCCTTTTCCTCGAGGAATATGATTCATAGTAAAGACTAATGCTCTTATAGCATTAAAAGACCTTTTATAATCCTTAGGGTTACTCTTTACTGTATATAGAGAAACAGTATTTATTACTTTTAGAATATGGTCTAAATGCCAATCTACCCCTTTAGCTGAAACCTTTCTATTCGTTTTATTATAGTGTTTTATAAAGTTTTCTATTTCTGAAAGTTTTTTATCAATAGACATATAATCGATTTATATCTTGATTAAATATATTAAATAAAAAATCCCTTGCTATCTTAATAGCAAGGGATTTATATATGTTTGTAAAATAAATTAATTCGTCTTTACTACTTTAAAAGTAGCGTCTCCAATATTTAAAAAGTAAACGCTAGATCCTAAACTAGAAATATCTATTTTTTGCTTATTAGAAGTAATATCTCCAGATAGTATTAATTGACCAGAAAGATTAGTAATGTTATAATCTACATTATTTGTAAAATTAACATTCTTAATAGTAATGCTAGAATTTGTAGGGTTTGGATAAATAGTAACAGCACTTCTGTCTTCAAAGTCATTAGCACTAAGTGATGAACAAGAAAAGCTTGTCTCTACATTAGATGCAATTGATGAAGTTAAAAGATCATTTGTTAATACATTACAATAGCATCCATCTTCTTCTAAATAAACTTTTAACCAAGCTACGGCTAGTGCACCCATCATACCTCCAGATGCGGTTGGGCTAAATGCAGATTGATGATTTCCATTATCTACTTCAAACATTGCTTTCTCTGTTGAATTAGGAGTATTATTATAATGAGGAATTGCATGCTGATTTACACCAGCAGTAGTATCACTTTCTCCACTTAAAATTAAAGTAGCACTCTCATTTCCTCGTAAAATATTACTAGTATTCCTTAAAAAGGGGTTTAAAGGGATTATTGCTTTAATACTAGTATCTCTAGTAGCTGCCAATAGAGAACCGCCACCACCCAAAGAATGGCCGCTTACTGCAAAACTTTCTGTATCTATTTTTCCTTCTAAAGGAGAATTTGATCTTGTGTTTTCTCTTTTAACTGTTTCTATAGCATCTAAGAGTGCATCAGCTCTCTTGCTAGGGGAGTCAGATGTTGAATTTGTATTAATAATAAAAGTTACAATACCATGAGACGCATAAAATGTTCCCCATCTCTGCATCCAAGCTGATTGAGTATTAAACCCTGGTACAATAACAATAGTACTATAAGTTCCTGTTGCATTTGTAGGGTAAAAAAGAGTGGCATCAGTATAATCAGGACCGTTTCTAAGACCATCAGATTCAGTTAGTCTAGCAACATTATAAGCTCCATTTCTTGTTAAATTACTTACACTTATGTCATCACATTGAGCGTGAATAGTATTATTGAGTAATAATGTAATGGTTAAAAGAGTAAGGGCTCTTTTAATAAAAGTAATTTTAGTTTTCATCTTAAGTTGAATTATTAGATTATTAATTATGGTGCAATTTAAAATAATATGCATGCATAGTATCTCCAGAATTGTTAAAATTGTTAACCTGTTAAATTTTAACGCTTAATGGGTGTGTTTGAATAAGAAAGCCTTAATTAATTTCTTAATTAAGGCTTTAAATTGAATATTATGTAATTTTTTCTAGTTTGTTTTCACGACTTTAAAAGTTGAGTCTCCAATGTTTAAAAAATAAACACTAGAAGCTAAGCTAGAAATATCTATTTTTTGCTTACTAGAAGTAATATTACCAGACATTAATAATTGACCGGAAACATTAGTAATGTTATAATTTACATTATTAGTAAAGTTTGAATTTTTAACAAAAATCTCTGAGCTAGCAGGATTAGGATATATCTTTGTAACGTTATTTGTTTCAAAATCATCAGTACTAAGTGATGTACAATTAAAGCTTGTTTGTACATCGTTGGTGATAGAAGAGTCAACTAAAACATCATCAGTTAATACACTACAAAAACAGGCCGTTTCTTCTAAATGAACTTTTAGCCAAGCTAGAGCAACTTTACCAACATTACCACTTACATTTTGTGGTAACTGTGGCGTAGAGTGACTTCCACCTCTTAATTCAAAAAGTGCTTTTTCTGTAGAATTTGGCGTACTAGCATAATGGCGATTTGCATGGGCACTTGGAGATGCCGTACCATCACCTTGTGCACTAATTAGTAAAGTAGCACTCACGTTATCAGCAAAAGTACCACTATTAGCATTAGGCAACCAAGGCGCTAAGCCAACTACTGCTTTTATACTAGAATCTCTATCAGCAGCTATTTGAGCGCCACCGCCACCCATAGAATATCCACTTACTGCAAATTTTGAAGTATCTAATTTTTGTCGTAATGGAGAACCTGATCTTGTGTTTTCCTGTTTTAATGTTTCTATAGCGTCTAAAAGTGCATCTGCTCTCTTGTCAGGAAAGTCTCCTGAATTATTTACATTAACAATAAAAGCTACAATACCGTGAGACGCATAAAATGGCCCCCAACTTGCTATAGCCGATGAGGAATTTGTCCAACCTGGTACAAGAACAACACTTGCATAAGGTCCTGTAGCATTTGTTGGGTAATAAACGGTAGCTTGTCTGTAGTCAGGACCGTTTCTGATACCATCAGATTCAGTTAGAGTATCATAATCATAAGGACCAACAAGTCCTAAGTCATCTTCACTGCATTGAGCGTAAATTGTATTGTTGAAGAATAATGCAATCGTAAAAAGAAAGAGGGTCTTTTTAATAAAAGTAATTTTAGTTTTCATTTTAATGAATTTTTAGAATTAGAATACTTGCAATGTATATTAATATGCGTGCATAATAAATTAAAATTGTTAATCTGTTGAGTTTTTAGGTTAAAATAGCTTTGTTTAATAAAAAGGCCTTAATTAATTTCTTAATTAAGGCCTTAAAATAGATAGTATAGAATTGAAAAATTTAGTCTGCTTTTATAATTTTAAAATTTGCATCTCCAATGTTTAAGAAATACATACTAGAACTTAAATTAGAAATATCTATTTGATGATTTTTAGAACTAATTTCACCAGTCATTATAACCTGTCCAGAAATTGTAATAATATTATATTGAGTTATTTTTCTAAAGTTTGTATTATTAATTATGATCTCAGACTTTGCAGGATTAGGATAAATAGAAACACTGGTTCTGTCGAATGTATCAACAGAAAGTGGTTCTATTAAACCATCAATATCATATTTTTTTAAGAATTCCCATATTTCTTTGGAAGCATCAATATCTTGGTTTGCAGGAATAAAATTATTTCCTGGCCATGTATGATCTCCACCAATAACTTTAAAATGTTCAACATTAACTCCATTATCACCATCTGTATAGACGATATGTTCAACAGTTGAACCATCGTTAGGATCTATATCTGGTATATTATTGCTAGAAGCTGTAGAATTAGTATTGTTATAATTAGTCCAATAATTTAAAACATCAGGTATAGACGTTGCAATAGGGCTTCCGTTATAATCTACAGTAGGATCTGCAGTTCCATGTATTTCTAATATTGGAGTAGGATGAGAAGGAGAGCAAGAATTCGTTGTTCCAGTTGTCATAGATCCAGTTACTGAGGCTATGGCTGCTATTCGATTACTAAGTTCACAAGCTAGTCTATAACTCATAAATCCGCCATTAGACATTCCTGTACTATATACTCTTTTTTGGTTAATATTATATTCAGTAGATAATTCGTCTAACAAAGCTTCAGTATAACCAACATCGTCTATATTGCTATTTCCCCATCCTACATTAAAATGCGTATTTCCTTGAGAATCTACTGTACCTTCAGGCACAACAATTAAAAAACCATCTTCGTTTGCCATTGGTCTAAAATCACCATAATTTAGTTGTTGTATTGCGTTTGAAGTATAACCATGGAAATTAAATACTACTGGAGCTTCTACAGAAGGGTTATAAGTTTCAGGAACATATAATATGTAGCTTCTTTCTATGCCATTATGCATTAAAGTACCATTTATTGTTTGTTGTGCTTCTATAGATATAGCATATAAAAGAACAATAGCAATCAAAGCGAAGTGCTTATTAGCTTTTCTTTGAAAAGTAATTTTTAAATTCATAATTATTTTTTTTATTTGAAGGAAGTAATTTATACTTATTTAAAATATATACGTATTGTAAGGCTAAATGGTCTGTTTTTCAGATTTATAAGGAAGATGAAGATGAGTTTTAGAAAAAATAAAGTCTATGATTGGAGACCTACCTTATTACAGCAATTGCTTTTCAAGGTTTTTAACAATTTCGGTTATATTACTATTATAATCAAACCAAATAGTGTCTTCTTGTTTTTTAAACCAAGTAAGTTGTCTTTTAGCAAAGCGTCTAGAATTTTTTTTTATTTCTGAAATGGCAAAGTCTAAAGCCCATTCCCCATTTAAATAATTAAACAACTCTTTATAACCAACAGTATTCAATGAGTTTAGATGTTGATGGTTTGTAAGTTGCTTTACCTCTTCTAGCAAACCTTCTTTAATCATTATATCTACACGTTGGTTAATGCGATTATATATTATTTCACGATCTGCTGTTAATCCTATAGAAATTGTTTTAAAATGACGTTTGTTTTTTTCTTTATTTAAAAAAGAAGAGTAGGGAAGACCAGTACCAATACAAATTTCTAAAGCACGAATAACTCGATGCGGATTCTTTAAGGCAATTGTTTTGTGAGTTTCAGGATCTAACTTAAAAAGTTGTTCTTGTAAGGGTGTTAAACCTTCACTTTCTAATTGTTTATTTAATTTTTCACGAATGCTTTTATCAACTTCAGGAAAATGATCTAAACCTTTAGTAACCGCATTAACATAAAGTCCAGAACCTCCAACTAAAACAATTACGTTTTTAGTTTTATGTAATTGAGTTATTTTTTCTAGGGCTTCTTTTTCGAAAGCCCCCACATTATAATCATCTGTAATAAATTTATTGTGGACAAAATGATGAGGGGCTGCAGCAAGTTCTTCTTTATTAGGAGCAGCTGTTCCTATTTGCATTTCTTTATAAAACTGTCTTGAGTCGGCTGAAATTATTTCTGTATTAAAATGATTGGCTAGCTTTATACTTAACGCCGTTTTTCCAATGGCAGTTGGGCCAACAATAGAAATTAAGTATTTATTAGAAGTTGTAATTTTTTAAAGCTTATTTTGTTAGTAAATTGAGTGTTTTTGTAAGAATTTGTTAATGTAGATTCTCTCCACAATTGTAACAAAATTCTGCATTATCTTTGTGGTTTTCGGTTAAACAGTTAGAACAAGATTGCGAATTAAGATCAATCTTTTTGTCTGTTTTGTTTTTTCCATCTTCTTCGTTAGAACTTTTAGTATATTCAGCTGATACAATTCCTGTAGGAACAGCTATTATACCATAACCCATTATCATAATTACAGACGCAATTAGCTGACCTAAAGGTGTTTGTGGTGCTATGTCGCCATAACCCACAGTCGTTAAGGTTACAATACACCAGTATACACTTTTTGGAATGTTAGTAAAACCATTTTCTTCACCTTCAACCATATACATTATTGTTCCCAAAATAATGGATAATATGACTACTGCGAATAAGAAAATAAAAATTTTTGCTCGACTTGCTTTAATTGCACTTACTAAGGTATTAGATGCTCCTAAATAACGTGCTAATTTTAATATTCTAAATACTCTTAATAGGCGAAGGGCTCTTAAAGCAACTAAAGCATGTGTGCCCACAAAAATTAAAGATAAATATTTGGGGATTGTTGATAGTAAATCAATGATACCATAAAAACTGGTAACGTATTTCATTGGTTTTTTAACAACAATTAATCTTGCTACATATTCTAAAGTAAACAGAATAGTAACCCCCCATTCTCCAATATTCAAGAGGTTATGGTATTTAGCATCAATACTTTTTACACTTTCAAGCATAACCAAAACGATACTTGCTAATATGAAAACAAGCAATACGATATCAAATAACTTTCCTCCAGGAGTATCTGCTTCATAAATGATTTCATGAAGTTTAGTACGCCAATGCTTTGGTTTTTTATCTTTCATTTTTTAAAAGTAATAAAAGATTAGTTATTTTTATTTAACTGGATAACTTTTAAACGTTTGTTTCGTCTTAAGTAACTTTGAATAATATGTTGATTATCTCTATTGTTTTCCATTGGTGTAATTATAGACTCTAAAATCTCAATATTATTTATTTGATAGTTTAAGTTATAGAATCCTAACCCTTGAAAAACACCATCTTTAATTAGTATTGCACTCCTTTCATCAATTTCTCGCCCGCGATCTACAATAACCATGTTTTGATTACGATAGCTATATTTATCGATTAATTCTGAGACGCGTTTATTATAACTTTCAGGAGTTTCTTTACTAATACATGCTCCATTACATTTTTTTACATCGTAATTAAAGCAACTAGCTTTTGTTTTATAAATTCCAGCTAGTTTTTGGCATAAATTGAATTTATCTACAGTATTAAATAAAAAGTCCTTACCACTTTGTCTATTAGTAAATGTTGTAATAGATTTTTTACGACCATCTGCCTTGTCTAATTTTAGATTCATATAGCCTTCATTATCTATAAAACTATATAATGCGTGGGTAAAGCTGCTTCTTCTTAATGCACGATTAAGAATAGGTTTATTTCTCTTAATTTCCTCACTCTCTTTTAATAAAGCAACGAGTTCACTTCCTGTAGCTTCATGAGTTACAGAAGTCACTTGCATTTGTATTTTTTTTGCTTTAGGAGAAGTGCCAGTAAAATGTTGATTAACACGTTTACGTATATTTTTACTTTTACCAATATAAATAATAGTATTGTTAACATTACGAATGTAGTAGACTCCTGTCGAAGAAGGTAAATCACTAACAATATCTACTAATTTGGGTTCTAATTGTTTTTTCGGTTTTTTATTTAAAGCCTCTTGAATAATTGTTTTTTCAGAATCTTTATTTAATAGCAGTTTAAAGAGTTTTACAGTTGCTAAAGCATCTCCAGAAGCTCTATGTCTATCGGTTACTGGGATACCTAAAGATCTCACAAGCTTACCTAAGCTGTAAGAAGGTAAATCTGGTATTAATTTTTTAGATAATTCTACAGTACATAGTGTTTTGCGATCAAACGGAAAACCTAATCGTCTAAATTCTGTTTGTAAAATGCGAAAGTCAAACTGTGCATTGTGAGCAACAATAATAGTGTCTTCAGTAATTTCAACGACACGTTTTGCGATTTCGTAAAATTTAGGCGCATTTTTAAGCATATTACTATTTATGCCTGTAAGATTAACTACGAAAGGTTGAATATCTCTTTCTGGATTAACTAAGCTTATAAACTGATCTACAACTTCATGACCATTATATTTGTAAATAGCGATTTCTGTAATACCTTCTTCATTATACTTGCCTCCAGTAGTTTCTATGTCAATTATTGTATAAATGCGTCTATATATTTTAGTTTATAATAAGGATAAAGTCTAAAGGGTTGTAAGTTGTTTAATAATTTCTCAAACCAAATATACTACTTCCAACGCGAACCATTGTACTACCAGAGTTAATTGCTAGTTCAAAATCTCCGCTCATTCCCATACTTATGGTTTCAAGTTTTAGATTAGAAGATTCAAAAGCCTTTAACTCATTAAATGAAGATTTTAGTATGTCGAATTCCTGTTTTACTTGATTTTTATCGTTAGTAAAAGTTGCCATTCCCATCAGTCCTATAACTTTGATGTTTTTTAAAGCTGAAAATGGTTCTGAATTAATTAAAGTCGAAGCAACTTCTGTCGAAAGTCCAAATTTAGAATCTTCTGAAGCAATTTTAATTTGAAGTAAACAATTTATAATACGATCGTGCTTCTTCGCTTGTTTATTAATCTCTTTAAGTAATTTGATGCTATCTGCACCATGAATTAAACTCACAAAAGATGCCATGTACTTTACTTTATTAGATTGTACATGACCAATCATATGCCATTCTATATCTTTCGGCATTTGTTCATACTTATTGGCCATTTCTTGGATTTTGTTTTCACCAAAAATGCGTTGCCCAGCATCGTATGCTTCCATTAAATCACTTACTGGTTTTGTTTTAGAAACGGCAACTAACGTTACGTGTTCTGGAAGCTGTGATTTTATTTTATTTAAGTTTTTTTGTATACTCATTGTTTTGTTGTTAATACTAAGCCAGGAACCTTTTTAATTAGTACATAACAAAAATTATTAATGTACTATAAATGTCAGGTCGAGCGCAGTCGAGACCTTGTTAGTTATAAATTTGGTACATAAAGACCTCTCGATTGCACTCAATAGGACAGAGTTGATTCATTTTTTTTCTGTCATGACTTAAATTTTTGACTTAGTTTGAAAAAGGTAAGTTATAAGATCCCTTTTTTCAAAGGGATTTATTTAAAACTCATAAATAGTGACACCGCTTCTAATTTTTGGTTCTATGTAAGTGCTTTTTGGTGGCATTTTCAAGCCGTCGTCTGCAATTTGTTTTAATTCTTCAACAGTAGCAGGAATCATTCCAAAGCCTACAGCAAACTCTTTTTTATCTATTTTTGTCTTTAAATTAATAATATCTTTCTTGCCACTAATATATTCAATACGATTATCATTACGTAAGTCTTTAATTCCTAAAATAGGATTTAAAATAGTTCTATATAATAATTGGGCATCGAGCTCTTCTAATGAAGATTCGAATTCGTAATTGGTTTTTCTAAGATATAAAGAATAAAATTCGCCATCTAAATACATACTAAAATGGTGTTTTTTAGTTGGTTTGTAGGGGAGAATACCTCTGTTTTCAATTCTAAATAAGGTGTCTAACTGAATTAAAAACTCTTCTTTGGTGAGTCCGTTGAGGTCTTTTACAAGTCTGTTAAATTCATGAATTCGTAATTCAGATTCGGGAATTAAATAACTCATAAAGAAATTATAACTTTCGTCTCCTTTATGGTTCGCATTACTGTTTTTTAAATCGTTTCTAAGTAAATAAGAAGAAGAGGAGCGATGGTGGCCATCTGCGATGTAAAGTGTTTCCATTTTACTAAAAGCATCAGAAATTATTCTAATATCTTTTTCTGTTTCAATTAGCCATAAATAATGCGTGTCTCTATAAGTTGTTGTAAACTCAAATTCTGCTCTTTCTTCTTGTGTTTTTTTAATTACTGATGAAATGGCATTGTTGTCTGGGTAGGTTAATAATACAGGTTCTGCATTAAATCCTACTGTTTTAAGATAATCTTTAAAAACGGTTTCGCGAGATGCTATAGTATCTTCATGTTTCTTAATAATATTACTTTCGTAATTGTCTACACTAGCAGCAGCAACAATACCATTAAACTCTTGGTTATCTCTGTCAATGATTTTGTAGAGATAATAACAAGGTGTTTTATCTTGTACAAAAATAGTATCTTCCTTGAATTCTAAATAGCGGTTTTTTACCAATTTGTAACGTGCCTCTCCAGATATTTCTTTAGCATATTTATAACCAGGATTTACAATATGAAGAAAAGAATAAGGATTATAATCCATTCTCGATTCACGTTCATCTTGAGTATAGCTTTGATAAGATCGCGAAGCAACTAAACTCACCTTGTCTCTTGTTGGTCTAACTGATTTAAATGGAATTATTTTTGCCATTTTTTAGTATCTAGTTATTAGTCTACAGTCTAGTGCAATAGATAGTTTTGTAATTTAATGTCAGACAGAGCGCAGTTGAAGTGCTATTAAACTAAATAATATATTTTCTGAATAAGAATCGTCTTCGACTGCACTGAGACTGACATTCAGGTACATTATTAATTTTTTATCTATACCATTTAATTATCTTATAGTTATTACTTTAAAAATTGTTTTGCGACTTTTTCTGCTTTTCTACTTTCTGAATAATCATAAAAACCTTCTCCAGATTTTACACCTAATTTTCCTGCCTGTACCATATTAACTAGTAATGGGCAAGGCGCGTATTTTGGATTTTTAAAACCATCATACATGACATTTAAAATAGATAAACAAACATCTAAACCTATAAAATCGGCTAATTGTAATGGGCCCATTGGATGTGCCATACCTAGTTTCATAACCGTATCTATTTCTTGAACGCCTGCAACACCATTATACAGTGTTTCAATAGATTCATTAAGCATAGGCATCAAAATTCTATTTGCTACAAAACCAGGGTAATCATTAACCTCAGTTGGTGTTTTTCCTAGTTTTTTTGAGAGCTCCATAATGATTTTAGTAACCGAGTCGCTAGTCGTGTATCCACGAATAATCTCAACGAGTTTCATGATGGGCACAGGATTCATAAAGTGCATTCCAATTACCATATCTGGTCTAGACGTTACGGCAGCAATTTGAGTAATAGAAATTGAAGACGTATTTGTTGCGAGCACAGTGTTTTTATGACAAGCTTCATCTAATTGTTTAAATATTTTTAATTTTAAATCAATATTTTCTGTTGCAGCTTCTACGACTAAATCGGCTGCTTTTACGCCTTCTGGAATAGATGTAAAAGTCGTAATGTTACTTAAAGTTTCTAATTTATCTGCTTCAGAAATTCGTTCTTTAGCAATCATACGATCCAAGTTTTTGGTAATCGTTGCCATTCCACGTTCTAAAGACGCGTCACTAATATCTATAAGTTGTACTTTAAATCCTGATTGAGCAAAAGTATGCGCAATGCCATTACCCATTGTTCCAGCTCCAATTATTGCTATATTTTTCATGCAATTTTTATTTTTTATTAACCTCAATAGTTATAAAGAGGAAGCTTTTATGTTAGTTATTATTTTTCCTTAAAGTTATAAATAAACTTATCATTTTTTGTATCAGACATTATTAGACCTAAATCCTTCAGTAAATTTTGTTTTAAGTTTACTAAAGTTGATTTATGCCATTTATAATCTATTCTTAGAGGATTGTTTGTACAGAATATATAATCAGAATACTCCTTATTTATTACATCTATAAATTTAGATAATTTTATGTTTTTAACAGAAATAGAATCTGTAGAGATCTTGATTATTGTATGTTTGTTATCTAATTTACTTAGATTACTATTAAACCTAAGAGTATCTGAAATTGTCATTTCATAAGACTTAATTTGTTTTTTTATTAAATCTAAATTTAGATTTTTAATAATGTCTTGGATAATAGAGGTGTTAATTTTAACGTCCTTATTTTTTTGAACAATCTTAACACTGTATTTCTTATCACCTATCTCTTTGTCTTTAAATTTAATAGCACTTGTATCAACTTTGGCAACATATGCTAAAAGATTTTTTAAACTTATTCTTTCTGCATTTATATTTAAAGGATAGGTTTGAATATGGTTTGAGTGTTTTTTCGAATTAAGAACTTTACCAAATTCAAGTGAGTAATTTTCTTTATCAATACTAAAAGGTTTTGCTCTATTGCAAGTAAATAGTAAACTTAAAGCTAAAAATAAAATTAAAAGATTAAACTTATTCATTTTTAGTTGTTTAAAACTGATCAATAATCATAGTAGCGACTCTTAGTGCTTCTGTACCATCGTGTAAAGTCACTATTGGTGTTGTATTATTCGTTATGGCATCAGCAAAAGTTTCTAGCTCTTCCAAAATGGCATTATTATTTTCTATTTGCGGGTTATCGAAGTAGATCTGTTTTTTTAATCCTTCAGCATTCTGCAATATCATATCAAAATCACCAGGATCTTTTGGAGCATCTTTCATTTTAACAACTTCACATTTTTTCTCTAGAAAATCAACCGAGATATAAGCGTCTTTTTGAAAGAAGCGTGTTTTTCTCATGTTTTTTAAAGAAATACGGCTAGCAGTTAGGTTAGCAACACAACCATTTTTAAATTCAATGCGAGCATTGGCAATGTCTGGCGTGTCACTTATAACAGAAACACCACTTGCACTTACGTGTTTCACTTTTGAGTTTACTACACTAAGTATAACATCTATATCATGAATCATTAAGTCTAAAACTACAGGTACATCTGTACCTCTTGGATTAAACTCTGCTAAACGATGTGTTTCTATAAACATTGGGTTTTCTAGTTGACCTTTTATGGCTTTAAAAGCAGGGTTATAGCGTTCGACATGTCCCACTTGGCCTTTAACTCCTTTTTCGGCAACTAACGTTCGTAAAATTTCAGCTTCTTCTACGGTGTTGGTAATTGGCTTTTCTATAAATATATGTTTGCCTTTAGAGATTGCTTGTCTAGCACAATCATAGTGAGATAAGGTTGGTGTTACAATATCGACCATATCTACAGCATCTATTAATGCATCGATAGAATCAAAATATTTGTAACCAAACTCTGCTTCAACTTTTTTTGCATTTTCTTCATTTGCATCATAAAAACCAACAAGATTATATTTGTTGGATTCGTTAAGAAGTCTTAAATGAATTTTTCCTAAGTGACCTGCACCTAATACACCAGCATTTAACATTAGTTTATATTTTCAGCAAAACTAAGTATTTTTGGTAAGTTATTAATATCAAATCTTCAATAAAACACTACAAAAAATAGCTTTTTAAAAAATCAATTAAAAATCGTTTTCAAGCTGAAAATCTTTCCTTAATTTTAGCAGACTAAACAACCCTAATTTTGATTGACAATTTTAAACATAAAGGAATGAGGCAACAGTTGGTTTCAACTGTTAAATCTAAGGGTATTACTAATGAAGCAGTTCTTAATGCTATTGGTAAAATACCCAGACATTTGTTCATGGATTCTAGCTTTTTAGACCATGCATACCAAGATAAAGCATTTCCTATCGCAGCAGATCAAACGATATCGCAACCTTATACAGTGGCTTTTCAGAGTGAATTATTACAGATAAATAAAAATGATAAAGTTTTAGAAATTGGAACAGGAAGTGGTTATCAAACTGCAGTTTTATGTGAATTAGGAGCTAAAGTGTATAGCATAGAAAGACAACAAGAGCTTTTTAAAAAAACGAGTAAGTTTTTACCAAAACTAGGATACAGAGCTAAGAAACTTGTTTTTGGAGATGGTTATAAAGGGTTGGTAGAGGAAGCACCTTTTAAAAGTATTATCGTTACAGCAGGAGCGCCTTTTGTTCCTAAACCACTCCTTGCGCAATTAACTATAGGTGGTCGTTTAGTAATTCCTGTTGGAGATAACGTTCAAACCATGACGCTTTTTATTAGGAAAGGCGAAAAGGAATTTGAAAAGACAGAATTTGGAGAATTTCGTTTTGTACCATTGCTAGAAGATAAAAATTAGTGTTTATATCAAAATGAGTATATAAATAATAAAAGCGGGAAATTCTTTTTCAAGAAAATCCCGCTTTAAAATATTTTGATAAAATATTTACTATTTGATAATAAATTTTGAAGTAGAATTATTATCACTACTCAAAAGATATAAACCAGATTGAAGTCCAGATACATTAATATCTATATTTGAATTTTCTGGATTAATTTCAATTTCTTTTATTATTTTTCCTGCTAGATTAATTATTCTCAATTGAGTATTTCCTTTTTGCATAAGATGTAAAACACCATTAGATATTGGGTTTTTCATTATTTTAATATATGAAGACCCATCTAATATATCATAAGAACGAACATCTAAAGTGCCAACGCCGTTTAGTCTTATTTTAAACTCAAAAGTTTCTATTTTTCCAGAAAGACGATCCGAGATATACTCTGTCAATATCGTATATAATCCATTTGCATCACTAAAAAGCCCGTATTCATCAATATATTTTTCTACTTTTTGTCTGTTTTTAAAGTTGTAAACACGTTTAAGATTTGCTTCAGTATTATTTTTTAAAAAATGTCCAAATTCATATTCACCAGCACTATCATTTACCATCCCATCAACCACTACGCGAAAATCACCAGCATTAAGGTTCAATTGTGTATCCATATTGTTATTTGGTGTAAAACGTATTGGTCCGTTTCTTAAATCACCATCATCTAGAATTCTTCTAAATTGAGCATTAAGGTTTTGAAAAGGATTTGATGTAGAGTTCAACCATGTTACATTGTGAAATAAAAATTTAGATTTAGGGTGAAATGCATTACCCTGGCCGTTTATACCTATATCTGTGTAACCGTCGTATACGACATTACTCCAGTTTACATTATCTAAATCTGGGATAATTAAAGCAGCAACGGTTCTGTTAGGCTCTCTAGTTTGAAATCTACAGTTTTTAAAAGTATAGGCCATATTTGTACTTAGATATACCGTGAATTGGCTATTATTCCAACCTTCTAAATCTTCGATTATAGATTGTACTCTATGAAATCCTTTTTGTCTTATTTGAGATTTAAATGAGTTTCTACACGCCGCAGATTCATTACCTTTAAATTCAATTATTGCTGGAAGGTCTCTATCTATATAATCTTCAAGAGGAAACATATCTAATGCTAGAGTTCTTGTATCTATTTTATCTGATATTGGAGTTATTTGACCGCTAGATTGGTAGCTGTATGCTATCGTAGAAGAAGCTGCCACGTTATCTACCATTCTTACTGTTCTTCCTTGAAGAGCATAAGCACTACCCGTTTTGAAATCATCATCCAGTTTTTCTCTTACATTTCTTTTTATAGGAGCAGTCATTCCATTTCTTAAAGGAGAATTAGAAATTGGCCCTTTCAATACTCCAGCGACCAGATTGTCTTTCCATATTCCAGTTTCAGAGCCACTTTCAGCAACCATACCACCGCCAAGGACATCAAAAACAACATTTTCTGTAAAAGAAGCATTACTATCATGATGCACCATTCCCCATCCAGGTGTTCCCCAAACGACACAGCCTTGAGCTATTGCCAGTTTAGATTCTAATAATGCGCCAGTTCTATGAAAGTGCATACCGTAGCGTCCTCTTTGATTTTCAATATTTTTTGGTTGAGCCATAGAATAATCTAAACCAGTAATTCTTATATCAGTTTGATTACCATTTCCTGTGTATGAGAAATTAAATTTAAAATCATCTATAATATTCATTTTGTT
This sequence comes from uncultured Flavobacteriaceae bacterium, assembly GCA_937959395.1. Lineage (GTDB taxonomy): Bacteria > Bacteroidota > Bacteroidia > Flavobacteriales > Flavobacteriaceae > JAHDGB01. The sequence continues at coordinate 15,556 of CALGLR010000035.1, read as the reverse complement.
AGTTCTTCCAAGATTAACAAATGCAGCGTTTTTTACAATAACATCTGGATTGAACATAAACATACTATGCCCTCTATGTGTAATTTTTTCCTTTTCGAAAGATTTTACAGTAATAGTTCTTGATAAGTTAGCTACATATGGAAACCAATTTCTATTTCTGTAACCTTTGTGATCTTTAGATAAATTTTTATTTAAAACAATTCGATCGCCATTAATTGCTGTAATTTTTGCAACCTCGCTATGAGTAATGTTCTCGGTACCTGTTATCATTACATCGTCTCCAACTCTCCAACCTTCTGGTGTTGATGCTAAATTGATGCTATTAGAATTTTTAAGTGCATTTTGTGAGGTTTTCATAAAATCTTTTACATCATATCCTGTAATTCTCACTTTACCCATAGTCAATAATCCTAATGTTAATTGCTCAGGATCCCAACTATATCTTCCAAGAACACCTGGGCCATCATTGTTTAAAGCATTACCAAAATGATCAAAAACAGTATTACCATCTTTATAATGATTTTTAGCATTATTGTTCCAAGTAGAACCACCAATGTTTCCTGATTTTTTACTTTCGATATTAAAGGCTTTTATTATAATTTCAATTCTACCAGTTAGGCTATTTTCTGCTTTCATATTCAAAAACGAGTCTACGCCATTTACAAAAGTATCAACTACAAGTTTTCTATTAATATTGTTGCTGTTAGCTAAAAAATTAAGCCTTCCATCATTCCTAATTGCAAAAATGTGAGCGTTGCTGTTAACATTATAGTTTACAGTAAGCCCGGCAGGGATTATTACGATGGAAGATAATTCTGGAATTGTTCCAGTATTCCATGTTGATGGGTTGGACCAATCTCCTGATTGTACAGCTTTGTGTGTTGCTGTGTTGTCTGGGATTAAACCCTGAAAATGGGCATTAGTAACTAATGGAAATAATAATACTAATAGAAGCATCATTACTTTTTGAAAAAATAATTCTTTTATCATAGCCGATAATATTTATTAATTGGTTTTAGTATTACCACTTCATAAATAAAGGTAATAGAATAGGTAGATTATTAAGCGTGTGTTGTACGTTTAATTAAAGAGGTGAGTAAAAATAAAGAAACTAATTTTTATTAAATGGTATTATATTATCTTTTTTTTATATTAAATTATTTGATTTCTAATTGATTAGGGAGGTATTACACATTTTATCGTTCAAATGCTTAGTATGGAAAAATAATAGATTTAGAATTTTAATCCAAAAATAATAGCATCATTAATAAAACCACTTTGGTAAGAACGTAAATAATCAACCCTTAGGAATCTAAATTTACCCCAACCTAAGTTATTAATCCCTATAGAAAATTCATTATAAGGAGTGCTGTTTTTTGTGTTTAACTTGTGAGCTCCAACTACTAAGTTATAGTTTAGCTTATTTAATAATGGAATTTTTCCTAAGATATAGCCTTTAAAATCATGTTCAGCATGAGCTTCAAAATAAGTAGCATTGGTGCTTAAATTATAATAAGGCAAGTTATTAAATACATTGGTATAAGCTCCAGATCCTACATGAGTTTGGTTGCCATTAAAATGCTGGTAATCCATAAAAGCAATATTTTCAGCATTTAAAAAAGTCCCAGCTTTTAAATTATAGGTAAGGTTGCCTTTATTACCAATATTGAAATTTTGAGATAAACGCATTTTAAATTGATCAAAGTTTAAATTTTCGTCTGACGCATTTATTCCTTTTTCATATCCTAATGTTAGGGTTGGGTATTTACTACTAAAAAAATTGAATTTACTATCAGGATAAGTCATATATTTTTGAGCGAACCTAATTCTTACAGATGCATTGAACTTAATAATATTATGATTTGTAAACGGAGCGATACCATAGGTAGATTCATCTATTGGATTGTTACTCGTGTAACGATCATTATCTTCTGGTAAAGTAACATAATTCGAGGTGTTAAATAGAGGTTTGCGTTCTTCATAAGCTATATTAGATGAGAAACGAAAACCGTTAAATAGCTCTTCACTATAATTTAATTTTATAAAACCTTTTTCATAGAATTTTGCATAATTATCTTCAAAAAATAAAGAACTAATCATGTTTGCGATTCTTGAAATAGGATTTGAATCATTAAACTGCATACTTTTTACGCCACCAGAAAGTGTTAAAAAAGGTTTAGATATATTATTAAATTTATAAGTAATGGAGGCTGTAGCTCTTAGTTTGTCTTCAGAGAGGCCATAGTCAATATTTACATTTGTTCTAAAGTAACGTTTAAACTCATCAAAACTTTTGGTATAGCTTATATCCATGTTGCTGTTCCAGCCTTGAACAGTATTAAAGCTTGTTTTTGAAATGGGAGATGAGATACTAAAACGGGTGTTCTTATGAGAGTTTTGATGGCTAAAACCACCAATTAAAGTTCCTAATTTAAATGTGTTGTTTTCACGATCTATAGAATCTAAATAGGGTTTAGATTTTTTTACTAATTGTATACTGTCTTTTTTTATATAATCTGTAATCTCTTCTGTTGTTAAAGGAATAGGTCTTTTTTTATTCCAAAATAAAGAATCCTTTTTATTTGCTTCGTCTTCAAAAGATAAGACCTCTCTTGTAAAGTTCTTTTTATCAAATTTGGGGTTAAATAGATAATCGCTGTAGACTGCATTAAAGCGTCCACTTCCAGTGATTCCAAATATTCCGTATTTAAAGTCAAAAGATTGAGATATTAATGCCCAGATTTTATCTTTTTCAGAATAGGAGAAGTTTTGTTTTATAGTAATAACATCTGCGGCAGGCATTTGTGCTTGCTTTCCTGTAATATTCAATTCTATAGCATAAATTGCCCACTGGTCTTCAACAATGTAAACGTATCCTGAAAAGACACGATCATTTTCTCGTTTTGGAGTGGCTTTAATTTTATTGATTAAATTTCCTTTATCGTCGTAAAAAACACCTTCTAATTTATAACGATAGTAGTTAAAAGCGCTATTAGACAATGGGGAAATGATTTGATTTCCGAGTTCGACAGTGTTATTATAAAAATCAAAATCAATATCACTTGCGCTATTAAAAGAGAAACCATTATCATCACCACTAATCTTGCTTGCTAATACTCGCTCTTTAAGTTTGTCTGGTTTTTTGTATTCTATTTTTGAAATTGTTTCAGATAAATAGACCACACCACTTCTTGTAGAATCTAATCCGCCACCAAGGTCTCCAACTTCTTGCCCTAATATTTTTTCAGGAGCATTTTCTATTCGTATTAATCCGCGAGAATAAAAATTAGCTTTAAAACCATCTATTTTATTTTGTAGTTCTTTTTTAGTTGCAATTACATTTCTAATAATTTGATTTGCTGGATTTTCTTTAGAATTTATAACGACTTCATTTAGTGATATTTCTTCTTCATTTAATTGAGCATCTACAATAAAAGGAAACTGTTTAATGTCTACTGTTTTCTTTAATGTCTTATAACCTAAATATTGAAAAACAACAGTATAGCTTCCAATTTTGTTAATGTTTAATTCATACTTACCGTCGTTATTACTAGTGGTTCCTATGTAAGTGTTTTCAATAAATATATTTACAACTGGAAGTGGTTCGTTTTTAGAAGAAGTAACGGTGCCTTGAATTTGCGAAAAAGAAAATATGCAACTTAACAAGCTTGCAAAAGTTAGTAATGATTTTATCATTAGGTATTTTTTAGTCTATAGTTGTATAAACGCAATTTTTGCTAAAAAGGTTGCTTATAGGTTTCAAACATAAAGATAAAAGAACTTTATGTTTGTTAGAAGATTCACAAATTTATTAGAAATTTTTCTTAATACGAGCAAGATCTCTTTTGTTATCACGATCTTTCATTGTTTCCCTTTTGTCGTATAGCTTTTTACCTTTAGCTATAGCAATATCTAATTTTGCATAACCATTTTCATTAATAAATAAGCGAAGTGGTATAATAGTAAGGCCAGTATTTTGAACTTCTTTTTCTAATTTCTTTAGTTCTTTTCTGTTAAGTAGTAATTTACGCTCTGCTTTAGGTTTGTGGTTGTAATATGTACCATATAAATATTCTTCAATGGTCATGTTTATTACAAACAACTCACCTTGCTCGTTAAATTCACAAAAACTTTCTGCAATAGAAGCGTGGCTTGAACGAATTGATTTTATCTCTGTTCCGGTTAAAACAATTCCAGCAGTGTATTTGTCTAAAATTTCGTATTGAAATCGTGCCTTTTTGTTAAGTATGTTTATCTTCTTTTGCATTGAAAGCAAAGGTAAATAATTTAGATTGTTAATGCATTTAAAAATTAAATATTATAATGTGTTAAAAGTTAATGTATTTTCTATTTTTACGACTAAGTCAAGAAAATGAATAAATGAACCTTATGTATAAATATTTAATTTTTCTATTAATTGTTGTAGTAAGTTGCCAAAAGCGATCATCTGACGTCATTTTTAATGCTCAAGATATCGTTAATAAATCCATAACTATTTCTGGAGGTAATAAGATTAATAACTCTACTTTAATATTTAAGTTTAGAGATAAAAAGTACAAAGCTTTTAGGCGATTTGGAAATTTTCAATTTGAACGTTCATTTATTGAGGAAGAAGATACAATTATAGATATTTTAGATAATAATAAGTTTGAACGCTTTGTGAATTATGAAAAAGTAGAATTAGCAGATTCTACGAGAATCAAATACAGTAACGCCGTTAATTCCGTTCATTATTTTTCGGTATTGCCATATGGTTTAAATGCAGAAGCTGTTAATAAAAAATATATTGATACCATACGTATTAAAGGAAAAAAATATCATAAGATAGAAGTTACTTTTAATAAACAAAATGGAGGAGACGACTTTGATGATGTTTTTATTTACTGGATAAATACAGAAACACATAAAGTAGATTATCTAGCTTATGAATATCATGTAAACGAAGGCGGTAAACGTTTTCGAGAAGCATATAACGAACGCATTATAGATAGTATTCGTTTTGTGGACTATAATAACTTTAAGCCAATAGATAAAGAAGCTTCTTTGCATTCTTTAGACCAATTATTTGAAGCAAAACAGCTAAAATTGTTATCAAAGATAGAACTCGATTCTATAGAAGTAAAATAGTCATTATTTAATATATAATAATTGATCACTAGTCTTATTATCTATAATAGTGACGATATATAAATTAGCATTATTGTTATCTTTTATATCGTTATATTTTTCTTTGCCTAAAATGGCATTTACAAATTTAGGAGTCGTATTACTATGCCCAACAATTAAGACTTTTTTACCTTTCGTTTGTTTTTTGAATAGTTTGTAGTCTATATCTCTTGGGTTATATAATGTTATCTCTAAATTATTTTTGGCCGCAGTAGGTTGAGCAGTTTCTTTAGTACGATTATAATTCGTTGAATAAACAGCGTCAAAATTGATATTTTTTAAGGTTTCCGACCATTTCTTGGCTCTTTTTCGTCCTTTTTTAATCAATTTCGGATTTTTATTCGTTTTATCACTACGGTTTTTCTCTGCATGTCGAATAAAATAATAAGTAGTATTTTCTTGTTCAATTTGCGCTTTAGTAGTTATACTAAAAAGCATAAGTAAAATAAGTAAGGATAATCTTTTCATAAGGTAAATATAATATGATAATTTATGTTAAAGTACTCTACATTTTATTTTTTTATTAGTAATAATGTTAGAATTGCTCAAAAAATAGCATTAAATTTATTCCGCATTAATACTATTAATTTAATAGTATTAAATAGATGAGATAGTGATAAGCCGAATATAAGTATAAACCCCAATACTTAGGTTAAATAAATATCATTAGTATTAAATCCCAATACTGGTGTATACAAGTAAATAAAATATATAATATTTTTTAAAAGTAAAGCTACTTTATGCTATGCGTTAATTTTAAGTGAAATAACAGAATAATTGGAGTATAAGGTTTACTTCGATATTGGATCAACCAACCAACTAAATAATTAACTTGGTTACTAATTGCAGCTTCATTTATTGAAGCTGCTTTTTTTAAATAACAAACTGATAATAAGGTTGTTTTTATTTGTAAAATCGTTTAAGTAGATTAATGCTTAAGATTGTTTAAGTCGCTTTCTGTTTCTATTTCGTAAGCTTTTTCGTTATTTGTAAAAACTCTTGCAGTTAATTTGCCTTTAAGTTGTAGGGTGTTGTTTATTACTCTAATCCAGCTTCCTTCTCTTAGGCCTATAACTGGTATGTTATTAAATTTATGAAACTCTTTTATTCTAGTCTCTCTAGTTTCTCCCATATGAGCACTAGTTGGGTCTGGATCTAAATAATGAGGATTAATATTAAAAGGAATTAGACCTAATGTTTCAAAGCTAGGAGGATAAATAATAGGCATGTCATTTGTTGTTTTCATATTCACTCCGCAAATATTACTGCCCGCACTTGTTCCTAAATATGGAGTGCCTGAGTTAATAGATTTTTTTAAGACGTCTATTATATTATTTTCATAAAGCGTATTTACCAATACAAAAGTATTACCACCTCCTACAAAAATACCTTCAGCTTTTTTAATGGCTTCAATTGGGTTTTCGAACTCGTGAATACCTATTACATTTTTATTTATTTTAGAAAAAGCAATTTTAGCTTTAGAGGTATACTCCTCATAAGAAATTCCGCTAGGTCTGGCATAGGGTATAAATAAGATGGTGTTAACTTCTTTATATAATAGATTTAATTCATCTAAAATATATTCTAAATAATCACTGTTGTGTACTGTTGATGTGCTGGCAATAATAAGATTTTGCATTAGAAAAATAATTTATTGTAAATTTAAGTAATACGTTTAGTTTTTCAATGTGTAAATTTTGTAAAAGAGTTAACGTATAAATGAACAGTAGAATATCGCTTGTTTTAACAAAAGTTTAAACGGCTATTATCATTTTATTAAGAAGATTGACGCGTTCTTTACAAAACAAACTAAACTAAACCAGCAATGAAAAATTACTTAAATCTTTTCCTGTTTCTTTTTATAATACAGTCTTCATGGTCGCAAGATATTAAACGACAAATTATTAGCGGACAAGTGATTGTGAGTGGTAACGATGTAGAAGGAATTAATATTTTCAATACATCAACCCATGAAGGAACAATTACAAACAAACAGGGTAGTTTCACTGTTGAAGCAGGTTTAGGAGATAAATTAGAAGTTTCAGCTTTGCAATTCAAGAAAAAAACGATTATTATAAATTCTAGAATTCTAAAAAATAAGAGTTTCAAAATTTTAATGGTTGAAGCTATTAATACTTTGGATGAGGTTGTTGTTTTACCTTATGAACTTACTGGGAATATTGATGTCGATATCAATGATTCAGAAGTTATTGAACCGTTAGCATTTTCTTTTGGAAGTTATGAAGATTACGATTTTAGTGCCGATTATAAAACCGAAGTTGAGAATATCGCGATGAATAATGTGGTATACAACAATGGTTTAAATTTCGTTAATATTTTTAGTCAGCTATTAATGCCGCTTCTTAAGAATGAGCACAAACATGAAAAGAAAACGAATGGACTAACAGAAAGTGCTGTTAAAAGTTTATCTAATAAATATACGGTTCATTTTCTTTCTAAAAGCTTTAGCATTCCTGAAGAAAAAACAGGTTTGTTTGTCGCATATGTTGAAAACAATGGTTTAACAGATGAATTACTCAAAGAAGGTAATGAGATGAGACTAATTGCATTTCTTCATGAAAAAAGTAAATTATACCTTTCAGAACAGGATTAAGTGCTGAAAATTAAACATATCGTTTTAGGCCTATTATTAATTATGTCTGGCTTGGGGTTTTCTCAAAATGTAGAAATTTCAGGACAAATACTTGGTTCTGGAAGTGTGGAAAATATTCATGTTATAAACAAATCTCAGAAAAAATACGCAGTTAGTAATAATAAAGGTGAGTTTGAAATTAATGTTGCTTTAAGTGATACCGTTGTGTTTTCTTCAGTACAATATAAATTGGAATCTATAATTATTTCAGCAGAAGATATCATAGCAAAAAGATTAAATGTAACACTAGAACCTAATGTTAATGAATTAGAAGAGGTTGTTGTTGGAAAAGTATTGACAGGAGATTTGTTGTCTGACCTTAAAAACTCTGAGGCTAAACCAAAAATTAACTTTTATGATGTTGGTATTCCTGGTTATGTAGGTAAACCAAAAACACAAAGTGAACGTCTCTTACATGAGGCAGATGGAGGAAGTATTATTAGCTCGGCTGGAGGAGGAATAAACGGGGGAGGTGTAGGCTTAAACTTTACTAAAATTCTAAATAAGATTAGCGGGCGTACAAAGATGCTTAAAGCAAGAGTTAAACTAGAGGCAGAAGAAAGTCTTTTATTTCGTTTAAAATCGCGTTTGGGACTTAATTTTTTTAAGGAAAACCCATTAAGTGAAGCGTATAGAATGGACTTCTTTTATTTTTGTTCTGATGATCCAAGTTTTGTTAAGCGATGCAATAATAGTGACTTAGAAGCTTTAGTTTTTTTCAAAGAAAAATATGAGCAGTATCTAAAAAATCAGAATAATAAAAATGAGCCTAAAGATTAACTTTTTAATTTTCTGCTTTGTGTTCTTGTGGTTTCAATTGTGTTTTTGTCAAAATATCGAAATTTCAGGAAAAATATTAGGCTCAGATGATGTTGAAAATATTCATGTTATTAATAAATCTCAAAAAAAATATGCCGTTAGTAATGTTAGAGGAGAGTTTAATATAAAGGCTTTTTTTAATGATACCTTAGTGTTTTCTTCAGTGCAATACAAAATAGAATCTATAATCGTTTCTGAAGAAGATATATTAACAAAAAAAATAGCAGTTACCTTAGAATCTAATGTTAACGAGCTAAAAGAAGTCGTCGTAGGTAAGGTCTTAACAGGCGATTTATTATCAGATCTTAAAAATTCAGACGCTAAACCTACAATTAATTTTTACGATGTGGGTATTCCAGGATATGTTGGTAAACCTAAAACTCAGAATGAACGACTATTATATGAAGCTGGTGAGTTTAAACCAAAAATGTTGCTGGGGCTTTTAATGGGGAGTGTACCTATAAATCCTATACTTAATGGTATTTCTGGACGTACAAAAATGTTGAAGCAAAGAGTAAAATTAGAGAAAGAAGAACAACTATTATTTAGTTTAAAATCGCGTTTAGAGCTTGGTTTTTTCAAGGAAAACCCCTTAGATGAGAGCTCTAGACTAGATTTCTTCTATTTTTGTTCTGATGATCCAAATTTTGTTGAACGATGTAGGGATAGTGATTTAGAAGCACTCGTTTTTTTTAAAGAAAAATACGAACACTACCTAAAAAATCGAAAAGGAAAAGATTAATCTGTTTTTGGAATGCTTTTTGAGCCAATTTGTTAGCTTTACAGACGAAAAAACAAGAGATGCAAAGAATAAAATTACTTTTAATTATAGCTATAATTCCTTTATTAGGATTTACTTCACTCCATAAGTATTATGTTAGTAACACGCAGGTAGATTATGTTAAAGACCAAAAAGCGATACAAATAACGAGCGGTATATTTGTGGATGATTTTGAAAAACTACTTAAAGAGCGTTATGATGATACTATTGTTTTAAATGATAATCAAGATGAAGCGCTTATAGATGCATATATAGAAAAGTATTTACTTGCTAAATTAGAAGTTATAATAGATACAAAAAAACAAGACCTTGTGTTTATTGGGAAAGAATACGAAGAAGATATAATATATTGTTACTTAGAAATTGAAAATATAGAAGCGATTAATACTATGGAAATTTCTAACACTTTACTGTTTGATCTTTTTGAGGAGCAAAAAAACATAGTAAGAACTAATATTAATGAAAAGTATAAAACCTTCATACTCATACCTGAGAATAAAAAAGGAGTGTTAAACTTTTAAAGAATCTCTCTTTAAACCTTATTTTTTCCTAAATTCAGGCTTTATTTTTTAGTAAAATAAATTAATTATTCCATCTTTTTAACAAAATTCTATGCGTTTGTTAATTAAGATAATAAACAAGCGTACAACTTAACTAACAAAAATGAAATCAAAGATTCACGAATACCCATTGAAATCAAATACGAATTCAATGAGTAAAACATTAAAGTATTATTTTTTCTCAGCTTTATTTGTATCTATAAGTGCGTTCGCACAACAAAGTAGCCAAACAAAAGGTGAGAAACAGCAAGGTCACCAAAATAATAATAAGTTTAAACAGCTTTACGAAGAATTTTCTAGTCCTAATATGTTTAGGTCTGCTTCTGGAGCACCAGGACCAGCTTATTATCAACAACAGGCCGATTATAAAATGGATCTAGAAATAGATGATGAAAAAGCAAGGTTAGATGGTAACGAAACAATTACTTATACCAATAACTCTCCTGATGATTTAAAATACCTTTGGGTGCAATTAGATCAAAATATGAGAGCTAGAGACTCTAAAACGCCTTTAATTCAAGGAAATGGAGTCCCAGCAGCTGTTCAAGTAGAAGCTTTTGCTAGTAATTATATGAGTGATGGTTTTGATGGTGGTTTTAAAATTCAAGAAGTAAAAGATACTAACGGAAATGCTTTAAAACACATGATTAATCGCACTATGATGCGTATAGACTTACCAAAAATATTGAAATCTGGCGAGAAGTTTTCATTTTCAATTAAATGGTGGTACAATATTAATGATCACGTAAATGGTCGAGGTCGTTCAGGTTATGAAGAATTTGAAGAAGGTAATAGAGCTTATGTTATTGCTCAGTTTTACCCAAGAATGGCAGTTTATAGTGATATTGAAGGCTGGCAAAATTCTCAATTCTGGGGTCGTGATGAATTTGCATTGCCTTTCGGAAACTTTGAAGTGAATATTACCGTTCCTGGAGATCATATATTAGATGGTACAGGGAGATTAACAAATAGAAAAGAAGTCTACTCAAAACAAATGATGAAACGTTATGAGAAAGCTAAAAAATCATTTGATGAACCAGTAGTAATAGTAACACAATCTGAAGCTGAAGCTGCAGAAAAGACAAAAGTAAGAAATAAGAAAACTTGGAAGCTTTATGCTGAAAATGTTCGCGATTTTGGATTTGCAACATCAAGACGGTTTATTTTAGATATGATGGCTGTAAAAGTAGGAGGTAAAGATATTATGGCAGTATCGATGTATCCAAAAGAAGGAAATCCACTTTGGGAAGAATGGTCTACAAAAGCAGTAGCAAGTACTTTAAAGTCGTATTCAAGAATGACGTTTGATTATCCTTATCATAAAGCGATTTCTGTTCATGCTAAAAATCAAGGAATGGAATATCCAATGATTTGTTGGAACTATGGTCGCCCAGATAAAAGCGGAAAATATAGTGATCGTGTTAAGTTTGGGATGATGAGTGTTATTATTCACGAAGTAGGTCATAACTTTTTTCCAATGATTGTAAATAGTGATGAACGCCAGTGGACATGGATGGATGAAGGATTAAATACATTTGTGCAATATGTAGCAGAACAAGATTTTGCTAAGTGGTATCCAGCAGCATTATCGCCAGGGCAAACAAAATACCCTTCACGTCGTGGTCCAGCTAAAAATATTGTACGTTATATGGGAGGTGATCAAAATTATATAGCACCAATTATGACTAAAGGTTTAAATACCTATCAGTTTGGAAATAATGCTTATGGAAAACCGGGAACGGCATTAAATATTCTTCGTGAAACTGTAATGGGAGAGGAGTTGTTTGATTATGCTTTTAGAGAATATTCGCAACGTTGGATGTTTAAACACCCAACACCAGAAGATTTCTTTAGAACAATGGAAGATGCATCTGCCTTCGATTTAGATTGGTTTTGGAGAGGTTGGTTTTATACAACAGACTACGTAGATATTGGGATTAAAGGTATTAAAAAGTTTTATATATCTAAAGAACCAGGTGCAGAAGCTAAACGTATGGCTAAAGCAAGAGGTTTAAGTGCGAGACAAATACCACCTATGGTGTTTATGGTTGAAGAAGGTAGTGAGGATTTTAAACCAGAAATGAAAAATTCTTCTCTAATGGATAGTTCTCCTACTTTAAAAGAGTATTTAATGGATAATTTTTCAGCTGAAGAAAGAGCAGCACTTAAAGAACCTAAGTATTTTTATAATATTACTTTTGAAAAACCTGGAGGTTTAGTAATGCCTATAATTGTTGAATATACTTATGCAGATGGTACCAGTAAAACGGAAACTTACCCAGCTCAAATATGGAGATTAAATGATAAAGAGGTTAATAAATCTATAGCTTCAGAAAAAGAAATAGTGTCTATTAAACTAGATCCAAATATGGAAACTGCAGATATTGATACATCAAACAATTCTTGGCCTAGAAAAGTGGGTCAAAGTAATTTTGATAAATTTAAAAACAAAGTAAAGAACTAAAATTTCTTACGTATAAAAAAGAGGCTGTCTAAAAAGGCTTATTTCGTCAACCTGAACTTGATTCAGGTTCTCACAAAATGCTAACACATAACACTATGAGATTCTGAAATAAATTCAGAATGACGATTATAAATACTTTTCAGACACGCTCTTTTTTTATGTCTTTTTTTAAAATTAGGCTTTACAAATACAAGCTTTTTTAGATAGAGTTACATCTTTAAGTAATTGAAGTGATTTAAACTTTTAGCATTTAAGCGAAAATTAGAACTTTTATTGTTCATTTGAAGGCTTTTTTGAGTTGCATAGCATCGCTACGGAAATAAAAAAAGACAAAAATGGGCCTAAAAGAGCAATTTTTTAGCAAATGTAAAAAGTTTAAATGACTTCATTATATAAAGTAAAAAAATAATACGGTTAGTTTTTTAATTCTGAACTGAATTTAATGTTTCGTTTGTTTTATCTGAACCAGAATTTAAATAGAAAGTCAATGAAATATAACTTGCAAAAAACAGAATTGAAACAATAACATCAAAACTATTTATAAATTTGGTAGCATCATAAAGATTAATTACTGCATATATAATTTCGCTAAAAACAAGTCCTATACAAAATAGAAGTAAAAGCAATTGTTTTGTTGAATCATTGTAAGCATAGTTTATAAAAGAAACGATTAAAAGAGATGTAAGTGTGATATTGTACAATACTTCAGTTAAAATAATAGGTAGACTCCATTCTTCTTCATTATCAAAAATAGAATTATTAAGTGAATAGACAATGTAAATAGCCAAAACACTAAGTATCATTGCATACGGTAAATGTTTCTTGATTAGTATTTTAGAATCTATCTTTTTTATAATATAAATAAAAAAACAAATGAAAGAGATAATTGAAAACCACATTGACGCATAAAAAGTAATATTATTATTCTCACTAAGAAAGTTAAAAGAAAGTGATATAGTATCTAATAATATAAAAGTAAGAAAGAACAAGTTTTTTCCTTTTAAAACTAATGTGTAATATAGAAAAAGAATTATAGAAGGAATAGGGAGCACATCATCTGCAATGTGAAAAAGACCTATACTTTTACAACTAATCTCGAAGATTAAAAGACAGATAATACTTGTAATAATTAATATTATTTTAAAATTTTTCATGTATTCGGGACACATTTCTAACCATTACTATTGTAATGGATTTACACAAGGGCAAATATAATATAAATATGCAATTAAGCTAATAAAAACGTATTTAATCGATAAATGGTATTATTTTTGTAAGCTTAAAACTACAATTATAAGATTAAAAGCATGTCTTTACGAAAAATCATATTATTTTGATTAATTAGTTCTATAATTTGAAAGGGTTTTAGCCCTTTACTAACAGTAGATATTGTTTACAGTGATTTTTCATTATTTGTATTTAAGCATATTTTTGAATTAAAATGTCGTAATATTTGTATGTATTTGATTATGTATAAATTAAACCTTTAAGAACAAAGTCTTTTGTTAATGCACACAACTTTCTCTCCTATCAAAAAGAAAGATTTTAGTAAGGCAATAGAATTTATAGAATCAAAAAAGTATTTTTATAAAGAGGTTATCTAAAAAGGGTAACCTCTTTTCTTTGATAATTAGCTGCTTTTTTATTTAGGTAAAGGACTAATTATTTCTACATTTTGAAATGCTATAGAACCTCTAACAACGCCAGCTATTGTATCTTGTAGCGCTTCAATTATTTGCATTTTCAATTCACTTTTATGATAGATTAAACTAACTTCTCTAGCAGGAGATGGTTCATTAAATGAATGTAAGTTTACTTTATTTTTATCAATAACATCTAACGTATGTAAATAAGGAAGTAATGTCATTCCTAATCCTTCATTAGAAAGTTTTAGTAACGTTTCGATACTACCACTTTCTAACTGAAACTTTTCATCGTTTTGAGATTTAAATGCTTTACATAAATTAATAACGCCATCTCTAAAACAATGTCCATCTTCAAGTAAAAGCATATCATCAATATCTAGATCTTCTACATTTAATTTTTTCTTACTACTTAATCTGTGATCTTGTGGTATATAGGCAACAAAAGGCTCGTAATAAAGTACACGTTCTTTAACCGTTTCGTTTTCTAATGGAGTAGCAGCTATGGCTGCATCTAAATGACCTTCGTTTATTCTTATAATTATTTCTTCGGTAGTTAATTCTTCTATTTTTAATTTTACTTTTGGATATTTTTTAGTGAAGTTTTTTAAAAACATTGGTAGTAAAGTAGGCATTACTGTAGGAATTATACCAAGTCTAAATTCACCTCCAATATATCCTTTTTGTTGATCTACGATATCTTGTATACGGTTAGATTCATTGACAATATTTCTTGCTTGTTTTACTATTTTTTTTCCTATTTCTGTTAATTCTATAGGCTTTTTACTTCGATCAAAAATTTGAATATCTAATTGATCTTCGAGTTTTTGTATTTGCATACTCAATGTAGGTTGCGTAACAAAACATTTCTCGGCTGCTTTAGTGAAATTTTGATTTTCAGCTACTGCCAAGACATAAGAAAGTTGGGTGATTGTCATGAGTTATAGTTTTGGACTATAAAAATACAAAAAATGATTGATTTGCTTTATGGATTGAATCATTTTTTGATATTTTACAATGATTATTATAAAAACAATAAAGCCATTACACTCATAGTATTGTGTAATGGCTTTATTGTTTAATGGTTTATTGGTCTCAAAAATAGTTAAAACTATGTACTTTAGTGCATTTCGCTTTAGCTTCTAAAAAACTTACCTTTGATTTATGCCAGAACAAAGGACGAATGGACATAGCGTATCTAGGTTAAGTGTTCATATAGTTTGGAGCACCAAGTATCGTTATCATGTTTTAAAAGGAGATATTCAAACACGATGTCGTTCTCTTTTGGTACAAATATGCGATGCCGAGGATGTTCAAATATTAAAAGGAGTGATTTCGAAAGATCATGTGCATATGCATTTAGAGTATCGTCCATCTCAAAAAGTGAGTGATTTAGTTAAGAAATTAAAAGGAAGAAGTTCAAGAAAACTACAACAAGAGTTTCCAGAATTGAAACAGAAATATTGGGGT
>CALGLR010000034.1 GCA_937959395.1 uncultured Flavobacteriaceae bacterium | reverse complement strand
CATTAGCAGTACTTTCTGATCAGTGTGCCATTACAACACTTACGGCGCCAACAGCAACTGATAATTGTGTGGGTGCAGTAACAGGTACTACAACAACGACAACTCCAATATCGGCTTCGACAACTATTGTTTGGACTTATGATGATGGAAATGGCAATACAGTAACTCAAAATCAAACCGTGACGATTAATGACTCGACTGCTCCTGTTGCAGATGTAGCGACATTAGCAGTGCTTTCTGATCAGTGTGCCATTACAACACTTACGGCGCCAACAGCAACTGATAATTGTGTGGGTGCAGTAACAGGTACTACAACAACGACAACTCCAATATCGGCTTCGACAACTATTGTTTGGACGTATGATGATGGAAATGGTAACGTATCTAATCAAATGCAAAATGTAATTATTGATGATACGATAGCGCCTTCATGTAGTTCTATGGATATTACGGTTCAATTAGATGCTATAACTGGTATGGTTAGTATAACTGGAGCAGACATAGATAATGGTTCAACTGATAATTGTGGAATAGCAACATTAACAGTTACTCCTAATACATTTGACTTTACTAATATTGGAACTAATAATGTTGTATTAACTGTAATAGATAATAATGGCTTAGCATCTATGTGTAACGCTATTGTTACTGTTGAAAACTTTACTTTAGGAACTAACGATAATACAATAAGTGAAGTGAAGATTTATCCTAACCCTTTTAATGAGACGCTTAATATAAGAATGCCTCAAAATTATATAGGTGATGAAATTCAAATTGAATTATTTGATATTAGAGGTAGACTAGTTTCTAGATTATTTAAAACAGTAACTGGAAACCGAAATGTTGTCTTAAAAGAATTCAATAGAATTGATGAAGGTTCTTACTTTATTAAAATTAAGAGCGAAGGCTCTAAAGATTCAATATTTAAACAATTAATAAAAAAATAATACCATGTCCCTGAAAATTAAACTACTATAAGCTTAATTTACTTAAAAAGCCCTATCATTTATTTGATAGGGCTTTTTTAATTGAAGTCATTTAAACTTTTTGGATTATAGCGAAAATTAGGAATTTCGAGACAGTTTAGAGGCTTTTTTAAGTTGCATAGCTTTGCTACGGAAGGAAAAAAAGATTATAAAATGGCTAAAAAGGGCATTTTTTTAGCTAATTGAAAAAGTTTAAATGACTTCATTGATTAAAAGTTGTTATTCAAATTGTTTTAATGTCTTTATTATAATAGTAACACAATCTAATAATTGTTCTTTATTTATAACTAATGGCGGAGCAAAACGAATAATATTTCCATGGGTAGGTTTTGCTAGCAATCCATTATCTCTTAATGCCATACAAATGTTCCAAGCCGTATCACTTTCTTCTGTATCATTTATTAAAATCGCATTTAATAACCCTTTGCCTCTAACTGCATTAACAACAGTACTTGTTTCAATAAATTTACCTAACTCACTTCTAAATAGTTCTCCTAATTTATAAGCATTATCAGCTAATTCTTCATCTTTAACAACTTCTAAAGCAGCTATTGCAACAGCTGCTGCAATTGGGTTTCCTCCAAATGTACTTCCATGATTCCCAGGCTTTATAACATTCATAATAGAGTCGTTAGCTAAAACAGCAGAAACAGGATACGCACCTCCAGAAAGTGCTTTTCCTAATATTAATACATCTGCTTTTACTTCTGGGGTTCCAGAGCAATTTTTATCTACACATGTACAATTACCACAAGTGGCTAATAAACGCCCTGTTCTTGCAATACCAGTTTGTACTTCATCTGCAATAAATAAAACATTATGTTTTTCACAAAGCGCTTTTGCTTTCGCTAAATAACCTTCAGAAGGCACATAAACTCCAGCCTCACCTTGTATTGGTTCTACTAAAAACCCAGCAACGTTGTTATTATTTTCTAATGCGTCTTGTAATGCTTTTAAATTGTCGTACTCAATTTTTATAAACCCTGCAGTATAAGGGCCAAAGTTTTTACGAGCTACAGGATCGTTAGAAAAAGAAATGATCGTCGTGGTTCTTCCATGAAAATTATTTTCACACACAATAATCTGTGCTTCATTTTCTTTTATCCCTTTAACCTCATAAGCCCATTTTCTACAAATTTTAAGAGCAGTCTCTACAGCTTCAGCTCCTGTATTCATTGGTAATAGCTTATCATAGTTAAAAAAGGCTGTAGCCATTTTTTCATACTTTCCTAATATGTCATTATAAAAAGCACGAGAAGTAAGCGTTAATGTTTTTGCTTGATTTACCATTGCTCCTACAATTTTTGGATGACAATGCCCTTGATTTACAGCAGAATAAGCCGACAAGAAGTCGTAATATTTTTTTCCTTCTACGTCCCAAACATAAACACCTTCTCCTTTATTTAATACTACAGGAAGTGGGTGATAATTATGAGCACCGTATTTGTTTTCTAAATCCATCGCTTCTTGCGATGTTAATTGGTCTAAAATAGCCATTTTAATTAATTTTTAATGTGAATAAAATAACCATTCCTTCTATACCTTTATCCTTTCGAGTCCCGATAGCTATCGAGACGAAAATTCAGCGTGGGAGAGAAATCACCCCTAGAGCCTGCAAATTAATAATATTCCTTATTTTTCTTAGAACATTTTCTTTATTTATTCTAAATCTTTATTAAAAAACGGTTAAACGTCTATTTACACCTTTCAGCGAATTCATCTTTTATTACTCAACAATATAGATGATTGACATGTGGTAATACTAGCTTTGTTTACATAAACTAAACTATAACTAAATTAATGGACTATTTAAACAATATTTTCGAAAGCTTATCGAATTCTATGGGTAACTATTTACCTAATACTATTGGCGCAATATTAATACTTATAATAGGTATTTTTATCGCTAAATTCTTAAAAAAAATAATAACTCGTTTAGTCGCGAAAACAGGGATAGATAGTTCTTTAAAGGGAAACAAAGTCATTCTATCTAAACTTATTGGAAAACTTGCTTATTTCTTATTAATGATTATTGTATTTATGCTTGCTTTAGAAAAGTTAGGCATGACCAATGTTTTAGAGCCTTTAAAAACAATGCTTAATGGTTTCCTTGGATTCGTACCTAATATTATAGGAGCTGGATTAGTGGGATACATTGGTTACATGTTAGCTAATGTAGTCTCAGAATTAGTAGGACTTTCTGGTGAATCTATTCAGAAATTCGTTCCTAAATTTAAACTACCTGAAAACATGGACTTAGTAGGTATATTAAAAAAGGTAGTCTTTATTTTTATATTTATTCCATTGTTAATAGCCGCTTTAAATATATTAAACATGGATGCTATTTCTGGACCTGCTACTGAAATGTTGAGCTCTTTCTTTGAGGCAATTCCTAAAGTATTACTAGCAGTTGTTATTCTAGTTTTATTTGTATTTGGTGGGCGTTTTGTCTCTTCATTAATAAAAGACTTATTAAACAGCTTAAATCTAAACAACATATTGGCTAATATGAATATGGGAGAATTATTTGGTAAAACAAATATGTCAAACACAATAGCTAATGTCGTTTATGCTTTCATAGTATTATTTGGTATTGTTACTGCGTTTGAAAAATTAGAATTTCAACAATTAACAAATATATTGGATACTGTATTAGCTTACGCTGGTAAAATTATTTTTGGTGTGGCAATAATTGCTATAGGTTTATGGATTTCTAATCTATTAACTAAAAATATGATTAAGTCTAACAATTCATTTGTTGCCTCTATCGTAAAAGTAGCAATATTAGCAGTGTTCTTAGCAATCGGGTTAAGATCTATGGGAATTGCAGATGAAATTATAAACCTTGCTTTTGGAATCACTCTTGGAGCCGTGGCTTTAACTGTTGTTTTATCTTTTGGTCTTGGTGGTAGAGAAGCTGCTGGAAAACAGATGGCAAAAATTCTTGATAAATTCAATAAAAACTAAACTACAAACAATACTAATATTTATAAAGCTGTTCATTATTATGAGCAGCTTTTTTTTGATACTTTTGCAACTATGTCAAGAAAAAAAAGTAGAAAACAAATTTTCACTAATGTAGAAGTGATAGATGCAGGAGCTAAAGGAAAAACAGTAGCAAAAGCACCAGATGGACGTATTATATTTTTACCCAATGCAGTCCCTGGTGATATCGTAGATGTTCAAACGTTCAAGAAAAGAAAAGCTTATTTTGAAGGAAAAGCAACCGTTTTTCACAAGTTAAGTGATAAACGTACAGAACCTGCTTGTGAACATTTTGGAACTTGTGGTGGCTGCAAGTGGCAAGATATGGGCTATGAACACCAATTATATTTCAAACAAAAAGAAGTAGTTAATAATTTAACACGATTAGGACATATTGAACTACCAGAGGTTACGCCTATTCTTGGTTCTGCAGAACAGTACTTTTATAGAAACAAAATGGAGTTTTCTTTTAGCGATAGCCGTTGGTTAACTCTTGAAGAAGTTCAATCTGAAGAGGACTTAGGCGATAGAAACGCCTTAGGGTTTCATATTCCTGGTATGTGGGATAAAATATTAGACCTAAATAAATGCCATTTACAAGCCGATCCTTCTAATGCCATTAGAAATGCCGTAAAGCAATTTGCTGTAGAAAATGGTTTAGAATTTTTTAATACTAGAAATCAAACGGGTTTACTTAGAACCTTAATGATTCGCTCCTCCTCTACTGGTGATATTATGGTACTAGTTCAATTTTTTAAAGAAGATGAAACTAAACGCAAACTGTTATTAAATTTTTTAGCTGAAGAATTTCCTCAAATCACATCGCTTCAATATGTCATTAATGGTAAAGCAAATGATACAATTTATGATCAAGAAGTGATCTGTTATTCTGGACAGGATCATATTTTTGAAGAAATGGAAGGGTTGCGATTTAAAATAAATGCAAAATCGTTTTACCAAACAAACTCTGCCCAAGCCTACGAATTATATAAATTAACAAGAGACTTTGCTGGACTTAGAGGTGATGAATTAGTTTACGATTTATACACAGGAACGGGAACAATTGCACAATTCGTAGCAAAACAGGCAAAAAAGGTAATAGGTGTAGAAGCTGTTCCAGATGCGATTACTGCTGCTAAAGAAAATGCACAATTAAATAATGTTAATAACGTTGAATTCTTTGTAGGGGATATGAAAAAAGTCTTTAATCAAGAATTTATCAATACACATGGAGAGCCAGATGTTATTATTACTGATCCGCCAAGAGATGGTATGCATAAAGATGTTGTTCAACAAATTTTAAACATTTCACCAAAAAAAATAGTATACGTAAGTTGTAATAGTGCAACACAAGCTAGAGATTTAGCTTTGATGGATGCTGTATATAAAGTTACTAGAATACAACCTGTTGATATGTTCCCACAGACGCATCATGTTGAAAATATAGTTTTACTTGAAAGACGATAACTTAAACACTAAATAAATATATCACCGCAGAAAAACTACGTAATATTTTCGCATTTGAACAATCATATTATAAGAATAATTTAACAAATCCTCTTGTCGAAAATATTGTACTTTTGGAAAAACGTAAAATAATATGCTAATAGTTTTTGTGCATTTTATAGAATTTAAAAATAGATTTTAATTTGAAAAAAGCAATAGGGCTGTTTTTATGCATTATTTCACTCATTTTAAGCTGTGAGAGAGATGATATATGTTCTTTAGAAACGCCAACCACTCCAAGACTAATTATAGATTTTTTAAATACTTCTGATCTATCGAGCCCAAAAAACGTTGCTTCGTTGGTAGTAAAAGGTGTTGGTGATAATACTACAATTTTAGAAGATTATAGGGCAGTTAATTCTAGTCAAGTCATACTTCCTCTTAAAACCAATGAAAATAGTACACAGTTTATCTTATATAAAGATGCAGAAATAGCAGATGATGGTACTATTAGCGAAGGAAATGATGATATGATTACAATTACTTACACGCGTGAAGATGTTTTTGTTTCTAGAGCTTGTGGTTATAAAACCATTTTTAAAGATGTTGCTATACAATTTGAAAGTGATACAGATAACTGGATACAAGTTGTACTCCCCATTAACGATAATCAATCTATAGAAGATGAAACAACAACACACTTTAATATTTTTCATTAGTCTCTTCTTAGCGTTGTTGTTTTGCAGTTCTATTTCGGCTCAAAACAAAACTGATTCTAAAAAAGAAACTAAATTAAACGATTCTATAAAACACAAACTACAATATGGGTTACGAGTTGGTGCGGACATAAGTAAACTTGTTCGCTCTTCAATTGACGATGATTATAAAGGCTTTGAAATCATTGGTGATTATCGTATCACAAAAAAATGGTATGCAGCTGGAGAGATTGGTACAGAGGAAAAAACAACAAATACAGATAACTTAGAATTCTCAACCTCAGGTAGCTTTTTTAAAGTAGGTGCCGACTATAATTTTTTCGACAATTGGTTTGGTATGGAAAACATGATATATAGTGGTTTTAGAGTTGGAGCGAGTACGTTTAGTCACCAAAGGAATCGTTTTTCTATTTATAATACAGACCAATACTGGACAACCCAACTCGATGATGGTACTTTTGTTATAGATTATAATGACACCATAAAAGAATTTAAAGGCCTATCTGCAATATGGCTTGAATTTATGATAGGACTTAAAGCTGAATTATTTAACAATTTATACATAGGCGTAAATGCCCAATTAAAAAGAAGTATTTCTCAAGACGAACCAGATAATTTTGAAAACTTATATATCCCTGGTTTTAATAGAACTTACGATAATTCTAAATTTGGTGTAGGATATGGTTATAGTATTTCTTATTTAATTCCTTTTTATAAAAAGGCAAACAAAAAGAAAGTTGAAAAGGAAGAAGAAAAAGAAGAAGAAAAATAAAGACCTAATCTTTATTCATATACTTTCCTTTTTTACTCCCTGCATAAATTTCATATTTCACTAGCCTAGACTCTAGCTTAGCATTCATTAAATGTATTTTACGAGATGTACGCAAGCCAACATGCTTTAAAGCTTCTAAATTAGAAGTAATAAACCAAGCATCTGTATTCGAATAATTTTGTTTTAAAGTATCGCCTATAGATTTATAAAAATCTTCCATTTCTATATTTAAACGCTCACCATATGGCGGATTAAAAACCATATGTAACTTATCATCTCCAGCCTTTTGAGTTTTAAAGAAATCTTCATGTTTTATGGTTATAAATTCATCTAAATGCGCATTTTTTATATTATCCTTTGCTTTTACTACTGCACTTGGTGATTTGTCGAAACCATACATTTTATGATGGAAATCCCTTGTTTTATTAAGCAACGATTCTTCTATTTTTTCAAATAAATCAACATCCCAATCTTGCCAGCGTTCAAAAGCAAACTCTTTACGCATTAAATTCGGAGGTATATTACAAGCAATCATTGCTGCTTCGGCTAGTAAAGTACCACTTCCACACATGGGATCCATAAAATCACTTTGCCCATCCCAACCAGATAACATAATTAATCCCGCTGCCAATACTTCATTTATAGGAGCTATATTAGTTGCAGTTTTGTAACCTCTTTTATGAAGCGAATCTCCTGAAGAGTCTAATGATACATTACAAACCTCTCTATCTATATGTATGTTAACCTTTATATCTGGAAATTTTAAATCGACACTAGGACGCTCTCCTGTTTCGTCTCTAAATTTATCAACTATAGCATCCTTTGTTTTTTGAGATAAGTATAGAGAATGTGTAAAAACTTCAGAATTTATAGTGGTATCGATAGCTAATGAACCAGATGCTTTTAAATAGGTACTCCAATTCATTTTATAAATCTGGTCGTACAAATCCTTTTCATTTCTAATAGCAAATGTATGTATAGGTTTTAAAATTTTTGTAGCTGTACGTAACGCCAAATTACATTTGTACATAAACCCTTTATCACCAGAAAAACTAACATGGCGCACGCCTGTTTTCACATCTCGAGCACCTAACTGTACAAGTTCTTTTGCTAGCAATTCTTCAAAACCAAATAAGGTTTTGGCAACCATTTTGAAATTATCTTCCATTTTTTTCGTCCAATAGATTGCAAAAATACTCTATTTTTGCTGCAACTAATAATTAACTTAAAATGAGATTCCCATTTACATGGGAAATGAATATGCTAAAAGACAAAACAACATGGTATGCGTCGTGGTTTGACACGCCTTTTTATCATATTTTATACAAAGACAGAGATTATGTAGAAGCTGAAACCTTTATGTCTAGTCTTACCAACTATTTAAACCTTCCTGAACATGGAAAAATACTAGATCTTGCCTGTGGTAAAGGCCGTCACTCTGTATATTTAAATAGTATTGGCTATCATGTTACAGGAGTAGATCTTTCTGAGAATAGTATAAAACATGCTAAAGAGTTTGAAAATGAAACATTAAATTTTAATGTTCACAATATGTGTAAGCCTTATAAAGAGCAATTTGATGCTGTTTTTAATTTGTTTACCAGTTTTGGGTATTTTGATAAAGATGAAGATAATCTAAACACAATTAAGGCCATAAAAGCTAATTTAAATGAAACTGGATTTGGTGTCATCGATTTTATGAATACAGAATTTATTATCGACAACTTAGTTCCTGAAGATATCAAAACCGTTGAAGGTATAGATTTTCATCAAAAGCGTTATGTAAAAGATGGACACATTATAAAAGACATTTCTTTTACAACTCAAGGAGGCGATTTTAAATTTCAAGAACGTGTTCGTGCCTTTACGCTTAATGACTTTAAAACATTATTTGAAGACGCAGGTGTTTATCTATTAGATGTATTTGGTGATTTTAAATTGAATAAATTCGACAAAAAAACGTCACCTCGATTAATTATGATTTTTAAATAGATGTTAAATATCATTTCACCAATATTATCAGTTTTATTAGGATTCTTAGTTGTTTTTATACTAAAACCGAAACAACCAAAACATTTAAAGTTATTGCTGGCTTTTAGTGGGGCTTTCCTATTATCTATTACTGTTTTTGATTACCTTCCAGAGGTCTATCAAAAAAAAAGTAATCAAGTTGGTTTGTTTATAATGATGGGAATTCTATTACAAATTATATTAGAATTCTTTTCAAAAGGAGCTGAACATGGCCACGTTCATGTAAGCAAAGAAACTAAAGAGTTTCCGTGGTTATTATTTATAAGTTTAAGTATTCATAGTATTTTAGAAGGCATTCCTATTGATACGCATCATAATTTAATATACGGTATCATTATTCATAAACTACCAATAGCCATTATATTATCAACCTTTTTTATGGCTTCAAAATTGAGCAAAACAAAAGTTGTTTTATTCTTATTATTATTTGCCTTAATGACACCATTAGGTGTATTATTATCTCAAAACTTTGAAATTGTAAAAACGTATTATTACGAATTATCGGCCATTGTTATTGGTATCTTTTTACATATCTCTACTACAATTTTATTTGAAAGTAATGAAGGTCATAAATTTAATATTGCTAAATTGAGTACGATAATAATTGCTGTGGTTATTGCTTATTTTATATAACAATGTGCAATTAGCAATGAACACTTAACAATTCTTACTCAATTCTTAAATTTTTGGAATGCGCAAAAGGATAATAAATAAAAAAACAATTATTACTATTTTTAACAATGGAGTCAATTAAAGTAAACTATAGTCACATAAACACAATTTTGCACATTGTTAATTGTTAATTGTTAATTGTTAATTGTTAATTGTTAATTGTTAATTGTTAATTGAAAAAGATGTTTTCAAAAGAAGAATCGAAACAAATAAAACAATTATTCTGGACCAGTCTTGGAAAATCATTTCCAAGAAAATGGATACTTTATAACACTAAAATTAAAGGATTTAGTTTTAAATTTCATTTTGATAATAAAACAGCTCATGTCTCGCTAGATTTAGAAGACAATCTCGAAAACCGTATTAATTACTGGGAAAAACTACAGTCTTTAAAATCAATATTAAGAAACGAATATTTACCAGAAGCTATTTTTGAAGAAGAATTTTATTTAGATAATGGCAAAGAAATCTCTCGTATTTATGTGCCTTTAGAACAAAAGGTTAATATTCATAATAAAAACCACTGGAGAGAAGTAATGGAATTCTTCAATGAAAAAATGAATTTGTTTGAATTGTTTTTTGAAGAGTATAAGGATGTTATTAAATAATAATTACACATTCAAATCATCCTTAAAACTCAACAAAACAAGCCTTTAGACAAAGATGTCGTAAAATTGTCGGGAAGATGTCGTTACATGAATACTGAATTCTTTTAATCTTTGCCCTAAATTAAATTAAAAATGAACGATTCCAATTTATCACAAAGATTAAAAGAATTAAGAAATAGAAAAGGGTTTTCTCAAGAGCTATTAGCAGAAGAATCTGGATTAAGCTTAAGAACAATTCAGCGTATTGAAAATAATGAATCTGTCCCTAGAGGAGATACAATGAAAAGATTAGCTTTAGCTCTTAATACAACTCCAGATGAAATTATTGACTGGAAAATTCAAGAAGACCAAAACTATTTAACATTAATGAGTCTATCTGCACTTGGTTTTTTATTTTTTCCAATATTAGGTATTATAATTCCTTTGATATTATGGATCTCTAAAAAAGATAAATTAAAAAATGTTAACGAGTTAGGCAAAGCACTACTTAACTTTCAAATATCTTGGACACTCCTATTGTTTATATACTATGCTTTTTTAATTATAGCTCTGTTTGGTGGTTTTAATTCATTATTCTCTAATTTAAAAACCACAATGAATATGATATACATACCACTTATAGTTATGTATATATATAATATAATTATGATTATTTATAATGCAATTAGAGTTTATAATAAAAAAACGTTCAAGTATAAACCTGCATTGAAGATCTTAAAATAACTAAGAGGAAACAAAAATCAAAAAAAATAATTTTAAATGGTGTCCTCTTTTTAAATTTGACAAACGTCTTATAAGTATAATAATTTAAAAACATAAAATTATGAAAGAATTTATGATGATTTTCGTTAGTAACGATTATGCAGATTTAGGACTCTCGCAAGAAGAAATGGAAAACCGTATGAACAAATGGTTTGCTTGGGGAAACAAAATGGGAGAAGCTGGTGTACTTAGAGGCGGTAATGCTTTAACTCCTAATATTCGTCGTGTAGTTGGTGAAAATCGTACGGTTACAGATTTAACCTCAGCAGAAGTAAAAGAAATTGTAGGTGGCTACTATATTGTTGAAGCCAAAGACTTTGATGCCGTTCAAGACATTGCTAAAGATTATCCAGATTATGATCTTGGAGGAACAGTTGAGATTCGTGAAATAATGGTTTTTGATCGTTAATCAAATGAAACATGAAATTATAGACCATCTTTTTCGCTCACATAGCGGAAAGATGGTTTCTGTATTAACTCGTATTTTTGGATTATCTCATCTTGAAATTATTGAAGATGCCGTACAAGATACTTTTATCAAAGCGACTACAAAATGGCAAGCTCAACAGCCCGAAAACCCTGAGGCATGGCTAACAAAAGCAGCAAAAAACAGAGTTTTAGATATTTTTAGAACTCTAAAAGCTGAGAAAAAGCATGTTCCAGATTTTAATTACAGTACAAATGCTATTGCCATTAACGAACTGTTTTTAGATACCGAAATTGAAGACGCTCAATTACGAATGATTTTTACGGCCTGTCACCCTAGATTAGACCCTAGAGATCGCATTTCGTTTGCTTTAAAAACAGTATCAGGATTTAGTATTAAAGAAATAGCTTCAGCATTATTAACAAAAGAAGAAACCATAAAAAAACGACTACTCCGAGCTCGAAAGGTTATAAAAACAGAAGACTTAAAATTCACTATTCCGCAAGGTAAATCATTACCTGAAAGATTGAATAGTGTTATGGAGGTCCTATATCTTATTTTTAATGAAGGTTTTCATTCTAATAAAAAAGAAAAACTAATACAAAAAGAGTTATGTGGTGAAGCGATGCGTTTAAGCCAAATGTTACTTAAAAACAAATTAACTCGTATACCTTCGAGTTATGCCTTATTTGCATTAATGTGTTTTCATGCAGCACGTTTAGACACTAAAACTAATGCCGATAATGAACTCTTAGATTTAAAGACTCAAGATCGTAGTAAATGGCATTTTCCTTTAGTAGAATTAGGAAACACGATGATGAATAAAGCTGTAGAGCAAGATAAATTTTCTTCTTATCATTATGAAGCGGCGATTGCTGCAGAACATGTGCGCGCCTCAAGTTTTGAAAACACCAATTGGGATAAGGTTTTATATTGGTACCAATGTTTACATACAATACAACCCATGCCTTCTCATGTTTTAACTATGGCTGTAATTTGTCTTCAAATCAAAGATTATAAAACCGCAAAAAAACATCTCGACCAACTACAACCAGATAATTTTGCACAACGGTCTTATTTATATTATGGTACGCTAGCCGATTATTACACAGCTATAAACAATTTCAAAAAAGCAATTACGAATATAGATCTCGCTATAGATACTGTGAATAATAATCTTGAAAAAGAGTATTTACAAAAGAAGAGATTGAGGTTATTGCTAGAATAAAAGTGAATTTCAAAATCTAAACCACAAAATTCAGTATCATAAAAAAGTGAAAAATGGCACCAGCTAATACAAATAAATGCCAAATCACATGATTATAAGGTATTTTGTTAACTAAGAAAAATACAATACCAACAGTATAAGAGATTCCTCCAGCCATTAATAATAATATTCCGTTAGGGTGCATTATTTCTGAAAGCGCTGAAAAATCAAACACGATTAACCACCCCATAACTAAATATAATAATGTAGAAAATAACGTAAACCTACCAGTAAAAAACAGTTTTAACACCACTCCAAATGCCGCAATACCCCAAACTGCCCAAAACAAAGGCCAACCTAAGCTTTTTTCTAAACTAATAAGTAATACGGGAGTATATGTTCCAGCAATAAGAATGTAAATACTTATATGATCAAGAACTCTAAAATAGTGCTTTCGTTTTATCTTAGTAACATAATGGTATAATGTGGAAGCTGTAAAAAGTATAATAATGGATAGCCCATAAACAATAACACTAAATAGACTCCAATCTGTCTTTTGTGAATCTTTAAGAATAAGTAATACTAAACCTACGACTCCTAATAAAGCGCCAACACCATGGGTTAAAACATTTAAACGTTCTTCTTTAGGTGTTTGAGCTATCATTTATTGCTTAGGTGTTTCGGTATTATCATCTCCATTTAACCACTTCTCGGTTAAAGCAAAAAAATCAAAATCTATAGCTGGTTTTTGTTCTATTAATCGTCCGTTTTGAAAATTACGCTGCAAAATATCTTCAATTAAATAATCTTCTTTTTCGTTTTCAGGATCAAATTCTTTCTTTAAAGAAATACTAAATAAGCTTGCCGTATTATTAAACCAAAAGGCGCGCCAACCACTTCTCAACTCTTTAATTAAATCAAAAGCAGTACGTCCTGTCTGCCTATTAATAAGTTTTACTAATATTTGCCCTTCTGTTTTCGTTAGTTTTTTAAGTTCTGCAGAGAATTTTTCTTCAATATATTTTTGTGCTTTTTTAGCATGCTTTTTCTTTTTCCTAGTTTTTTTTATCTCCTCCAATTCTTTAGTAAGCTCTTCTAAACGCTCTGCAGCTAATTTAGCATAAGGATATACTTTTATAGTTTTTCGGCGAAGAATTAGGTAACGTCTACGGTCTTGTTTCCCATCAAACTTAAGTTTATGCAATAATAAAACCTCGTCTAAATCTATAGCTTCTCTAGGTATAGAATCGCCTTCTATAATAACGTATTCTTTTACTATAGTAGGATCAGATTCTTCTCGAACGGGGTCTTCTTGTGCAAACAATACAAACGGGAAGACTAAAAATAGGTAATTTAAAATTTTCATAATTCAAGGAATGCTAAAACCATTCCAAACTTTTTCAGGTTCTTTTTAATATAAAATGGGATATAGCTAAATTACTAATTATGTCATTGCTAACTATTAAATTCTTGTGAATATTCTTATTTTAGTGAAAATTTAAAAAATATGGCTAAAAAGAGCATACTTAATAAAAAGTCGATGGACTTTCTTGAAAAATATTTAAATAATGCAGCTCCTACCGGTTACGAGTGGGACGGACAAAAAATCTGGATGGATTATTTAAAACCTTATGTAGATGAGTTTTTTACCGATACGTATGGTACTGCCGTAGGTGTTATTAATCCAAAAGCAAAATATAAAGTAGTTATAGAAGGTCATGCCGATGAAATTTCTTGGTATGTTAATTATATAAGTGACAAAGGGCTTATTTACGTTATTCGTAATGGAGGAAGTGATCACCAAATTGCACCAAGTAAAATAGTAAACATACATACCAAAAAGGGTATTGTTAAAGGCGTATTTGGTTGGCCAGCAATTCATACTAGAAGCAGAGCGAAAGAAGAACCGCCAAAGCCTGACAATATTTTTATAGACTGTGGTTGTAAAACCAAAGAAGAAGTAGAAAAACTAGGCGTTCATATTGGATGTGTTATTACGTATCCGGATGAATTTCATATTCTAAACAAAACTAATTTTGTTTGTCGCGCTTTAGATAATAGAATGGGTGGTTTTATGATTGCTGAAGTCGCACGTTTATTAAAAGAAAATAAGAAAACGTTGCCTTTTGGCCTTTATATTACGAATTCAGTACAAGAAGAAATAGGATTACGTGGTGCACAAATGATTACCGAAACCATTAAGCCTAATGTGGCTATTGTGACCGATGTAACTCATGATACAACAACACCTATGATTAATCAAAAAATTCAAGGTCAAGCCGAAATTGGTAAAGGTCCCGTAATTGCTTATGCTCCTGCTGTTCAGCAAAAATTACGCGATTTAATTACTGATACAGCTGAAGCTAAGAAAATACCTTTTCAACGTGCTGCATTATCAAGAGCTACAGGAACAGATACAGATGCTTTTGCTTATAGTAATGGCGGTGTTGCATCGGCTTTAATATCATTACCATTACGTTACATGCATACCACTGTAGAAACGGTTCACAGAGACGATGTTGAAAATGTAATTAAACTAATTTATGAAAGTTTATTAAACATTAAAGACGGCGAAACATTTAGTTATTTTAAATAAAAACGATTTATAGTTGTTAAATAAAACAACATCCCTCTAAATCTCCCTTCAAAGGGAGACTTTTGAGCTACTTTCCTTTAAAAGAATAGTATGGATAGGTAGTTTTATATCCAAACAAGCAAAAGTAAAGCCGTTCGAGTTCCCTTCCTTTGAAGGAAGGGTTAGGGATGGATGTTTTTCAATAAAATAACATCCCTCTAAATCTCCCTTCAAAGGGAGACTTTTGAACTACTTTCCTTTAAAAGAAGAGTTGAAAATGGATCTTATTCATTCTAGCATACAAAAGTAGAGCCATTCGAGTTCCCTTCCTTCGAAGGAAGGGTTAGGGATGGATGTTCTGATAAACGAAAAGTATAAAACACGAGAGTTGCGCATAATTTAAAACGGCAAAAAACACATCATACCATGCCACTACAAAACCAAAAACAATTATTTTCTATTCCAGAAACGGTTACCTATTTAAATATAGCTAGCCTATCCCCTTCTTTTAAAGCAATTGAAGAAGCAGGAATTAGAGCTATTAAAGAAAAAAGTAAACCCTTCTTAATACCGAGTTCACACTTTTTTGATCCTGTAATTGAAGTAAAAAAACTATTTGCTAAACTTATCGAAGCACCAGATTATAATCGTGTGGTTACAATACCTTCTGTATCCTATGGATTAGGAACGGTTGCAAATAATATAACACTTAATAAAGGAGATGAAGTTCTAGTTATTGAAGAACAATTTCCTAGTAATATTTATGTTTGGAAACGATTGGTTGAAAAATATGATGCCACTCTTAAAGTCGTTAAACAACCTAATTCTAAATTAAATGGTGGCAAACAATGGAATACTAATATTTTAGAAGCCATTACTGATAATACTGCTCTTGTTGCAATGGGAAATATACATTGGGCAAATGGCACACTTTTTAATTTAAAAGCTATTCGAGAGAAAACAAAAAAGCATAACGCACTTTTAATTATAGATGGAAGCCAATCTTTGGGTGCGCTTCCTTTTTCTGTTGAAGACATACAACCAGATGCACTTATTTGCGCAGGCTATAAGTGGTTATTTGGCCCTTATGGTTCTGGTTATGCTTATTTTAGTTCTTATTTTGATAACGGAACGCCACTTGAAGAAAATTGGTCTAATCGATTAGGAAGTGAAAATCTATCGGGATTAACCCAATATGAAGATAAGTATAAACCACTAGCCAATAGGTATTCTGTAGGAGAGAGTGGTAATTTCATTTATATTCAAATGCAAATTGAAGCTTTAAAACAAGTTATTGAATGGACACCAGTTGCAATACAAGACTATTGTAAAACAATTTCTAAAGACGCCGTTATCGAATTAAAAAAACTAGGCTGTCATATTGAAAACAATGAAGATAGAGCACATCATTTATTTGGAGTAGAATTACCTAAAAATGTTGATAAAGAATTATTAAAAGCTGAATTTGTTAAACAAAACATTTTCGTGTCATTTAGAGGTAATTACATTCGTATTTCGTGCCACTTATACAATACCGCTGAAGATTTTAAAAAACTATCAAACGGTATTGCTTCAATTATGCAAACCGTCTAAAAAAATATGGACGAATTAATAGATATCGTAACGAAAGAAGGTTTACCTACAGGAGAAAAGGCCTTAAAATCAGTAATTCATAAAGAAGGCCATTATCATCATACCGCTCATATTTGGTTTTACACAAAACAAGGCCAAATACTATTACAACAACGTGCTGCTTCAAAAACAATTCATCCTTTACTTTGGGATGTCTCGGTTGCAGGGCATATCGATGCAGGAGAAACTATTAAAGTTGGAGCCATAAGAGAAATACGAGAAGAAATTGGTTTATTAATTAATGAGACTGATTTACAGAAAATCGGCGTTTTTAAATGTTTTCAATCCTACCCTAATGGAATTATTGATAACGAGTTCCATAATACCTTTATAGCAGAATTAAAAGTACCGCTTTCAGCTTTAAAATGCCAGCCCGAAGAAGTTGAAGCTTTGAAATTAGTCTCTTTAAACGATTTTTTAAACTTATTAAAAAACAGTGAAACCAATTCACATTTTGTTTCTACTAATAAAGGGTATTATTTAAAAATAATAAATGCTATTAAAAGTCAACTTCAACTTTCTAATTTTAAAATATAGAGCATATGCAAACTCTTTTCATGTCAATCGCTCCAATATTTGTTATCATCCTGTATATAAACATCAAAGACAAATACGAAAGTGAGCCTAAAAAATTGCTTTTTATATCTTTTATTTTAGGAGCAGTAATTAGCATCATAATAACCACTATTCTATATTCCTTCTTTGATATTGTGGTTCCACTCCCAAATCATTATAGTGTATGGCAACAATTTGTAAAAGCGTTTTTTGTTGTTGGTTTTAGTGAAGAATTAAGCAAATACATAATTGTTCGTTACTATGCGCAACGCCAAAAAGAATTTAACGAGCCTTTCGATGGTATTGTTTATGCAGTAATGGTTTCAATGGGATTTGCTGCAACCGAAAACATTTTTTATGTTTTAGAAGGCGGTTACCAAGTCGCATTACTTAGAGCTCTAACTGCTGTTCCTGCTCATGCTACTTTTGGAATACTCATGGGATATTATATGGGAAAAGCCAAGTTTTCAAACAATAAAGTGATGTTAAATATTATGGGGTTGTTACTAGCCATTTTATTTCATGGCACTTATGACTTCTTTTTATTTATAGATTTTATTCCAGGTATTTCTATTGGAGCATTTATCTCTTTAATAATAGGAATCATTCTATCTAGAAAGGCTATTAAAACGCATCAGAAAAACTCCAAATTTAATCCAAATATATCGGAAGAAAATAAGCAAGAAAATTCACTTTAAATATTAACTTATATTTGCATTCTAAATACACAAAATTTTATGTCTGAAAATTATACCACAAAAGTTAATAATTCTGCAGAATTTAATATCAAAAAGCAACAAGTTGCTGATTTAGACGCTGTAAAAAATTCAGAAAACACGTATCATATTTTACAAAATAATATGCCTTTTTCGGCTAAAATTGTAACATCTAATTTCAATAAGAAATCGTATACCGTAAAAGTAAATAATAACACCTATACCGTTGCTATTTCTGATGCTACCGATCAACTCATTAAAGATATGGGGTTTACTGTTGGAGCTTCTAAACAAGTCAATGAGATTAAAGCGCCAATGCCAGGGTTAATTTTAGATATTAATGTAAGTGTTGGCGATGAAATTAAGGAAGATGATCCTTTATTAATACTAGAAGCTATGAAAATGGAAAATAGTATTCTTTCCCCTAGAAATGGTATTATTAAATCTGTTGGTGTAACCAAAGGAGATGCTGTAGATAAAGGCGTTTTATTAGTCGAATTCGAGTAATTGTTTAATTATAAATAGTTCCTTTTTAGTCTTAGGAATTAAAATATAAGAGATTCCCATTTACATGGGAATGAAAAATAAATTTTTCATGAAAAAAATATTAGTAGCAAATAGAGGTGAAATAGCCATTCGTGTGATGCGAACAGCAAAGAAAATGGGTATAAAAACTGTAGCAGTATATTCTACTGTCGATAGAAATGCGCCTCATGTAAAATTTGCCGATGAAGCTGTTTTAATTGGAGAAGCACCTTCTAATCAATCCTATTTATTAGGAGATAAAATTATAGAAGTCGCAAAAAACTTAAATGTAGACGCCATTCACCCAGGGTATGGTTTTTTAAGTGAAAATGCTAGTTTTGCAGAGAAAGCAGAAAAAAACAACATCATATTTATTGGACCAAAGTCTAAAGCCATAAAAATAATGGGAAGTAAATTAGCCGCTAAAGAGGCTGTTAAAGCTTACGATATCCCAATGGTTCCTGGTATAGATGAAGCCATTACCGATATTGAAAAAGCTAAATATATTGCAAAAGATATTGGCTTTCCTATTCTTATAAAAGCATCGGCTGGTGGTGGTGGAAAAGGCATGCGAGTTGTAGAAGCTGAAGAAGAACTAGAATCTCAAATGAATAGAGCTATTAGTGAAGCAACTTCTGCTTTTGGTGATGGTTCTGTATTTATTGAAAAATACGTGAGTTCTCCTCGACATATAGAGATTCAAGTCATGGCAGATAGTCATGGTAATGTTATTCATTTATTTGAAAGAGAATGTAGTATTCAACGTCGTCATCAAAAAGTGGTTGAAGAAGCGCCTTCTGTTGTATTAACTTCAGAATTAAGAGAAAAAATGGGGCAAGCTGCAATAAAAGTTGCTCAAGCTTGTGATTATCTTGGTGCTGGTACTGTAGAATTTTTGTTAGATGATGATCATAATTTCTACTTCTTAGAAATGAACACAAGACTACAAGTAGAACATCCTGTTACAGAATTAATTACAGGAGTAGATTTAGTAGAACTCCAAATTAGAGTTGCAAGAGGAGAAAAACTTCCTGTGAAACAAGAGGACTTAAAAATTCAAGGGCATGCTTTAGAGTTACGTGTGTATGCTGAAGATCCTTTAAACGACTTCTTACCAAGTGTAGGAAACCTAGAAGTTTATAAACTACCTGTAGGAGATAATATTAGAGTAGATAATGGTTTTGAAGAAGGTATGGACATACCAATTTACTATGATCCAATGCTTTCTAAATTAATTACCTATGGAGACACAAGAGATGAAGCCATTCAATTAATGCTTAAAGCAATTAAAGCCTATAAAATTGAAGGCATTCAAACCACACTTCCTTTTGGTCGATTTGTCTGTGAACATGAGGCTTTTCAATCTGGAAACTTTAACACCCATTTTGTAAAGCAATATTATTCACCTGAAGCTTTAAAAGCAAAACAGAACGAAGAAGCCGAAATTGCTGCTATTATAGCTGTAAAACAATATATAGAAGATCAAAAATTATTACGCTTACCTAACTAGACGATTATGGAACTCAAAATAAAAGATTTAAACGATAAATTAAGTCAAGCCTATTTAGGAGGCGGACAACCCCGTATTGATAAGCAGCACGAAAAAAAGAAATTAACAGCAAGAGAGCGTGTTAATTATCTTTTAGATGTAGGTTCTTTTGAAGAAATAGGCGCTTTAGTAACACATAGAACCAAAGATTTCGGAATGGAAAATCAGCAATTCTATGGTGATGGTGTAGTAACTGGTTATGGTACTATTAACGGACGGTTAGTTTATGTTTTTGCTCAAGATTTCACGGTATTTGGTGGTTCTTTATCAGAAACACACGCAGAGAAAATATGTAAAGTAATGGATCTTGCCTTAAAAGTAGGTGCTCCAATAATTGGTTTAAACGATTCTGGAGGAGCAAGAATACAAGAAGGTGTACGATCACTAGGCGGTTACGCAGATATTTTTTACAAAAATGTGCAATCATCTGGTGTGATTCCTCAAATTTCTGCAATAATGGGGCCTTGTGCTGGAGGCGCTGTGTATTCGCCTGCAATGACCGATTTTACATTAATGGTAGAAGATACCAGTTATATGTTTGTTACTGGACCTAATGTTGTAAAAACAGTGACTAATGAAACCGTGACTTCTGAAGAATTAGGAGGAGCGAGTACACATTCTACAAAATCTGGAGTGGCCCATAAAACCTCGGTTAATGATGCAGAATGTTTAGAAGATGTAAAAAAGCTATTAAGTTATTTCCCGCAAAATAATAATGAAAGCCCTAGCCTTCTCCCTTTTGAGTTAAACGATGAAATAAGAGAAAGTTTGTCTGATATTGTTCCAGACAATGCGAATAAACCTTACGACATGCATCATGTTATTAATGGTATAATAGATGAAGATTCTTTTTATGAAATCCATAAAGATTATGCTGAAAATATTATTGTAGGTTTTGCACGTTTAGGTGGAAGAAGTATTGGGATTGTTGCCAATCAGCCTCTATTTCTAGCAGGTGTTTTAGATGTAAACAGTTCTAAGAAAGCTGCGCGTTTTGTACGATTTTGCGATTGTTTTAATATTTCTTTATTAGTTTTAGAAGATGTTCCAGGTTTTTTACCAGGAACAGATCAAGAATGGAATGGTATTATTGTACATGGTGCCAAATTACTTTATGCCTTAAGTGAAGCTACAGTACCAAGAGTTACTGTTATTACTAGAAAGGCTTATGGAGGTGCTTACGATGTCATGAACTCTAAACATATTGGAGCAGATATGAATTTTGCATGGCCAAGTGCTGAAATTGCAGTTATGGGAGCTAAAGGTGCAGCAGAAATTATATTTAAAAAAGAAATTAAATCTGCTGAAAATCCTGAAGAAAAATGGAAAGAGAAAGAAGCCGAATATGCATCTCTTTTTGCTAATCCATATAGTGCTGCAGAACGTGGTTTTATAGATGAAGTGATTCTACCTAGAGAAACCAGACGTAAATTAATTAAAGCATTTTCTATGCTTCAAGATAAAGAAGTAGATCGGCCAAAACGAAAACACGGAAACATTCCTTTATAAAATTTAAAAAGCCTATTTCATGTCTATTCGAGCGCAGTCGAGAACTATGATAATCCTAATAATTAATAGGTTTCGACTGCGCTCAACCAGACAGAGTTATTTTTTTTTAACTTTTAAGACAGCCTCTTTTAATTTTATAAAGTTCCACTCTCAATTAGAAAAAAACAAAGCCTTAATCGATGATATAATATACTCTATACCTATAGCAATAACAATAAACCCTATTATACGCGATAATGCATTAATACCAGAGGCTCCAAGAAATTTAACAATAAAATGAGCGCTTTTAAGTACAATGTAAATAAAGATAACCGCAACAATCATTGATCCTAATACAATAACCATATCTTTAGTTAATGTATATTCTTGATTATATGCAATTAATAAAGAAATTGTTCCAGGGCCTGCCAACATTGGTATTGCTAGTGGTGTTAAAGATACAGCTTCTCTAGAATGAATATCCTCTTGAATTCTTTTTCGTTTCATTCCTTTGTGCTCTCCAAATTTTCCAGTTAACAAAGCAAACCCTGAAGACGCTATAATAAGCCCTCCTGCTATCTTTAAAGCATTCAAACTAATTCCAAAAAATGATAAAATATATTTTCCTGCAAAAAATGATAATAGTAAAATAATCAGAACATCTATCGCAGTCCAAAAAGCAATTACCGCTTTCTCTTTTTTTGAATGTTCTTGCGTTAATCCAACAAAAATAGGAACCGTACCAAGGGGGTTCATAATAGAAAATAATGCTCCAAAACTAGTTAAAAATAACTCCATTTGTTTTTTTACAAATTCACGATTTTTAAATTGGTAATTAGTTAATACCGATTTAAATAAATGTTATTCTAATGTAAATTAGAGGTTCAATACAATTTATCGGAATCTTGATCATCTAAAGTTTTAAGAAAACTTATAATATCTTTCATTTCTTGTTCAGATAAATTTAAAGAATCTGTTGGTAAGGTTTGATATTCTAAATCGATACCAACGCCTTTACCGCCTCCATTATTATAAAATATTAAAATCTCTTCTAAAGTGTTGTAAATACCATTATGCATGTAAGGGGATGTTCTATTCACATTTCTTATCGTAGGTGTTTTAAAAAAATGTTTTCGTTGTTTGGTCTTGAATACATCATAACGGCCAAGATCTTTACTGATTTCCGAAGGATTAGACGTGGTTTCAGGAACTCCAATAGCTTCTAATTCACTTTCTTTGAAACTTGGTGGTACAGTACCATTAAAAACAGGTGCAAAATGACAAGTCGCACATTTTGCTTTACCATTAAAAAGATTAAATCCATTGATTTCATTTTTAGTCAATGTGTTTTCTAAATCATTAATATTTCGATCGAATTTAGAATTAAATGGTGCCAAACTCCTAATGTAAGTAGCCACTGCCTGTCTTATGGCACGATCGTTAACTATTCCATATAATTCTTTAAATTGGTTGGTATAAACAGAATCTTTACGAACCGCTTCAGTTATGGTTTTTAAATCTGAATGAAATTCATCACTATTATTGACAACACTAACTATTTGACCTTCCAAACTCCCAGCTCTGGCATCATAAAAAAAACTTTGCTGTAAAGCCGCATAATTTAAAGTTGGTGTATTTCTATTTTGCTTTGGAAATGTTTTCAAACCATCTGTAAAAGATAAATTACTTTGATGACAACTTACACAAGCCATGGTTTTAGATTTAGACAATCGTTTATCGCCAAACAATTGACTTCCTAAAGCTATTTTTTGTTTAAGATCATTAATAGGTTCATTACTATCCGAAAAGAAATTAAGATTAAAAGTTTGATCAGAAAAAAAAGAGGTTAACTCATTTTTAAAAGCCAATTCAAATGGAAATACTACATCCCAATCTTTTTGGGTTTTGACTAAAAGCCTTAATTGTTTATGAGAATGACTTTTTATAAAATCGTAACGATTAAAAGTATTAAAATGAGCATCTAAATCTATTTGTGTGATTAATAATTCTTTATTCCATAATTTTAAAATGGCATCATCTTTAAAATGAGAACTGTAATTATTAAGTATTATTTCTATTTGATTGTATACTATTTTAGCTTCTTCCAAAGAGTCTTCTAAAACAGGTGAATCAAAGCCTGTAATTCCTCTTAAAGCAACTCTAGCTATTGCATCTCTTAACAGCCAAATAATATGATGTTTTTTTAGTTTTAAGTGTGTGTTTTTTTTAATAAGCCTTAATCGTTCTTGTATTAAGCTTATATTTTTGATAATAGCATTAAAAGGTAACGTTTTTTCGAAAAGCTGTTCTTCCAAAACTTGAAAGCCTGACGGTTTTTTTATTTTTATATCTGTAGCATCTTCCTCTTCAACCTTAAGAAGATTTGGTTGGTTTAAAAATTTATAATTTCCTTTATCTACGAAAGCTAAAATAGGTTCTATCTTTTTAAATTCTGCTCTAGCCAACTTATAATAATAAATAGATTGCGTTTCACCTAAAACATATTTTAAAGAATCTAGATAAAATACACTATTCTCTATATTACGTTTAAAATGATTTTCCAATACTGCACTGGGCTCATTTTCTACATAATCCACTTCTTTACTTTTACAAGAACAAAACAGCAAAAGAAAAGAACACGTGAGTAAAAACAAACGTGTTCTAACTAATTTCAAACCATAATAGATTAACATGATTTATCGATCTAATCCATTTATTGTAAAAAGCATACTCCCCTCTTCTCTCGCATTGGGATCTGGATTAGCATTAGGATCTGTAAACCTATTATTCCAACCATGATTTTGAGTAATTAAGAGAAATGTTTCATCGATACCAATAGTTTCAGATATATCGATCATCCCTGTAATTTCCCAGATGCGATCTAAGCTA
This sequence comes from uncultured Flavobacteriaceae bacterium, assembly GCA_937959395.1. Classification (GTDB taxonomy): domain Bacteria; phylum Bacteroidota; class Bacteroidia; order Flavobacteriales; family Flavobacteriaceae; genus JAHDGB01. Next base: position 9,444 of record CALGLR010000034.1, on the reverse strand, counting down.
CCATAACCATTAATTGTTGCTTGATCTTGATCACATTCCAATACGGTTTTGAACGTACCGTTATTTAAATTGTATTGGTACAATCTTGCGTAGTGAGCTTTATCTGCAGTATCAGGGTATCCATTAGGATCTTCTTGAATGTAAGCATAGTTTTCAGTTACCAAAATATTATCTGGACTATGGAAAGATTTTGCTTTCCCGTCTAATTTGTCACCATCTAAAACACAAGTAATTGTTCCTGCTCCTTTAGGATCATTCTCATTTAAGGTGACTTTATATATGCGTCCATAAGTAGTTCCTTTTCCAACTAAGCCTGGTTTTTTTCTTCCAGTTACACAGAAATAAATTTCTCTATTATTAGCAGCCGATCCTCTTCTCCAATCGATATCTTCTAATCTTGAAAAGCCCATTGCTCCTTTCGTTTTAGCTTCAGCATCTAATAAATCAATTTCTCTTTCTTCTAATTCAACAAAATCAATCGGGTAAGATTCACCTTCATACATATCTACTTCAAAGTTTATTTCTGAATTAGTAACACGCAATGCATATAATTTTCCGTTATTTAAATCTCCTCGCTCACCAACATACATTCCTAGTTGTCCAGAAGGAACCTCATTATCTGAATGATCATCGCCTATAAACACAACTGTTTTATCAACATAAGCTTCTTTACCAATTGCTACTGCATTTTCTGTAGACCATTGCCCCAACGCTGGCAGTAGTTCTGCTACATCTGCAGCATTGGCATCACGAAAAGGATCGGTTTTAAAAACACCTTTAGAAGCACCTCCCCATTCTCCTCCAGACAAGTAAATAGGCCCAAACCCATGCTCTTCTGGTGTTATTAAAGACCCAGAACATTGAGCGGTTTGTGCTGTTGCCATAGCATTTAAAATATACTCTCCTTTTATGGGTTTAAAAGTTTCATCTAAAGTGATTCTTGCAATAGAATAATCGGCTTCAATATTATTAATTAAAGTATAAGTGTTATCCGTATTTTTTATGAGTCCAGCACCATCTGCCATTGATCCATAAACAAACTCAGGCGATTCAGGTAATTGGTCTTCAGAAGTTATTAATGGATAAATACTAACATTATTAAATTCTGAAGTTAATTTTAAAAAATTTGGAGTTGAAGAATGAGCCTCTAATTTTACAGGGTTAACTTCACCAGAGGGCGGGTTACTTGTAGTCGCGTCGTCATCTTTTTTACATGAAACTAGTGCTAATAAACATAAAGCTACTAGATTAAATCTTAATACATTTTTCATTAAATTTTTCTTTGGATTAATTAATTTATACAAAAAAACAAATCGAATGTTACTAAATGTACTCAGTGTTATTACTAATATATAACCGTTGCATTAATTAATAGTTACCCAGATTAAATTGGAGTAAACTTTAGTATACTAAAACTTAAAATAACGTTATGAGTTTTTAAATTTTATACCGAATAGGTCTTAATATAAGTCATAAAAAAGCCACTATCCTTGAAAATGAATAGTGGCTTTTTTTATTTTTAATGTTCTTATAATTATTGATAAGTTATATCGAAGCTTCCTTCAGTAATTTCAAAGCTACCAGTAGCACCTCCTCCAAAAGCTTCCGCTGTAAAAGAGAATGTTCCAATTATTCTTTTGTTCGGAATATCGTGAGAAGTAATTGTAAAACTTCCATCTGCTATATTGCTCGAAAATGGCGTAAATATATTGTATTGACCAACAGGCGCGACTCCAAAAGTAAAATCATAATCTCCTGCAGCAATATCACTTGGAAGAGTAAGTCCAATGCTAGATATATTATTTTTTGTTGCGATAATAGATATATTACCACTACTTAAAATTCCTGCAAGTAAGTCTTCTTCAAACTCTACACCATCGATCTTAGCAGTAAAACTATTATTGTTCGTTGGCGGATTAGATAAAGTGTTACTGTATGGTATATTTTTAAATGTACCATTAGTAAATTCTCTTACAAAACTGCTAGTATTGCCGACAGATGGATTATTGCCTGTAAAAGAAAAATTACCAGAAATGGTTTTATTAACGTCATTAATTTCAGAAATAATAATGGTTCCTTGAGAAGATACGCCATCTGTAAGAGCAACCCATGCACCATTCGTTGAATTGTTTTGCTCTATATATGCAGCACCATGAACTAAAGCTCCGTTTTGTACTCCTAATTGATATACACCTTCTGTACCTGCTACTACTGTTAAAGTAATAGACTCATTGTTTGGTCCTCTTAGACCTGTAATATTGATGACATCGTCTAAAACTGTTGCGCCAACTTGGTCTGCAACAAATGTCTGACCATCAAAATCGACACTAAAGTTAACTTCAGGTAAGCTTGCTCTAGAAGGCTCTTTTTCACAAGAAAATGTGACTAAGGCTATAGAAAGGACTAATAGGTAGGTTATTTTTTTCATAATTTGAGGAATTTAAATTTATTGGGGTGTTATTATTTTTCATTATTCTTTAATCAACATCATAAACATAATTAAATATTCCTTCAGTCACCATATTACTAGAATCTGTAGACCAAGGATTTATACCTGAATTGAATTCGAATGTTCCTTTAACTATTTTATTAATAGAATCTACAAAATCTATAGTTACAGTACCAGAAATTGTATACTCAAATTCAGTACTTCTAAGGTCAATTAAATCTATATGTGTAGTAACTCCGTCTGTACCTTCATTCACATCATATGTTGTATTTGCTACTAAATCATCCCTTTTAATCCAAAGATCAATTTCTACATCTCCAAAAAGACCATTTCTTGATTGAAGTAATATATATTCTGTACTTGGATAACTAGAAGATATGGTTGAACTCGAGGCTTCGTTATTACCAGATGGATTATTTTGGTTATACTGTGAACCGTCTAACTTAAAAGACATTGCGAAACCATTACTTGTTCCTACATCATTACAATCTCCCAATCCATCTATAGTTATTTGAATACTTCCATCTTCATCTCCACAGACTATTATTTGATTTTCTAATGTTGATTTGTAGGCATTACATCTCTCTGTGGAAGGGCTATTCAAATAAACAGTTGCTGCACTTGAAGATGCAGCTTGAGCTGAAGTACAATCATCAGGTGGCAGTGTAGTTCCTGTACAATCTCCTAATCCATCTAAAAGTGTCTGTATATTTCCACTACCATCTCCACAAAACTCTTTTTGATTCTGTAACGCTATTCTATACGCATTACATAATTCTATATAATTATCTGGTGTTACTGCATTAAAATTTGTTGTCGCTTCTGCAAGAACAGCAGTCGTTTGAATACAGTTTCTTTGTTCTGGTTCTAAAGGTTCATCAGCACAATTAAAAATAGTAAATAGCACTAAAAGAAGGGAAAGTCTCTTCATAAGTATTTGGTTAAGTTAATATTAGGAAGACCAAATATAATAAAAAAATTACACTTTAGCGGTAAAATTTGCTTTTTATCGTTTTTCCCTTGGAACTCTGAATAATAAAATAATACCTATTAGGAAAAAAACGAATAAAAATAATATGGCATTACGCATGCTTCCTGTAATTTGATCTATAGTACCATATAAAATCATTCCTATTACTATTCCTATTTTTTCAGCGACATCAAAGAAACTAAAGTAAGAAGTAGTATCATCTGTTTCTGGTAAAAATTTAGAATAAGTAGAACGTGCCAAACTTTGTACGCCTCCCATTACTAATCCTACACAACCCGCAGTAATGTAAAATTGAAATGGAGTTTCTACAAAATAACCATAAAAACACAAGCTCATCCATATGACATTAATAACAATTAAAGTCACAATATTGCCAAACCTTTTTGAAGCCATCGAAGTTAATATTGCTCCAACTATTGCTAAAACCTGTATTAATAAAATACTACCTATTAATCCTATTTTTTTAGCATTACCAGGCCCCCAAGCGACTTCTTCTTCTCCAAAATAAACAGCAACCAGCATAATTGTTTGTACCGCCATACTAAACACAAAAAAAGCAATTAAATAACGCTTGAGACGTAAGTCTTTTTTAAGTTCTTGCCAAACTATTTTTAATTCATTTAACCCGTTAAAAATAACCTGTCGAGTAACTTTACGACCTTTAGACACACCATTTGGTAGTACATAAAAAGTGTATTGACTAAATACAAGCCACCAGAGTCCAACAGTTATAAATGAAGTTCTCATAGCTTTCATTGAAGCTAAATTCTTGTGCGCTTCAGTCGTACCAATATCAAAACCAAAATATTGCGGGTAGAGTATCATTCCTAAGTTTATTAAAAGCAATGTTACACTGCCAATGTATCCCAAAGAAAAGCCTTTTGCACTAATACGATCTTGTTGTTCTGGAAAAGCGATATCTGGTAAATATGAGTTATAAAATACCAAACTTCCCCAGTAGCCTAATAATCCCATAAAATAAAAAAGTAAACTCAAATATATTCTTCCTGGCGCTATATCGAACCAGTATAAACCAATACAGCCTATACTTCCCATATAGCAAAAAAACTTCATGAAGTTTTTTTTATTTCCTATATAATCTGATATTCCAGAAAGAATTGGAGATGTAAAAGCAACAACTAAAAAAGTTAAAGCTGTTACAAAAGTGATGAGTGCTGTACTTTTAAATTCGTAACCAAAAGCATTTACTCTTTTAATCTCATTTATAAATAACGCAGAATAAAATAAAGGAAATATTGAAGATGCTATCGTTAAAGTATAAACCGAGTTAGCCCAATCGTAAAATGCCCATGCATTAATTAATTTTTTACTTCCTTTTTTTAATTTTTCCATAATAAAAAAGCTGCTCTTTTATGGAGCAGCTTCTAAAATAACTATTTATTTGTTAAACCATCATTAAAACTTACCTAATGGTTTAAAAGAAGTAACGCCAAACTTTCTAGCTTCTTTTTTTACTGTTGGTGCTTGCGCTGTTAAATTAGCAATACGTGTTTGATTAGCAGGGTGCGTACTCATAAACTCTGGTGGTGCTTTTCCGCCACTATTTTTTGCCATACGACGCCATAAATTTGCTGCTTCATCTGGATTGTATCCGGCAATTGCTGTTAACAATAAACCTATTTTATCTGCTTCATTTTCATGGCTTCTGCTAAAAGGTAACATACCTCCTACTTGAGATCCTATTCCAAAGGCTTGATTAAAAAGGCCTCTACTTTGTTCTGTTTTCAAGAAAACATTTCCTGCTGTTGAAACACCTTGCTGTAACATACCAGCACTCATTCGTTGTTGACCATGATTTGCTAAAGCATGAGCGACTTCGTGTCCCATAATAGCCGCAACCGCAGTTTCATTTTCAGCAACTTTTAAAATCCCTGTATAAAAAACGATTTTCCCGCCGGGCATACACCATGCATTTACTGTTTCATCATTTACTAAATTATATTCCCATTTGTAATCTTTCAAATAGCCTTGTTGCCCATTAGCATTCAACCATTTTTCTGCTGCAACAGCTATTCGCTGTCCAACTCTAGTTATCATTTGTGCTTGAGCAGTTCCTTTTACAACTTTATTCTCGCCTAAAAATTGATCATACTGAGAGAATGCCGAAGGAAATAACTGCGAATTTGGCATAAAAGCCATTGTCTTCTTTCCTGTAAAAGGATTTGTAGCACATGATAAAAAAAGCATAAGAGCAAATACTGTAGCTGTAATATTTTTTAAATTCATTTTGTTTAAAGTTTAATTAATCTGTAATCTAATTTACAACAATTGCGCCAAAAAAACAGCAATCACTAACTTAACATGGTTATACATATTCGTCAAAATGAGTGTAATCGACTATGAATGGTAATAATATACATATTAAAATAGTTTGATTATGTGATTTTCCCTATTAAAATATATTTTATAATATCATTAACTTTATTAATGTCATTATTTAGATTGTTTATCGACTTATTCTAAAACAATTATTAAAAGCTCGTATATTTATACTTACTGAAACAAATCTAACATAAAATGAAAAAGATACTTCTATTATTACTTACAATTGTTCTTTTCTCTTGTAACACTAGCGCTCAAAAGAGTCAAAAAAATAAAAAAGCCTATACCGTTTCTAAAACCGAATCTGAATGGAAAAAAGTTTTAACTGAAGAACAATTTTATGTTTTAAGAACAGCAGGAACAGAACGTCCCTTTACGAGTCCTTTAAATAAAAATTATGAAAAAGGCACATATGTTTGTGCAGCTTGTAACACGCCTCTATTTAATAGTGAAACTAAATTCGATTCTGGAACAGGTTGGCCAAGTTTTGATCAAGAAATTAAAGGAAATATTGCTTTTTCTACAGATTATGATTTAGGTTACGCAAGAACAGAAGAACATTGTGCTACATGTGGAGGTCATTTAGGACATATTTTTAATGACGGACCGAAAAAAACGACAGGCAAAAGACATTGTATAAATGGAGATGCACTTAATTTTATTCCAAAAAAATGAGCAATTATAAATTTAAAAAATCGGACGAAGAATGGCATGAACAACTCACCGATGAACAATATCGTATCCTAAGAAAACAAGGCACAGAAATGCCGCATACTGGCAAATACAATTTACATTTCGAAAATGGCGAATATCAATGTGCTGGATGTCATCAAAAACTTTTTGAAAGTAATCAAAAATTTGAATCACATTGTGGCTGGCCAAGCTTTGATAACTCTATAGAGGGAACTGTTACCCGTATTTTAGACAAATCTCATGGTATGATGCGCACAGAAATTGTTTGCTCAAACTGTGGTGGTCACCTAGGCCACGTATTTAATGATGGACCTACCGAAACTGGAGAGCGCTATTGCGTGAATTCTGGAAGTTTAGAATTTACTGAAAAATTATAACTACAAATGGAGTATTACTTAACTAGTGTTTTAAAGCAATTTGAGTATTATAAAAATTTAGGAGAGAAGACATTTAATCAATTAACATTTGAAGAATTAAGCTTACAACACCACTCCTATTCGAATAGTATTACAATTATAACTAAACATATTATTGGAAATATGCTTAGTAGGTGGACCAACTTTTTAACAGAAGACGGTGAAAAGTCATGGAGAGAAAGAGATAGCGAATTTACAGATACTTATACCTCTAAAGAAGAATTAATAACTAGTTGGAATGCCGCTTGGAACGTATTATTTACTGCTATAGAGCCTTTAGAAAAAACAGATTTAGAACGCATTATTTACATTCGCAATCAAGGACATACAGTTATTGAAGCAATTAATAGGCAATTAGCGCATTACTCCTATCATATTGGGCAAATTGTTTTTATAGGTACATTACTGAAAAAAGAAGATTGGAAATCTTTATCTATAACAAAAGGAGAATCATTAGCTTACAACGCAGAAAAATTTAATAAAGAGAAAGGAAGACGGCATTTTACAGACGATCTTTAAATTTTCATTTTTAACTAAACTAGCTCGGGCAAGCATAGAAGTATTAAATCTCGATTATGGAGTAAATAAATTTCAAACTTCGATTTATTATTACGGCTTTGTTTCGTAAATTCGTGATCTCTTAAAACGACAAAAAATAGACTAATGAGTAAATACGATATTATTGTTCTTGGAAGTGGTCCTGGAGGCTACGTTACTGCAATTAGAGCATCACAATTAGGTTTTAAAACAGCTATAGTTGAAAAAGAAAATCTTGGAGGCGTGTGTTTAAATTGGGGGTGTATTCCTACTAAAGCACTATTAAAGTCGGCTCAGGTATTTGAATACTTAAAACATGCAAGCGATTATGGCTTAACGGTTAAAGAATATGATAAAGATTTTGATGCCGTAGTAAACCGAAGTAGAAATGTTGCAGACGGCATGAGCAAAGGTGTGCAGTTTTTAATGAAAAAAAATAAAATTGATGTCATTAACGGCTTCGGAAAAGTGAAAGCTGGTAAAAAAGTTGATGTTGATGGTAAAGAATATAGTGCAGATCATATTATTGTAGCTACTGGAGCACGCTCTCGCGAATTACCTAATTTACCGCAAGATGGTAAAAAAGTAATAGGCTACAGAGAAGCTATGACTTTAAAAACACAACCTAAGAAAATGATTGTTGTAGGGTCTGGCGCTATTGGTATTGAATTCGCTTATTTTTATAATGCAATGGGAACTGAAGTTACCGTTGTAGAATATTTACCGAATATCGTTCCTGTTGAAGATATAGATGTTTCAAAACAATTAGAGCGTTCTTTTAAAAAGAGTGGCATTAAAATAATGACTTCTGCTGAAGTAACAAGTGTTGATACTTCTGGAAAAGGAGTTAAAGCAACTGTGAAAACAAAAAAAGGAGAAGAAGTTCTTGAAGCCGATTTAGTGCTTTCTGCTGTAGGGATTAAAACGAATATTGAAAATATTGGATTAGAAGATGTAGGAATAGCAGTAGATAGAGATAAAATATTAGTAAACGATTATTATCAAACAAACATCCCTGGTTATTATGCAATTGGTGATGTAACTCCTGGACAAGCTTTAGCCCATGTAGCTTCTGCCGAAGGTATATTATGTGTTGAAAAAATAGCAGGCCATAATGTGGAAGCTATAGATTACGGAAATATTCCAGGATGTACATATTGTTCTCCAGAAATAGCAAGTGTTGGTTTAACTGAAAAACAAGCTAAAGAACAAGGTTTAGATATAAAAGTAGGTAAGTTTCCTTTTTCTGCCTCTGGGAAGGCAAGTGCTTCTGGTACTAAAGATGGCTTTGTAAAAGTTATTTTTGACGCCAAATACGGAGAATGGCTAGGTTGCCATATGATTGGTGCTGGTGTTACCGATATGATTGCTGAAGCAGTTTTAGGAAGAAAACTAGAAACTACTGGTCATGAAGTATTAAAAACAATTCACCCGCATCCAACGATGAGTGAAGCGGTAATGGAAGCTGTTGCAGATGCTTATGATGAAGTGATTCATTTATAAACTATATCATTATAATATTAAACAGAAGACGATTTATTAATATGAATCGTTTTCTGTTTTTAAAATTTATATCTGCCTCCTAATTTAAAAAACAGACCATAGCTTAATAAAATTTAATTAAAACTTATAACCAACGCCAATACTTATTCTATTATCTCGAAAACTATCATTCATAAAACTCTTTCCTTCAAAACCATGCCTAAAACGTGCATCAAAAAAGAAGTTTTTAGTCAAATTATATTCTACACCTAATATACCATTCCATTTTTTAAGTCCATAAATATCATTAACTAATGATGCAGATAAGACTTGCGTTCCAGCATAGATATTAAACCTATAGGTCGCTTTGTATTTCAAAAATGCGGGAACTGTTAACTGAACCACTATGGACTTAAAGTCCATAGGTTCGGGTTCGTGACTTAAAGTCACCCCATGGTTATTTTTCAATTATGAAATTTGTAGCATTACCATCGTCTGGTCTTCGATGATGCTCCAAGTACTCATTAACCATT
>CALGLR010000033.1 GCA_937959395.1 uncultured Flavobacteriaceae bacterium | reverse complement strand
ATATTATAATCAAAACGGCTCTAACTCTTATTAATAACGATAAATCTGTCAAAAAAAGTAAAAACAACAAAAGGCTGAAAGCCTTACTTAGTAGAGAATACAGAAATAAAATATTACTTTTTTAAATGCTTTTGCCCTGAGGTATATCCCAATCCAGTAGGAGATTATATTAATATAAATGGATTAAAAGAAAGAGATGAAGTAAGAATCTATGATCTTTTAGGGAAACAGCTTTACCAAGCAAAAGCAGGACAAGCTAAAGAAACAATATCAACTTCAAAACTATCTTCTGGTATGTATATTATATCAATTGATGGTGCTGGTAATCAAATATTTATAAAGAAGTAATTTTTATAAATAAATAAAAGCATTCTAAAACTTACATATCAGCTATCAAGAAATAATAACTTTTGGTAATTGTTATGTAAGTTTTATTGTAAAAATTCTACTTTTGTATTATAATAATAGAGAATACCATGTCTGATACAATAGAAAAAGTAAAATGCCTAATTATAGGTTCTGGACCTGCAGGTTATACTGCTGCGATTTATGCTGCTAGAGCAAATATGTTTCCTGTTTTATATCAAGGAACACAACCAGGAGGTCAATTAACAACAACTAATGAAGTGGAGAATTTCCCAGGTTACCCAGATGGTGTAACAGGACCAGAAATGATGATACAACTACAATCCCAAGCTAAACGATTTGAGACAGATATTCGTGATGGCTGGGTCACTAAAGTAGATTTTTCAGAAGGCGAACATAAAGTATGGGTTAACGAGACTAAAGAAATACATTGTGATACTGTAATAATATCTACAGGAGCAAGTGCTAAATATTTAGGACTAGACTCTGAACAAAAATATTTAAAACTAGGAGGCGGTGTATCTGCTTGTGCGGTTTGTGACGGGTTCTTTTATAAAAACCAAGAAGTTGTTATTGTTGGCGCTGGAGATAGTGCTTGTGAAGAAGCTCACTATTTGTCTAAACTTTGTACTAAAGTGACTATGTTAGTTAGGAGGGATGAGTTTAGAGCCTCTAAAATTATGGCAGCTAGAGTTAAGAATACAAAGAATATAGAAATCTTATTCAATACAGAAACTGAAGAAGTATTAGGAGATGGGCAAGTAGTAACAGGGGTTAAGGTTAAGAATAATCAAACTCAAGTTGTTCATGAAATTCCAGTTACAGGATTCTTTGTGGCTATTGGGCACAAACCTAATACCGATATATTTAAAGGTTTTTTAGATCTTGATGAAACTGGGTATATAATTAATACACCAGGTACATCAAAAACCAATATGGAAGGTGTTTTTGTTAGTGGTGATGCTGCAGATCATGTTTATCGTCAAGCTGTTACAGCAGCTGGTACTGGTTGTATGGCTGCATTAGATGCAGAGCGTTACTTAGCAGCGAAAGATTCTACCTTTGAAGTATCCACTTCTAATTATAATTAATCTAAAATTTATTTTTTATACTCTTAATTTAATTATGTACTTAGTAATTAAATTAAGAGTATTTTATTTATAATTACTTGTTTCTAATTAGCTGTTATTTAAATAATTAATAAAAAACACTCGCATATCGTTATTATTGCTATTTTTGCAGTATATTGATTGTTTGAGCCCCTACTTTTAACTTATTTAAATGCCTACAACTAACCTAAAAGAGAAAATTAATACCCTTCTGGAAAGCGCCTACTCAGGACGTACTTCTGATTTGTACAATAGTATTGCTTTAGCTAAAGAAGCACTTCAAATTAGTGAAACTATAGGCGACAAACATTTAATGGGTGAAAGTTTAAATCAACTATCTCTATATCACATGATTAATAGTGATTTTGATAGGTCTAATAAATTCTCTGAAAGAGCAATTTTATGTTTCAATGAAATAAATGATGAAAGAGGGATTGCTGATGCTAAATATAATATAGGTAGTGTTTTATATAAAACAGATAATTACCATGGCGGCTTGGTTTACTTATTAGAAGCGCAAAGAATTTATAAAAAGTATGATGACTTGCATAAGCTGTCTAAGGTTGAAAAAGCAGTAGGTACTGTATATGAGTATATAGGCGATTCTGATAATGCTTTTATAACTTATATAAATGCCATACGTACTGCTCGAAAAATTTCTAATGTAAATTTAGAATCTAATGTATTTAATAATTTATCAGGTTTTGTATTAAAAAAAGGTAAGGCAAAGATTGCAATGCAAATGATAGAGCATTCTATCAAATTAAAAAAGCAAACTAAAGATTATAGAGGATTGGGTTATGCGCTTTATGGTAGAGCAAAAATCTATTTAGAAACTGAACGGTATGAAGAATCTAAAAAAGATTTTGAAGAAGCCTTAAAAATTCATAAGGAGTTTAAAGAGAATATGGGAGCTTCTATGTCTCTAAGTAAGCTAGGGAAACTTTATTTTAAATTGGGAGAATTTAATAAAGCTGAAAAAGTTTTACAGCAAAGCTTAGAGTATACAATAGCTTATAAGATTTCTATGGTTCAGGTAAAAAACTACCGTTTACTATATCTTGTAAATAAAGCGAATTCTAAGAATAGTGAAGCGTTAAGGTATTTAGAATTATATCTTAAAGAAAAAGAAGCTGTAATTTTTACTCAAACAAAACAAGTTATAGAAAACTATTCTCTAATAAATAAGATGAATATATTAGAAGGTGATGCAGCACTTCAAAGAGTAGAACAAAAAGCTATTGATAAAAAGACCAAAGATGAGAAAGAATCTGTAAAATTGAAACAAGAATTTCTTTCTATAATGAGTCATGAAATTAGAACGCCTTTAAATGCGATTACAACAATTGCTTCTATACTTAATGATAAAACAATAGGAGAGGATAAACCTTTACTAGAAAGTCTTCAATTTGCATCATATAACTTAATTAATATTGTAAACGACGTTCTAGACTTTACCAAATTAGATTTAAAAAAGGCGGAATTAGAATTGAGTTCTACTAACTTAAATTCATTTTGCGAAAAAGTATTGAATCTTAATTTAAGTGTAGCAAATAATAAAGGATTGAAACTTAATTTTAATAGTAATGTTCCAAAGGATAATAACTATTTAATAGATCAAACCAAAATCACTCAAATTTTAAGCAACTTAATAAGTAATGCTATAAAATTTACTGAAAAAGGACACGTAGACTTAAATGTTGCATTAATTAAAGAAAATGGTACAAACGATACGCTATTAGTTGGTGTTAAAGATACAGGAGAAGGGATTTCTGAAGCCGATAGCATTAAGGTTTTTGATAGTTTCTCACAAGTAAAACCAATTTTAACAAGAAAACAAGGAGGTACAGGTCTAGGTTTAGCTATTGTAAAAAAACTAGTAGCATTACATGGAAGTAAAATAAAATTGAAAAGTAAAGTCAATGAAGGCTCTGAATTTTATTTTGAAATTGAATTAGAAAAATCTTCTCAAAAAATAGAAACAAAACGTACTAATTTTTATGAACTTAAAGATAAAGTTGCTTTGTTAGCAGAAGACACTCCAATAAATGCCATGTTAATTACTCGATTACTTAAAAATTGGAGTGTAAAAGTAGATCATGTTAAAAATGGAAAGGAAGCTGTAGAGTTTGCAAAGAAAAAGAAATATGATTTTATTTTAATGGATATCCATATGCCAGAATTAAATGGCTTAGATGCTACAAGTGAAATAAAAGCATCAAAAAACCCTAATCAATTTACTCCAATATTTGCGATCACAGCAGATGCTTTAACAATTGATGATGAAACAAAATCTAAATTATTTGATGATGTTCTTTTAAAGCCAATAGAGATAGATAAGTTATTCTCTGCATTGGCTCGCGAGTAATGTCATTAAGTTAAGCTTTAGAAGAATCTATTTTGTCACACTGAGCGCAGTCGAAGTGCAATCAAAACGAAGGCTATGATGGTCTTCGAATTTAGCCTGTCTTGAGCGTTAGTCGAAAGGCTCAGACTGACATCGTAATCCTTAACTTAATGACATTGGGCTCGCGAGTAGATTAATGAAAATAATAAAAAGAGCGTGTCTGAAAAGTATTTATAATCGTCATTCTGAATTTATTTCAGAATCTCATAGTGTTATGTGTTAGCATTTTGTGAGAACCTGAATTCAAGTTCAGGTTGACGAAATAAGCCTTTTTAGACAGCCTCATGTATTACTAAAAATTGTTATCCGTTTTTATCCTTTTTAATAAGAACTGCATTATCCTGAAAGTTCTTTAAAGTAATTTTTGGTTTGCCATATATTATAGTTTCTGTATCACCATAGACATCAATAGTAAGACTATCTTCTGCTTCAATTTTAGCATCCCCTTTTTCTTTTACTGTTAATGTACAGTTTTTAGTAGAAAGGTTTTCAGCATTAAGTTTAGAAGAATTATCAACGAAGGCACTTAAACTATTAGTGTCTCCTTCAATCTTTGCATTTGCAGATTCATGTAAATCGATGTTAATTGAAGAGGCATTAATTAAGGCTTCAAGACTACTGTTATCGTTTAATTTTATATTGGCACTATCTGTCATTAAGTTTAATTCAGATTTACTTTTTCCACTATTAGTAAATGTAAATGAATTAGTTTGTAGGTTTAAAAATGCTTTTGAAGACTGGCTCGTAGATAACTTCAATGTATCTATTTTTAAGGTAGTGGCTGAGGTAAGTTCACTATTATCTGAGAGTTCAATAGATTTTAATGCATCTGTATAAACAACTCTAATGTCTAAGGCCTTATTTGAAGCGATACGTCTAGTCGTATTAAATTTTAAACTACCATTAAGAACAGCAAAATCTATAACCTCATGTAAATTATCATCAGTACTTATTTCTACTGAAGGATCGCATCCTTGAATTAGTGTAATTTTAAAATTCTCACCAAATACTAAACGGCTAAAAACGTCTATGTTTGAGATGCGATTGGTAATGCTTCTGTTCCCTTTTATTTTTTCTTTATTTTGAGAAAACCCAGTAAAAGTGACTAGAGCGGCAACTGTAAGTGTAAGTAAATTTTTATTCATTATTAAAATGGATTTATTAACCGCTCGCGAAGATAAACAAAAACCATATTAAACAGTAAATAAGTTTAATATGGTTTTAATTTAATACCATTTCTTATTTGAAATGGTATAACTTACAAATGAAGTTTTTTAATGTTGGTGGTTAAACTATAATGTCAATTATGAATTGAATTATAAACTTTGCGATTGTAAACATAGTTTTTGATTTTTTTGATTGATGTGATGATTATTTAATCTTCTTTCTTTTGAGAGTTTATGTTAATGCCGTCTTCGTTAATTTCTACTTCCACACTTGTGCTTTTAGCTTTTACACCTTGGTCGTCTACTTTTAATTTCATGGTTTTAGATTTTGCCTCTAGGCCTTCATCGTCAATTTTAAGGCTGGAATTATCATTATTTATATTCACTTTTAATTGGCTTTCTTTTTTACTATCACAGTCTATGCATTCCAATTTATTCTTCAGTACTTTTAAGTACTGTTCTTCTTGTCCATGATCTAAGATATCATTGTAACGACTGGTATTATTGCTATGATAATCGTAAGTATTACTATCGGCATAAAGAACGCTTCCTACAGGAATATATAATGTTATTTCAACACGCTGATCTTTAATTTGTGTGTCATTAGGTACTGTTAAGTAATTATCGAGTAATAATTCATTATTAATTAGTGAATAAGAATAGTTAATATCTTGAGCTCTTTCTTTTGCTTTCTCATAAGTACTGCCTTTAGCTGTTTTATTTATTTTTATTTTAGCAACAGGGTCTTTGGTAGATTTAACAATTAAGCGAACGCCTTGAGAAAATGTAATTAAATCACCATTTTCATTATAATCTGTGTCAAACCCATAATCTCTATTAAACCGTTCTGCAAAGTAATCGTTTCCAGACATGGTGAGTTTAAGAGTATCATTAGTTGTTATAGTTTCAAAACGCTCTGTTTTTATAACTGCCCCTTTTTCTTTATAGGATAAACCTTGTTTGGTGCCATAAACTGCTAGACCAATAATAGATAAAATCCACACGCCCAATAAAGAGTATTTAGCAACATTTCCTATAGGTTTTAAATTGGTAATTAGAATTTTTAACCCTAGATGGAGTAGCATAAAAAATGGTACTGCAAAGGCAAAAAATATGAGCATAGAAAATAGCCAAAAAGGTGCACCAGTGGTATAAGCAATATCTGAAAAATCAACTCCTGGAAAATGAACATTATCTAACAATGAAGACGATAATAATGCAACTAATAAGGCGATTAAAGCAGTAGCTCCAGTAAAAATTAATACAATACCTATAAACTTTGCGAAAACCTTTAAAAAGAACATAGCAATGTCTCCAATGGTATCAAAAAATGATTTAGAACTCGATTTAATTCGATTTCCTTGTTTGTCTAAATCGATACGCTTCACAGTCTCAGAAATACTATCGGTAGCTTGTTCTAAACTCGTTTTTAATTGATCTCCATGTTTTTGAAAATCGACATTTTTCACCGTTTCTGAAACACTTTCAAAACCATCACGTATTTTTTTTTCAATATTAGAAATGGTGACCTTTTTCCCAGACATCATTAATTTATCTGTTGTAGATATGGCTTCAGGAACTAATATCCATAATAAGATATATATGAAAATCCCTGTACCAGCTCCAAAAATTAAAAGAAACCAAATAATACGAATCCAAATAACGTTTATTCCAAAGTAGTGTGCTAATCCTGAAGAAACACCACCTAC
This sequence comes from uncultured Flavobacteriaceae bacterium, assembly GCA_937959395.1. GTDB lineage: Bacteria > Bacteroidota > Bacteroidia > Flavobacteriales > Flavobacteriaceae > JAHDGB01. The sequence continues at coordinate 45,127 of CALGLR010000033.1, read as the reverse complement.
ATATGAATTATCTGTATCCCTAAATAATTTTTTAGACCTTGATTTTGTTTTCTTTTCATAAACGGGCTCGTCTTCAAAAATTTCATCATCGACTAAATAGTCTTCAGGTTGTCCCATAATGGTTACAACTTCATCAACTTCTTTAATGCCAATAACTTGTTTATCATGTTTTACACGCTCAGTAAATAACTCGGCAATCCTAGCCTCTATATCTGATATGATTTCAGAGCGTCCTTGAGAGTCTGTAAATGAACGTTTTATAGCCTCAAGATATCGTTGCAGTTTTATGTATGCATTTTCATCGATATGAAAAAAGATACCTGCTAAATTGATGTTAACTGTTTTATTCATTTTTAGTTGATTTTTGGCTTGTTACTATATTTACTGCGTTTTGTAATTCATCCCAAGTACTGGTTAATTCCTTGAGAAAAAGTTGTCCCGTTTCTGTTAATCCGTAATATTTACGTGGCGGTCCAGATGTTGATTCTTCCCAGCGGTAACTAAGAAGTCCTGCGTTTTTTAATCGTGTTAGTAGCGGGTAAATAGTCCCTTCTACAACAAGTAATTTAGCGTCTTTTAAAGTGCTTAAAATTTCTGCAACATAAGCATCATTGTCTTTTAAGACAGATAGAATGCAGTATTCCAAAACACCCTTGCGCATTTGTGCTTTTGTGTTTTCGATTTTCATTTGTTCGTTTTAATTGATTTAGGAATTAAATGCAGTTCACATTTTAAGCCTATAAATTGATTAGATTTTTTTGAAATTGGCTTCATGTGTTCTTGCTTTTTAATAAAATTAAGCTGTTCATTTTTTGATTGATTTTTTTTGTATTTGATCGTTTTTTGATTTGATACAAATTATTTGATGAAATTTATTGTGAAAGGGTATTCATAAAATTCGCCATCTCGTGCACTAAGGCTAGCTTTTATAATGAATACAATTTCTAATATAAAACCTATTACAGCTAAGCCTCCTAAAGTTCCACCTATATAAAGTAGAGGTGAAGGCTTTGTTAGATTTATATGTATGCCATTAAATACATTGAAATCCATAAAATCTACCCCTGTGAAAATATTAAATAGAAAAAAGGGTACAGTAAGTATTCCTAGTATCATTGCATATAGTAAAATACTAATCTGAAAATTAATGGCTTGTTTACCATGAGTATCTACAAATTGAGATTTATCTTTATTAACAATCCATAATACCAAAGGACCTATAAAGTTTCCAAAAGGAATTATGAATCTAGAAAAAGTAGATAAGTGTATAAACGTGGCAATATTATTATGGTTATTAGTCGTCATTTTTTAAAGTATATAATAGTTTCTTATGCAAATATATATCTAAAGAAAGGTATTATGCAATACAAAGTACTAAAATTTAACATATTTTTAACATTTAGTAGTGTGAAGAATTTTCAATAAATTAGACCAAATTATAATGATTACTAAAATTTAAACCTGTGAAATGAACAATAACAATTACATTAATGTCTACCGATATAATTAATAGTGAAATCAAAGATTCTCGAATACTTTAATTTAAAATAAAAACCAGATGAGTAATTCCATTTGACCGATTAAAAACAATAGATATATACTGATGAAATTAACACCTAAGAAATTAAATAGTTTTACTTTATTTAAGCTGCCATCTGCATTTTTATGTGGTGTTAGAGCAAAAGAATTAAATAGTGAACGATGCGTCGTTACAGTTAAACACAGATGGATTAATCAAAACCCTTTTAAATCGATGTTTTGGGCTGTACAAGGAATGGCTGCGGAATTTGCAACAGGTGCTATTGTTACAGATAAAATTAGGCAAAGCAATAAGCGCATCTCTATGTTGGTAACCAGTAATAATGCAATTTTCACTAAAAAGGCTGTTGGAAGAATTACATTTATATGTAATGATGGGCTTTTGGTAGATGATGCATTAGCAAAAGCAATAGAAACAGGAGAAGGGCAAACGATTTGGATGAAATCTATAGGGAAAAATAAAGAAGGTATTGTTGTTTCTACATTTAATTTTGAATGGTCTATAAAATTAAGAGCGTCTTAAAATACAAATCATTATTAATTTTTTTGTAACATAACTAAAGTTAAATCAACTAATAGATGTATTAATTTTAAATATTTAAAAAATGACAGCACACGAAATAGATTATAGAATATATGGTGAAGAAATGCAATATGTAGAAATAGAGTTAGATCCTGAAGAGGGTGTTATTGCAGAATCTGGTAGTTTTATGATGATGGATGATGGTATAAAAATGGAAACTATCTTTGGTGATGGATCTCAAAAAGATACAGGTTTCTTAGGGAAAATATTGGGAGCAGGAAAAAGAATACTTACTGGGGAAAGTCTTTTTATGACCGCTTTTTATAATACCCTTTCTGGTAAACGTAATGTTTCATTTGCTTCTCCTTATCCAGGAAAAATTATTCCAATAGATTTAACAGAATTTAATGGCAAATTTATTTGCCAAAAAGATGCCTTTTTATGTGCAGCTAAAGGAGTAAGTATTGGAATAGAGTTTAGTAAAAAATTAGGAAGAGGCTTATTTGGTGGAGAAGGGTTTATTATGCAGAAATTAGAAGGAGATGGAATGGGGTTTGTTCATGCAGGCGGTACTGTATCTAAAAAAGAATTAAAAGCAGGTGAAGTATTAAGGGTAGATACAGGTTGTATTGTAGGTTTTACTAAAGATATTAATTATGATATTGAGTTTGTAGGAGGAATTAAGAACACAGTTTTTGGAGGGGAAGGTTTGTTTTTTGCAAAATTAGAAGGCCCAGGAGTCGTATATGTACAATCATTACCATTTAGTCGTTTAGCTGGTCGTGTACTTGCTAGTTTACCTAGAGGAGGTAATAGTAAGGGGGAAGGTAGTGTTTTAGGGGGCTTAGGGAATATACTAGATGGTGATAACCGGTTTTAATGAAGGTGTTAAGTTTTATTTAACACTAAGTTTTTTTAATTTTTTTAGTAACTAACTCTTTTTTTTATTACATTTAATCGAAACTAACAAACCGTTTACCTAATTAAACAGAAATTACCTGTTAATTTCAAAACTAATAAATAAAAATTATCTATTAATTTTAACCCTAACAAATAATTATGGCAAGAGCAATGTTTGAGTACACGAAAACTGTACTTGATAAAGTAAGTTTTGACACTTTATTGTTTTGTAAAGAAGTACAAAAAGCACTTCAAAGGTTATTACCTTATGAAATTGAAGAGCTAAAGATTTTTATAGAATCTCTAGTACAGCAAAACCCAAAATTAAATCAATGTTTAGTTTATCTAAAACCATAAAAAAATAAAAAAAAAGCGACTTACGAGTCGCTTTTTTTTCTTAATTTTTAGTTGCCAGTTTTCAAATCAAGAGATTTTTTAAACGATTTAGCAGATATAGATATATTGTTTTCTGTAATACACTTTCTTTGACAGAAAATAATTCTAAAACACCAAGCTAAAAACAGTACCTTCCCCTTCCTTACTATTCACTATAATTTTACCTTTATGTAATAGCATTATTTGCTTACAAAGGCTTAAACCAATACCACTACCAGTTGTTTTACTTGTAAAGAATGGAATAAAAATACTTTCCATAATATCTGCCGGAATACCAGTGCCATTATCATATACTTTAAGTACAATATTACGGTTTGGTGTTTGCTCAGCAATTACTTTTATTTGAGGTGAATCTTTTTGTTTACAAGCATCAACAGCATTTAAAATAAGGTTAATAAGTACTTGTTCAATTAAATGACTATCAATATCAAGTTCCAATTTTGGTGTCTTTATGCTGAAATCTATTTTAATGTTTTTGACATCTAAAGAGGGTTGCATTAATAGTTGAATGGTTTCAAAAAGCTCAGAAACACGTTTCTTTTCTAAATTTAAGTGTGTGACTTTACTTAAACTACGGTAGGTTTTAGCAAATTTTAATAAACCTTCACTTCGGTTTTTAATCGTTTTTATACCAGCATTTAGATCTACTAAATCTATTTGATGGGTTTTAGGTTGATCTAAAGCTAATTGTAAATGTGTTTGAAGTGTATCTGCTAAAGAAGAAATTGGAGCAATAGAATTCATAATCTCATGTGTCATAACACTTAATAGTTTTTTCCAAGCTTCCGATTCGTTTTTATTAAGCGTATCATCAATATTTTGAAGTACAATTAATTTGAAGGAATCGTCTTTAACTTGAAAAACAGTATCTGAAATCAATACTTTTATTTTTTCATTTTGAACAGCAATAGTAATAGAATCTGGCTCTCTATGAAAAGAATCGAAAACGACATCGTATAATTCGGGCTTACGCCTTTCAACAAAGCGAACATTTTTAAACGCAGGCATATCTAACGTTTCTCTAAAGGAATCATTACTCCATAATACATCTCCGGTTTCTATATTAAAGGCAATAATACCAATATCTACCATCTCTAAAATCTTTTGTAGATAGACGTATTGCGCTTCATTTTTACTATTAATATCTTTTATTGTACGGTTAATATCGTTAAAACCAGTATAGAGTCTACGAATGTCTTTTGGTCCTCGGTCTTCGGGAAACCAACGCGAAAAATCACGATATTTTACAGCTTCAAAAAAATCATCCATTACAGTAAAACGACGTTTTGTAAACATATATGTACTATAGCCTATGTATAGTATAGCGATCACAGCAACTGCTATATATGCTGGTTTTTCAATATAAATAGTATAGATTAATCCTAAAATAGAAGTAACAAGCATTACTATTCTAAAAACGAGCCTTAAAAAGTAGCCGTTATAATTCATATTTGTCTAATCTGCGGTATAATGATGCACGAGTAATACCAAGTTCTTTTGCTGATTTTGATACATTCCCTCTATTTTTTTCTAAAACGGTTAGAATGGCATTTTTTTCAATATCATCCAAGTTCATTGTTTTAGCAGAAGTATTTGTAGTCGTACGCTCAATAGAAGAAAACACTAAATCATCAGGTTTCAAGGCGCTACTGTCTGCCATAATTACTGCGCGTTCTAACACATATTGAAGCTCTCTCACATTGCCAGGGAAATCGTGATTTTTTAATTTACTTATAAAACCAGAATCTAATGAGAAGGTGCTTTTATTATACTTATCGGCATAAATTGAAATAAAATGTTTAGCTATTAATGTAATGTCTGTGCCACGGTCACGAAGTGGAGGCATTATAATATCTACAGTATTTATACGGTAAATTAAATCTTTTCTGAATTTTTTTTCATCGGCCAAGGTTTTAGGATCAATATTAGTGGCGCAAACTAAACGAATATCTATAGGGATAGATTCATTACTACCCAATGGTGTTACCATTCTATTTTGAAGTACCGTGAGTAATCGTACTTGTTGTCCTAAACTTATATTCCCAATCTCATCTAAAAAAACAGTACCGCCATTAGCCACTTCAAAACGGCCTTTTCTATCTTCTTTTGCATCGGTAAATGCTCCTTTTTTATAACCAAATAATTCGCTTTCAAAAAGGTTAGCGGTTAGTGCACCAACATCTACTTTAACAAACGGTTTATCTTTTCTGTTGGAGTTATTGTGTAAAGCTTTAGCTATTAAATCTTTTCCTGTACCATTTTCTCCTAAAATAAGTACGTTAGCATCCGTAGGAGCTACTTTTTTTAGCTTAACAAAGACATCTTTTATAGCATCACTTTCACCAATAATAGGGGAGCTGCTTAACTGTTGGCTTGTTTTACCACTGGTACTATTCTTTTTATTTTCAAGAATGCTATTAATGGTTTGTACTATTTTTTTGTTCTTCCAAGGTTTTACTATAAAATCTGATGCGCCTTCTTTTAAAGCACGAATAGCTAAATCTATATCGGCGTAAGCAGTAATTAAAACAACAGGCGTTTCAGCGTGTTGCTTTTTTATTTTATTTAAGTAGAAAATACCTTCATTACCCGTATTTACTAATCCGTTAAAATTCATGTCAAGAATAATCAAATCAAAATTTTTGTTTTCAATTTGATTTACAATATTACTTGGATTTTTTTCTATTACTACTTCTTTAACCAGAGGTTTAAGTAATAAGCGTAGGGCCGTAAGAACATCTAAGTCGTCGTCTATAACCAATATTGTAGCTTGTTTTAACACCATATAGTACAATATTACACAATTAATTTCAGCTTAAGAAAATTAGAAAAAGAAAATATAAAGCATCTTAGAAGTGACCGATTTCGAACATAAAGTGTATCAAAAACGAACACTTTTATTTTGAGTAAAAATCATAACTATCTAATATATAGTTAATTGTGTTTTTGGCATCATCTTGACTATATACTTAGCATCAATTAAAAAATTAACAATGGACGTACCAATTCAAAAGAAAAAGTTTTCAAAATCTAAAATCGGATTAATTATTGGCGGTTTAGCCATCTTAGCACTTATAGCATTCGTTATTTCTCAAACCTCTGGTGGTTCTAAATTAAACGTAGAAAAAGAGCGTATAACTATAAGTACAATTAAAAAAGGTGTGTTTCAAGAAAATATTCCTGTAAACGGGATTGTGTTGCCAATAACAACGATTTATTTAGATGCCTTAGAAGGCGGAAGAGTAGAAGAAAAATTTGTTGAAGATGGTGCTATTATGAAAAAAGGAGAGCCTATTTTGAGATTGTCTAATACCGATTTAGAATTGAGTCTAATCAACCAAGAAACATCGGTTTACAATTTATTAACCCAAATGCAGATTTCTCAAAACGCTGCAAGACAGAATACTATTAACCGTCGTAATCAATACACCGATGTTGAAAACGGTTTAATTGAAGCCAAACGTTTATATGATTTGAATTCAAGGTTATATGAGAAAGATGCTATTGGGCGTCAAGATTACGAATCGTCTAAAAATAATTACGAGTTCCAAAAACAACGTATGAAATTGGCAGAGCAAGTATTAAGTCAAGATTCTACATCTACTAAACAAGAAGTAGGACAAGCTCGTAGCTCTTACGCGAGAACACAAAGTGCTTTAGAATTAATGAGACGTAAAGTTGGAGATTTAGTAGTTCGTGCTCCTGTAGATGGACAATTAACGTCTCTAGATGCAGAAATTGGACAATCTAAAGTTAAAGGCGAACGCCTGGGACAAGTAGATGTATTAAGCGGGTTTAAAGTGCGTGTAGATATAGATGAGCACTACATTTCTAGAATTTATAATGGGCAAACAGGAACTGTAACAATAAACAATAAACCCTATACTTTAATTATAAAAAAAGTATTCACTCAAGTAAACGGAGGACGTTTTCAAGTAGATATGCAATTTGAAGGCGCTATTCCAGAGGGTATTCGTCGCGGTCAGAACTTACAAATACGTGTTGCTTTAAGTGCCGAAAAACAAGCATTACTTGTTGATAAAGGTGGGTTTTTTCAGAAAACAGGTGGGAATTGGATCTTTAAAATAAGTGAAGATGGTCATTCAGCATATAAAGTAAACATAAGACTTGGTAGCCAAAATACTGAATATTATGAAGTTGTTGAAGGTTTAAACCCTGGAGATAAAGTCGTAACATCAAGCTACGATAGTTTTGGAGATACAGAAGAATTAATATTAAAATAAAAACATAACACAATGATACATATTACAGACTTAGAGAAATTTTATAAAACAGAAGAAGTACAAACTATAGCGTTAAATAAGCTGTCGTTTAACGTAAAAGAAGGTGAGTTTGTTGCCATAATGGGACCTTCGGGTTGTGGTAAATCTACTTTACTAAACATCCTTGGATTATTAGATGATCCAGATGGTGGAAGTTTCAAATTTAATGGCGAAGAAGTTGCTGGGTATAATGAGCGTAAGCGTTCAGAGTTAAGAAAGCATAATGTAGGTTTCGTTTTTCAAAGTTTTAATTTAATTGATGAATTAACTGTTTTTGAAAATGTAGAACTCCCATTAATATATACGGGTGTAAAACCAGCAGAACGTAAGAAAAGAGTAGAGGAAGTACTTGAGAAAATGCAGATCATGCATAGACGTAATCATTTTCCGCAACAATTATCTGGTGGTCAACAACAACGTGTTGCAGTTGCGAGAGCAGTAGTTAATAATCCAAAACTAATTCTTGCCGATGAGCCAACAGGAAATTTAGATAGTACAAATGGTAATGAGGTAATGGATTTACTAATTGAACTTAACGAAGCTGGAACTACAATTATAATGGTAACACATAGTGAACACGATGCGAAATATAGTCACCGTATTATAAGAATGCTTGACGGACAAAAAGTGACTGAAAATGTATTAGTGTAAAATCAATCAATCAATCAATCAATCAATCAATCAATCAATCAATCAATCAATCAATCAAAAAAACGAACAGTAAATCACCAACATTATGTTTAAGAACTATTTAAAAATCACGTTTAGAAACCTTTGGCGTCGCAGAGGATTTACATTTATAAATATAGCTGGATTATCTATAGGAATAGCAGCCAGTTTTTTGATGCTGCTGTATGTAAATTTTGAATTAAGTTATGATAAATTTCATAGTAAAGGAGATGATATTTATAGAGTCGTTGCAGATATAAAAACACCTTCTGATAATATTGAAGCTAATATTACTGCATGGGCAGTTCCTCCCAATTTACAAAAAGACTTTCCTGAAATAATAAGCGCAGTTAGAGTAAATGGCCTTAATATGTTAGTTCGAAAAGGTGAACTAAAATTTAAAGAAACAAATGCCATTGCTGTTGATTCAAGTTTTTTCTCTGTTTTTGATTTCAAATTATTACAAGGAAATCCTAAAGATGTACTAAAAAAACAGTTTAGTATTGTTTTATCGGAAACCAACGCAAAAAAATATTTTGGAGATCAAGACCCTATTGGTCAATCTTTAAAAATAACAGAAGAAGGGTTCAATGCAACTGTGACCGGAATTATGGAAGATATTCCTGAGAATTCTCATATCCAAGCAGACATGATTCTTTCTTTAACAACGTTTACTCAAAATTTAGAAAAAACGTTAGACACGCAATGGGGAAGCTATGATGCTGCTGCATATATTTTGGTAAACTCTCAAACAGATTCGAATAAATTAACCTCTAAATTCCCTGCCTTTTTAGAAAAACACAGTGGAGAATATATGAAACAAAGTAAAATGTTTGTTACGCTCTCTCTAGAGCCTTTAAAGGATTTATACTTGAATTCTACACGTGGTGGTACAGGAGGAGGCAGTATGAGTAATGTATACATATTTTCAATCATTGCAATTTTTATCCTTTTAATTGCTTCTATCAATTTTATTAATCTAACAACAGCACGCTCAGTAGAAAGAGCAAAAGAAGTAGGTATTCGAAAAGTAATGGGAGCTGCAAAAGAACAACTTTCGTTACAATTTATTGGAGAGTCTATTATAACTTGCTTAATAGCTTTTTTTATAACTGTACTTATAATTACCTTAATATTGCCGTTTTTTAATAACCTCACGGGTAAAGTAATTAGTGAAGGACTCTTCTCTAATTACACTAGCATTTTTATGCTGTTAGGTATTTCATTAGCTATAGGTGTTTTAGCAGGAATTTACCCTTCTATGGTTTTGTCTTCTTTTAAGCCCATTAAAGTATTGAAAGGTAATTTTTCTACAGGAAGCAAAGGTGTTTTATTAAGGAAGAGTTTAGTTGTTATACAGTTTACTATTTCTATTGCTTTAATTACAGGTACTATAATTATCTATAATCAAATGGAATATATGCGTAATCAAGAATTAGGTTTTAATAAAGAACATTTACTAATTCTTGAAGCAGAATCTTCTCAGTCTCAGTTAGCGTTAAAAACAGCTATTGATAATATTCCTGGTGTAAAATTTACCAGTTTAGGATCTAGTGTGCCTGGAGGTGGAAACTCTGCTGCTTATTCTGAAATTGAAAACAAAAGTGGTGACTTACAAATTGCAAATTTAGACCTCTATTTTGTAGATTATGATTACATCACTCAGTTTGATCTTAAGTTACTTGCTGGAAGGTCATTTTCAAGAGATTTTGCTTCAGACTCTACAGAAGCAATGCTATTAAATGAAGAAACGGTGAAATTATTAGGATATAGTAATCCACAAGAAGCTATAGGTGTTCGATTTAAACAATGGGGAAGAGAAGGACAAGTTATAGGGGTTGTTAAAAACTTTCACTTCAATTCATTACAAGAAAATATAAGTCCATTAACAATGAGAATGGAAAGCAATAACAATGACCTCATTACTGTAAAATTAGAACCGAAAAATATTAAACAAACATTAGCTGCCATTGAAGATAAATGGAATATTTTTTTACCTAATCTACCTTTTGATTATGTCTTTTTGGATGATTCCTTCAACGAACAATATCGAAGCGAAGAACGTTTTGGTAATCTATTCTTATACTTTGCTATCCTGGCAATTTTAATATCATGCTTAGGATTATTGGGCCTAGCAGCTTATAGCACATTACAACGTAAGCGCGAGATTGGTATTAGAAAAGTTATTGGAGCATCTATTTCTGAAATAGTTAATTTATTATCTATCGATTTCTTAAAATTAGTATTAATTGCATTTCTAATTGCTGCTCCAATCTCAGGGTATGTTATGTACAATTGGCTACAAGATTTTGCTTATAAGATTGATATAAAATGGTGGATGTTTTTATTCTCAGGTGGTTCAGCCATTTGTATTGCACTACTTACTGTTAGTTTTCATGCAATAAAAGCCTCCTTATCAAATCCTGTGAATTCTTTACGAACGGAATAATCATCATCAATCAAAAAACGAACAATAAAAAATCAAACATTATGATTAGGAATTACTTTAAAATAGCGTGGAGAAGTCTTCAGAAAAATAAATTACAAACGGGTATTAACTTATTAGGATTAACTATAGGAACCGTTTGTTGTTTAAGCATTCTTGTATATGTGTTTGCACAAATGGGTTATGACGATCACCATGAAGATGCAGAAGTATTATATCGGGTTCAAACGTTCATTAAAAATCCAGATGGACAAGTATTTAATGCTGCAACTGCAAGTCCGCCAATAGCATTTGCGATGAAAGAAGATTTTCCTGAAGTTGTAGAAGTGGCTCGATTGGTATATATGGGAGAAGGAGAAGAGAATTTAATACGCGTTTCAGGGAGCAATACAGGTTTTTATGAGCCAAGAGGTTATTTAGCAGACCCCACTGTTTTTAATATTTTTAAATACGATTTTATTGAAGGAAATCCTAATACGGCTTTAGTTGCCCCTAATACGGTAGTATTATCCTCGACTTTAGCTATTAAGTTATTTGGTAATATTCCTGTTATAGATAAGACTATTATTTCCGGCAGTGGAGAAGAGCAACTAACACTAAAGGTTACAGGTGTTTTTGATGATAAAAATCAAAAAAAATCACATCTAAACCCAAACTATTTTATTACTGTTAATACACCGGGTCTTGGAGAATTCGTTAGAACAGTTCAAAATTTTGCAACACAAAATTTCATCCATACCTATGTAAAACTAAATGCAGAAGAAAGCGCGAATACTGTAGAAGGTAAATTACCAGCATTTTTAAATGCAAGAGGTGCGAAAGATATCGCAGCGGTAGGTTTTGAGAAAAAACTTAGTCTACAAAAAGTGACAGATATTCATTTATATTCAAAAGGTATTTCTTTTCAAATTGGCTCTGTATCTGATATTAACTACTTATATATATTAATAATACTAGCTCTTTTTATACAGTTGGTTGCCTGTGTTAATTTTATTAATTTAAGTACAGCAAGAGCGAATAAACGGGCAAAAGAAATTGGAGTACGTAAAGCTATTGGCGCCGATAAGAGATCTTTAATTGGTCAGTTTTTAGGAGAATCTGTTTTATTGTCTCTATTTGCAACTGGTATAAGCATTCCAATAACTGCTTTGTTATTGCCATTAGTAAACAAATTAACACAAGGGTTTGTTAGTTATTCTGAATTTTTAGATTGGAGAGTCTCAGCGATCTTATTGGTTTTAGGAGTGTTTACAGGATTAATTGCAGGTATTTATCCGGCATTAATTTTATCATCCATCAAACCTATTCGTGTATTAAAAGGAACCGTTTCTTTAAGTTCTGGAAGCGGCGTATTTCGCAAAGCGTTAGTCGTTTTTCAGTTTGTAATCTCTATAGGTTTAATTGCTACAGTTTCTATAATAACGCAACAAGTTAAATATGCACAAAATAAAGATATGGGTTTTGAGAAAGACAATTTAATAGCAATACGTTTGGGAACCAATGAAGCTTCTGATAAATATGGAGCTTTAAAAACTAAAATAAGTAGTATTTCTGGTATAAAATCGGTGTCAGGAAGTAGCCATTATCCATCACAATTTATTATGGGTGATATAGGAGGGCATTTACCTGGCGGAAATCCCACAGAACAAGTATTAATTAAAAACAGCGGTATAAGCGAAGGTTATTTTGATACTGTTGGCACTCAGCTTTTGGTAGGAAGAGATATACGACTTGAAGATCAAAACCAAGTTATTGTTAATAAAGCTACTATAGACGAATTTAATATAAAATTGAAAGATGCTATAGGGACAAAAATACTGTCTACGTACGAAGGTGAAACGGATACTTATGAAATTGTTGGTGTCACTGAAAATTTTCATTTTGCATCTCTAAAAGAAGAAGTGAAACCTTTACTATTATATAATGATACTAGCCTAGATTGGTTATTAGTTAGAACGGAAACTGCAAATTTTGAATCTGTTTTAAAAGAAATGAAAACAGTATGGAAACAATTTAATAAAAGTACACCATTTGTATACAATTTTGTAGATCAAGAAACTGAAAAATTAATAGCCGAAGAGAAGCGTTTAGCTAATATCTCAGTAGTATTTACTGCACTAGCGATATTAATAAGTTGTTTAGGATTGTTTGGTTTAATCTCTTTTATGGCTGAACAAAAAAAGAAAGAAATTGGTATTCGCAAAGTGCTAGGTGCCAAAGTAAGTACAGTTCTGAAAATGTTAACTAAAGATTTTTTCATTCTTCTAATAATCGCGTTAGTTATTGCGACACCATTAGCCTATTATTTAATGGATAATTGGTTAGCAAATTACACGTATAGAGTATCAATTAGTTGGTGGGTTTTTGTTGCAGCAGGTTTGGTAACTATGGTTATTACAATGCTAACTGTAAGTATTCAAGCATTTAAAGCATCAACGGCTAATCCGGTAAATTCATTACGTACAGAATAATCAATCAATCAAAAGATGAATAGTTTTTAATACCATTTCTTATTTGAAATGACTGTAAAATAAAATGAAGATTTTTTGCTTTATACAAATTAGAAAAATAAAGCATAACCTTAGTTCAATGTCATTAAGTTAAGGTGTAAATGTCAGTCTGAGCGCAGTCGAAGACATTTTAACCCTTAGATTTAATAGCATTTCGACTGCGCTCAATGTGACATAAAAGGAATAAATCCCCTTAACTTAATGACATTGAGCTTTAGTTACGGTTATTTCAAATAAGAAATGGTATAAGTGTTCGGTTACGAACAAGTAGTGTATCAAATTCGAACACTTTTATCTCTTGAAATAAATATAATAAATTGATTTTCAAATATTTGTGTTTTTGGCACCATCTTAACTATACTAATAGTATCAATCAATAAAAACAAACAGTTATGATTTTAAATTATATAAAAATAGCCTTCCGTAGTTTACGTAAAAATAAAGGGTATAGCTTTTTAAATATTTTTGGTTTAGCCATTGGTATTACTTGTGCTAGTTTAATATTTCTTTGGGTAGAAGATGAGGTAAGTTTTAACGACAATTTTGCCAAACAAGATCAAGTATACTATGTGCCAACTAACCAAGAGTATGAAGGTGAGTGGCGTACGTTTTACTCTACACCCGGCCCATTGGCAGAAGCAATGAAAACGGAAATACCTGGAATTGTTAGAGCAACACGTTCAAGCAGTGACGAACGATTGTTTAGTATTGGAGATAATGCAATTAATAGAACAGGAAGATATGCAGATGTAGATTTTTTAGAAATTTTTAGTCTAAAATTTATAGAAGGAAATAAAGAAAATGCTTTTAAGAATCCTGAAGCTATTGTACTTACTCAAGAAACTGCAGAACAGCTTTTTGGTAAAAACGTAAAAGCACTAGGTAGAGTAATTAAAGTAAGTAATAGAGATAATTATCTTGTTACTGGGGTAATTGAAAATCTTCCAAGTAATGTTTCTTTTCCTTTTGATTGGGTAGCACCTTTTGAACGTTACCAAGATGGTGCCGAATGGATGGAAGAATATGGTAATAATTTTTCAGACACTTTTGTAGAATTATCTCCTGAAGCTAATTTTGAAACGGTAGATGCTGGGGTACGTGCAATGATTCCTATTAAAGACGAAGGTAATAATGATTACGCCTTTTTGCATACTATTAAAAACTGGCATTTAAGATCGCATTTTGAGGGCGGTAAAGTAACTGGGGGCAGAATAACTTATGTACGCTTATTTTCTGTGATCGCCTTAATTATATTACTAATTGCTTGTGTAAATTTCATGAACTTATCTACAGCAAGAAGTGAAAAAAGAGCAAACGAAGTTGGGGTAAGAAAGGCTATGGGCTCTAGTCGTTCTCGATTAATGGTTCAGTTTGTCGCAGAGGCTTTAATAATGTCGTTTATCGCTTCAGTAATAAGTGTTTTGCTATTGTTTTTATTATTGCCACAATTCAATTTATTAATTGAAAAAAACTTAGTTTTAGGTTTAACCAATCCGTTTCATATTGCTGTTCTATTTAGTATCGCATTAATTTGTGGTGTTTTTGCAGGCTTGTACCCAGCATTTTATTTATCCTCTTTCAAACCTGTAGAAGTATTAAAAGGGATTAAAACAACAAGTGGTTCTGCGTCTTTTATTCGTAAAGGATTAGTGGTTGGACAATTTACTATTTCAATAGTATTTATTATTTGTACAATCTTGGTGTATCAGCAAATTCAACACGTAAAAAATAGAGACTTGGGTTTAGATAAAGACCAGTTGATTTCTATGAGAACTAATCAAGAAATGATTGATAAGTATACGGTAATTAAACAAGATTTAATAAATACAGGAACAGTAAAAAATATAGCATTAAGTAATTCCCAATTATTATCTGGTGGAAATAACGGTTCTGGTTTAGAATGGCAAGGCGGAACAGATACAGAAGACGTATTAATTTCATTTAGGCACGTTAGTGAAGATTTTTTAGAAACTACAGGAATGGAATTAATTGAAGGGCGCGGTTTTGGAGAAAATATAGCAAAAGATAGCACCAATACATTAGTTACAGAGTCTTTTGCTAAGCTAATGGGAACTGGGAGTCCTATTGGAAAAAAAATAACAAGGGATAAAGACTATACTGTAATAGGTGTTGTAAAAAACTATTTATATGGTGATATGTATGGCGCTAGTGATCCTGTAATGTTTTTTAATCATAATGATTACGCCAGATATTTATATATAAAAATAAATGCAGAGGTAACTACAAGCGTAACACTTTCAAAAATTGAAGCAGTTATGAAAAAGAATAATCCTGCTTTCCCATTTGAATATACCTTTGTTGATGAACAATTTAATGCCAAGTTTAAAAGCGAACAATTAGTTGGTAAACTCTCGCAAATATTTGCCTTGCTAGCTATTTTAATTTCTTGCCTTGGTCTTTTTGGATTGTCTGCTTACACTGCAGAACAACGTAGAAAAGAAATTGGAGTGCGTAAAGTTTTGGGAGCAAGTATTACTGGTATTGTAAAGCTGTTATCTAAAGACTTTTTAAAACTAGTACTTATATCAATTATAATAGCAGTTC
Source organism: uncultured Flavobacteriaceae bacterium (assembly GCA_937959395.1). Lineage (GTDB taxonomy): Bacteria > Bacteroidota > Bacteroidia > Flavobacteriales > Flavobacteriaceae > JAHDGB01. The sequence continues at coordinate 29,296 of CALGLR010000033.1, read as the reverse complement.
CAATTGCTTGGTTATTAATGAGCGATTGGCTTCAAGATTTTGCATATCGCATAGAAATTAACTGGTGGATTTTTATTATAGCAGGTCTCGTAGCTATACTTATTGCTATGGCAACAGTTAGCTTTCAAGCCGTTAAATCTGCAATTGCAAACCCAGTAAATAGTTTAAAAACAGAATAAAAAAATATTAAAAAATATAAAAAGAACATTATGAAAAATCTAATATATTATATAACTATTGCCTTTATATGTATCGCGCAAATAGCCGTTTCGCAAACAAAAAAAGAAGTTAACTCTTTTACAAAAGTGATTATTAGTCCACACATAGAAGCCACTTTTATTGAAGGTGATGAAGAGTCGGTTACTATAGAAGAAAGTACAGAACCAGAAGATAAAATCAATATTGAAGTCAAACAAAATACGCTTCGCGTGTATTTAGACGATGCTAAGGAAACTACAAAAAATAAAACGGTTGTTAAAAACGGTGTAAAAATGAAGGTTCCTATTTACAAAGGAAAAGTACTTGCAATTACTGTTACTTATAAGAAATTAGAAGAACTTTCTATTCGAGGAGAACAAGCAACGTTATGCAAAAGTGAAATTGATTCAGAAGCCTTTAAATTAAAAATTTATGGTGAGTCTCAGGTTGTTTTTAATGCTGTAAATTTTCAAGAATTTGATACGACTATTTATGGAGAAAGTACTTTAGAAATTAAAAAGGGAATGATCAAAAATCAAACAATTACGGCATACGGTGAAGGCGTAATAGATTTATTAACTATTGATAATAAAACAACAAAACTTAAAGCCTATGGCGAAGCCGAATTTAAAATTCAATCTTCTCAACGTATAAAATTTACAGCTTATGGAGAAGCAAAACTCTATTATAAAGGTAATGCAACTATTGACAAAGGACTAAGCATTGGAGATGTAGAAATATCTAGAATAGATTAACGAAACACATCAATCATCAAAAAACGAATTATTATGATTTTAAAACTGAATAATGCTTCAAAGATTATAAAATCTGGAGGCAAGAAAATAACACTATTAGATAATATTAATTTGAATGTTGAAGAAGGTGAATTTATTTCTTTAATGGGACCATCAGGTTCTGGAAAATCGACACTTTTAAATTGTATAGGAATGTTAGATAATTTTACAGAAGGGACTTATACTTTTTTAGAGGAGTCGGTACATTCAATGAAAGAAAAGCATCGTTCAAAATTGTACAAAGAATATATCGGGTTTGTTTTTCAAGCATACCATTTAATTGATGAATTAACGGTTTATGAAAACATAGAAACGCCATTATTGTATAAAGATGTAAAACCTTCAGAACGAAAAGCATTAGTAGCAGATAGTTTAGATCGTTTTAATAGTGTGGGTAAAAAGGATTTGTTTCCAACTCAATTAAGTGGTGGGCAACAACAATTGGTAGGTATTGCAAGAGCTTTAATAGGTAAACCAAAATTAATTTTAGCCGATGAGCCAACAGGGAATTTAAACTCTAAGCAAAGTCAAGAAATTATGGAGCTATTTAAGCAATTAAATAGTGAAGGTGTGACTATTATACAAGCAACGCATTCTGAAACTAATGCCAGTTATGGATCAAGAACTATTAACCTTTTAGATGGTGCCATAGCGTCTTAATAATCACAAAAATTATGTCTTTAAAAATCACTTTATATATATCATTGTGTCTGTTTTACTCTGCAGTTTTTTCTCAAGAAACTCCTAAGAGTTACACTTTGAACGACTGCATCGCTTTGGCTCTAGAAAATAATCTAGATTTAAAAGCATCAATGTTATCAGCCAATACAGCAAAAATCAATTTTCAACAATCTAAAATGAATATACTGCCAGGCTTAAACGGAAACTATAATATTGGTGTTAATAACGGTCGAAGTATCGATCCATTTACTAACGATTTTATTGATCAGGAATTAACTTTTTCTAACGCACGTTTAAACTTAGATGCTACTATTTTTAATGGGTTTAGGCTTTTAAATACAATAAAACAACAACGTTTAAATAATAAAGCTTCAAAAATGGAAATCGAAGACGTTAAACAAACATTAGCGTTAAATGTTACATTAACCTATTTACAAGTATTAAATGCAAGAGCTATTTTAGAATTGACTAAAAAAAGAATAGGAACAACAGAAAAACAATATAAAAGACAAGAAAATTTATTTAATGAAGAAGTTGGTAATCCTGCCGATTTTGCTGATATAAAAGGACAAAAAACAATAGATGAAACCAATATTTTAATGGCAGAAAGTGCTTTGAAAAACGCAAAATTAAGTTTAATGCAATTATTAAATTTAGATTCTGATATTGATATTAAAACTGAAGGTATTTTGCTAGACTTTGAATTGTATAAATTATCTTCAGAAGCCGTTTATAATGATGCACTTAATAATTTGGCAACATTTAAAGCTAGAGAATTACGTTTAGAAGCTTCTAAAAAAGGAGTAAGTGTTGCAAAAGCACAGTTCACTCCAGAAGTTTCATTTTTTGGACAATTAAATACAAATTACTCTAGTGTCGCAGAAACCTTTACCGAAACGAATACAAGTTTAGTAGAAACTGGAGATTTTGTAATTGTAAATAATCAAGAAATTCCTGTGCAAACGAATCAAACTCAATTTGAAGGCAAGCCAATAGGTTATGAAGACCAATTTGATAATAATTTAAATACAGTTATAGGCTTATCAGTACAAATACCATTGTTTAATGGGTTTAGGGCCAAAAACAATGTGGCTTTAGAGAAAATAAAAGTGGAAGAATCTCTAGTTGAATTAGACCGAACTGAACAACAAATTAAAAATGCTATTGAGCAAGTCTATTTTGATATGCAAAATGCTTTTAAACGTCATAATAGTTTACTAAAACAAGTTGAAGCATTTCAAGAATCTTTTCGTGTAAACGAAATACGTTTTAATAATGGAGCCTCTAATTTCTTGTCTTATATTACTAGTAAAAACAACTTAGAAAATGCAAAAACTAATTTAACAAATGCTAAATATGAATATTTATTGCGTGTTAAGGTTTTAGAATTTTATAGAGGTAATGTGTTATAATAAAAACTCATAATTATTTTATTCTCTGGAATAATACCAATTATGCTTTAAAATGAGACATAATTCAAATTTAAAACAATGATTTTTGAAATTCATTTGGTATAATTCAATTTTCAAGATTAAAAGCCTGATCAAAATGAGGCATGCCGTCTGCTTTCCATTCTTCGCCAGTTTTTTCATTATGCCACCATCTTGGTTGTATGTGTGATTTACTCCAAACCTTAGCATCCTCAACTAATTTTTTAAGTACGTTTGGATGTTTAGAGCTTATATCTTTAGACTCTGCAATGTCTTTTTCTATATCAAATAATTTCCATTTTTCCTTAAACGCTTTCACCGCTTTCCATTTACCATTCCTTACACCAACATCACTAAAGCCATTTCTGTGTCTCATAGTAAAAATGTTGTCATTTACATGTACTTCTTTATTTTCCATAAAATTAGTCCACATGTCCTTCCCGTCTAATATTTTACTATCAGGTAATTTAGCCTCTGCTAATTTCGAAAAAGTTGGGTAGAGGTCTAAGGCCGAAATTGGTTTATCGTAAATCATACCTGATGGTACAATATTTGGCCAATGAAAAAACATTGGAACTCGGTAACCACCTTCGTAAACACTTCCTTTACGACCCTTTAGAGGAAAGTTATTAGCGCCTTTATCTGGTCGTCCTCCATTATCACTATAAAAAATAATTAAGGTATTGTCATACTCACCTGTCGTTTTTAAACTTTTAACGATTTTACTTACGCCTCTATCTACAGCATAAACCATAGCGGCATAAGTACGGCGATTTTTATCTTTAATACTTGAAAACACTTCCATATCTTCTTTCTTAGCTTCCAATGGTGTATGTGGAGCGTTATAAGACATGAATAAAAAAAATGGATCTTCTTTTTTGGAAGATTCTTCTATAAAATGCACACCTTGGTTAGATAAGACATCTGTTAAATACTCGGTATCATTAGTGACGTTTGTTCCATTCTCTTCTAATGGTTTTAAATAATCGAAAATAATTTTCTGCCCTTTTTTTTCAGCAGCTTTATATTTTTGTTTATAGATTTTAGGATGGTACTCATGTCCGCCACCTAAAAATCCATAAAAGTAATCGAAACCTCTTTTATTGGGATGAAATTTTGCGTTGGCGCCAAGATGCCATTTTCCAACAAGTCCAGTTTTATAACCCGATTCTTGAAGCATTTTACTCATAAATTTTTCGTTAACATCAATTCCTTCACCTATAGTTTCGCTATTTGGCGGAAGATTAAATTGTGCTCCTATAGTATGCGCATAGCGTCCTGTCATAATTCCTGCACGACTTGGTCCACAAAAAGGATGCGGAACGTAAGCTGAAGTAAATTTAGTTCCTGTATTTGCTAAGGCATCTAAAGCAGGTGTTTTAATATCTTTTGAACCATTAAAACCAACGTCTGAGTATCCTAAATCATCACATAAGATCATAATGATATTAGGTCGTTTAGGTGTTTTAACTACTTTAGTAGTTGTTTGTTTTATTGAATTTAACGTATCATTAGAACTTTTTTTATTCGCACTACAACTTGTCGCTAAATGTGTTACAATACAACATACGGCAATTATTTTTTTTGAAATAGTCATTATTTAGTAATTAAAGATTTGTATTTATTTTTTTAGTTCTTCTATAAATAAAACCTCATAAGGCTGCATTTTAAGATTACTATTTATTGATGTATTATTTATTTTATTCTTAAATTTTAAAACAAGATTCGTTTTTTTGTCTCTTATAATTAATTCTACATTTTCTTTTCCAACATTTATGATTGAAAATATGAGTTGTCCTTCGTTGTTTTTTACCACTCTCCATATACATTTTTTAGACGTATTTCCATTGTTTTCAATTACTTCAATAGCCGGTAATGTATTTTTGTTTTCTGTAATTGAAAGTGCTTTTTCTTTCATTTCAGATAGAGATGATGTAGTTATTAATTGACCTTTACTTTCTTTTAAACTTGAAAGAGACCTGTTATACTCATCATTTTTCAAGCTAAATTTATCTAAAATAATCGTTCCGCCATCATCTAAATACTGTTGAAGGGATTTTAATTCCTTTTTGGTAACCTGTTCCGTTTTATGAATTAAAATAAGATCCCATTCAGAATTATCAATTCTTTTAATTATATTTTGAGTGGCGAAACCTAGAGGTAATCCTTCAAAATTTAGACCTTCGTATAACTCAAATAAATCGTCCATATAGGTTGACTTTTGAGTCGCACTTGTTTTAGAATAGAAAATACGAATTGGTTTGCGTTGATTTTGAATAGTGGTAATGTCTTCAGAGAAACGATTCAAATCTAAAAGCGCATTTTCTAATTCAAACGTTACTCGGGGTTGTTGATTATTTGAGCCAGGGTATCCTTTTCCAGTTTTCGCTTTTAATGATCCGTCTACTCTTCTTGGCCAATACCAGGTTTGTGTCGCATTTAAACCTAATGTATGTGCTGCCCAATAAGTCGCTCTCGCATATTTTGGATTCATATACAAATCTCTAACGTGACTTGCGCTTAGCAAGTGACTTTCAGAATTGAAATTAATTTGTTTTGGCTGTACAGACTTTAAAAAATCGTAACCCATATAAAGTTCTCTCCATCCCCATGCATAATTTTTTTGCCAATCCTCAGGTGTTTTTTTTGTATTGTTATAATGAGAAGCAATATCATTACCGTTAATTTCGCTTAACTCCGTTAATACTTCAAAATCGATTCCAGAATCTGCATCATTATTTGTAAAAATAGAAGGCATTATTTTTAAGTGTACTTTTGCGTTTGGATCGTATTTGCGAATTTCGGCTTTCATAAAAATAAACCAGTCTGTAACGCGTTCGTGGTTAAAAGTGGTCCAATCATACCATTTTGCAGTACCTCGCTCTTTTAAATCTACTGGAAGGGTAGAGTTAACAGCGTTAAAATCTTTGAGATTAGTACTCCAAAGGGTATTTAAATTCTCAATTGTTCGATGTCTTTTTTGAAGCCATTTTTTGAATTTTTCAATCGTATAATTAGAAACATCTGCTCTAAAGTAAACAAATTGTTGCCCATCGGTATGATTTGTCCAACGTGGCTCGTTAGTTAGCAAATAGCCCAATTGTGTGTATTTTGTTCCTGCTAAATCTGGTACAATCGATTTAAATAGGTGAGAAAGCATTTCCTTGGCTCCAGGATTATCTATGTCATAACGCGTAAATGGTTTCCCTTTTATTTTATTAAAATTTTCCCCATAGGTTTCTGCTGTCCATTCTGGTGCGTTGTGCCCTATAAATACAAAACCTGCATTATCAGATTGATTATTTAGTAATTTCTTTTTAACATTCTCATCGAGTTTTCCTGATTTATTTTTTAATTGAATAGGATCTATATAGAAGTTATTTAAATCACCAAAATACGTGTTCAGTTTTTTTGTTCGTGGTCTCCAAGTATAATCAGATAAAAATACGGGCTTGTCACCATTTAATATACGACTATCTACCACTTTTAATTTTGACCAATCTGGTCTAACATAGGGTGTTCTCTTATAATCCCCATTTAATAATTTGGTAGCATCTGCAATAGTTTCATCAAGAAGTAGGATGACTTCTTTTCGTTCAAATTCAGCTAAATTTTTTGCCGTTTTTTCGGCATCTTTTCTATAAAAGTGCTCGATTTTATACATTCGCGCGTTTTCATCTAGATTTTTTTCATCCCAATTAGCAAACTCTAGGAATATTTCAGCAGTTGTTATTGCTAATTCTTCTTTAGAAGTTTCAATATTCTTTTTTCTTAAGTTTTTAATAACCTTTTTTAGTTTAATAATCTTGTTTTTAGCAATAGCATCTAATGACTGTGATGTTGCAGTTGTAAATGAGGATATGAAAATTAAAATTACAATATATAAAGATTTAGTTTTCATTCTTTATTAGAAATTTAAGTGGTCTAAAACAGTTTTATTAGTATTTGAGCTTATTATTACAATTTGAATGGTATCAAAATTTTTAGGTTTATCTACTGCAACATTTACTTTAAAAACATTTAAAGGATTAACGAAGCCTAGCTTTTGAGTTTTTAAAATTTTATCGTTTTTTTTAAATTCCAATACTGCAGTTCCTTCTTTAAAAACACCATAAGTACCTTCAATAAATTTTTCAGAATTAGTAAAGGTCATTTTTCTTGTTGTAATCCCTGCTAATTTTACTGCTAGGATAGGTGAGTTTTCAATTTGTGCAGCACCATGTATTTCTCTGTAATTAAAACTTTTATTTGGTGCCAAATCATATAACGGTGTTTGTACTTCAGTTTCTATATAACCTTCAGATAAACCACTGCAAAATATAGCATTGTTTAGGCCATGATCGTATTCTAGTTTTGAATTATAAGGTTCCATAATTTTTGCAAAAGCAGTATTGGTTTTTTTGTTAACATAACATAACCAAGAGTCTGAAGCTATCATGTGTATGCCTGCCATTTGATTATAATCATAAGCGACTTCGTAGATTCCTGGAGCAACTTCACCATTCCAATTGGTGCCATGATTATAGTATTTCTCTATATGTTCTGGATTTTTTTTATCTAATTTAAAACGGTTTCGATTAAGATACCTCCAACGTTGATCTGCATTTGTAGTAATTTCAAACTGTTTACCGTTTGGTAATTTTAAATTTTTATCAAAAGGAACATAAGCGACATAGTTTTTGCCGTCGTGCAAGCCTTTAGTCGTTTCAGATACATGCTGACTTGAAATTTTGAGCCCGCGTTTTACGTTAGAAACACCAACATTTTTTAATTTATGGTCTATAAACACCAAACTGCTATTAGGTTCAATATAAAGCGTCCTTGAATATTGTAATTGTTCTTCAACTTTATTTGGATGAACAAAGCCTTGATTTTTAAAAAACTTTGGTACAGGTAAGGGTTGAATACCAGATTTGACTTCTATGGTTTCAAAACCTAAATCATTTTTGCCTTTTGTAACTTCATATTTAGCATCCCCTATAATTGCAGGAGGAGGCCAACGTTTTCCTCTGTTTCCATCTTTATCTACCGAACAATTTTCAAAAGGAAGAGGTACTAATCGATACCCGCCAAAATTTCGCCATTCGTTTTGTTTTACTTCATCAGTCGCAGGGAATGTTTTTCCTTTTAATTCATCGTTTATCCAAAGCGAAGGGACTTCACCTAAATTATATTCTAAAATTCTTCCTGCGGCATCAGGAACAACAGCGAGACTTATATATTTATTTTTTGCAACATGTACATTCTCCCAATTCCAATCTTTATAATTTTTTTTAACCGAAACCGTATGCTCTTGAGCAGAACAGTTTGTACTTAATATTAAAAGTAAGAGGCCTAAATTTAATTTTATGAAATAAGCGTTAATCATTTGGTTTTAATTTTTTAGATCAGATCTTCCAACGGTATAAAATTTATTTAAACGATCAATATTTAATTTTATAGTCTCGCCATTACTCCAAGTTACTGTTGCATTTTCAATAGCTTCGCATGATCCTAAACCTATATGTAAATAGGTGTTTAAGCTATGAGAATAAGAAGATGAAGTTTGACCAACTCTACGTTTATATATGTTTCCGCAAGCATTGAACGTTAAAATAGCTCCCATCGCAGTTGCTTTACCAGATGGAGAATAGCCCACATTAACTTCAATAAATTTATTGACATTTATTTTGCTGTTGTTTGTAAACAAATGCCATCTCCCGCGTTCGTTGGCGTAAACGAGATCTAAATCACCATCTTTATCGTAATCAAAAGCATCAGCCCCCATACCTGTTGCACCTAGTTCTTTAGAGATAATACCATGAGAATTAGAGCGTGTGAAAGTTTTTCCGTTTTGATTGAGATATAAAATCTGTTTGGTTTCTTTTGCTGAATTTCCGAAGCGTATGACAAAAATATCTGCCCAGCCATCATTATTGTAATCACCAATTGCAGAGCTACTCGTTTGTTCTTTTATGTCAATGCCATAATTTGCAGTTACTTCTATGAATTTACCTTCTCGGTTTTCGAGTAATTTGGCAGGCATTTCTTTGAGTTCGATAGTTTCTGGTTTTTCCACTACGTTATGAATAACCGCTGTAGTTGGCGAATTGGTATGACCAGCTATTCGCCAATTACCATCACCTAAATACCCAATATATAGGCCTTTTTTTGAGAAGTCTTCAGGAAAACCTTTCGATTTTTCTGGTTTTAATATAAAATCTTGATTTCCATGTCTATCTGTTTTACGTTTCCATAACTGTTTTTTAGCTCCAATATTAATATCGAAGTTTGGGAATGCCATTTGAAGGTTTTCAACTTTTAAGTCGCCCTGGACTTTAAGAGTCAAATTGAAAGGTTTTCTTCTGGCAAAAAAATAGAATCTTTTATTATCTTCATCATAATCACTTTCAGAAGGAAAAGGAAGTTTAGAGCGTGTTAAGAATAAATCGAAATCACCATCGTTATCAAAATCTATTTCAGAAATGCTATTCACTTGATTCAATTTTGAAATATTTCCAAAAACAGCATCTGTTACATCAATAAAAGTACCGTCTTTTTTTCCTTGAATGGCAACTAGTTTTTTGCCACCATGAAATAGAATATCTGTAATGTTATCATTGTTAAAATCGGTTAAAGACGTACGCATTCCCATACGGTCTGCATGGGGTAAATAATTTTGAAACTTAAATGCTAATTTTTTATCTCTTTTATATATCGCATTCCCTTTATCTAATGCTTTTAGTGCTGGAAATGCCGATGTTAACAAATCTAATGAACCATTATGGTCTATATCAATAAGTTTTACGGCTCGACCACGGCTGCCTTCAAAGTGGCTAAAATCGCCACCTTTTACAATAGTTCTATCGCGGTTAACTTGATAATAACCTACACGTCTAGGATTTTTTCCATCTCCTCCGCCTGGTTGTACTAAAATTTCAATGCGCCCGTTAAAATCATAATCTCCAACTGCAATGCCATGTGTGTCGCCAAAAATAAAAGGTTTTCCTTTAACAAAAGTGCCATTATTATTCCAAAATAATTCTACTTGACGTGCATGTTCTGTAAGTAGTAAATCTAAATAACCATCCTGGTCTAAGTCTGCAATAACAGCGTTATCAAATTTTCTTCGCGAGCGTTCTTCTAATTGAATTATTTTAGAACTTTCGGAAAAAGTAGGTTCTATTTCTAAATTAGATGTTAAATTGGATTGTGCTGCACAGCTTAAAGTTAAGAAACAAAAAAACAATGTAACTCTTAAAAATAAACGTACTCTAGTAAAAGTTTTATGAATCATAAATTTATTATAAATGCTAATTGGCAGCAAGATTGCCTTTCCAACCTTTATTAAACTGTATAATTAAATCTTTTACAACTTCTGGATGGTCTCCAGCAATATTTTTAGTCTCTTTTGGGTCATTTTTATGGTCGAAGAGCTCTACGAATATTGGATCTTTTTCAGGGTTCTTATAATCTTTCCAGACAATAATTCTATATCTATCTGTTCTCATGGCATATCCCATTACATTATTTTCAAACAAATCGCGATTCCATTTATTTCCTTGCTGCTTTTTTATTTTATCTTCAACTTCTTCAATTAATGGTCCAAAATAAGTTTCTCGCATACCTTGAGATAAAGGATTTGCAGCCCATTCTCTTAAAGCAGGGTTTGGGAATTGGCTAAATGCTGCTTTTTTCCAATCTTGATTTGGATTTTTAATTAATGGTACAAAGCTCTGTCCTTCTAAATGACTTGGAGTTTCTAAACCAGATAATTCGACCAAAGTAGGATACATATCGACCAATTCTACTAAAGCATTGGATTTTTTTCCTTTAGTACCCGTTGGCATATTTGGTGTCCAGATCATTAATGGAACTCTTGTACTTATTTCATAATTGGTTGCTTTCCCCCAAATTCCCATATCTCCAAGATGCCATCCATGATCACTCCAAACTATAATTATAGTATTATCTCTGATGCCAGCTTCTTCTAAAGCTGTTATCATTTTACCAACCTGTGCATCGATGTATGATACAGAAGCTAAATAGGCATGCTTTAGAGTTCTTCCTAATTCGTCATCAATTGGTCCTTTTTTAGGAATTCCATATCTGGCACGCAATTCAAAAGAAGGATGTAAACCCATAGCGGCACCATTTTCTGGCTTAGAGGTTTGCTTAGCCAATTGAATATCTTTAGGATCGTATAAATCCCAATATTTTTTTGGCGCCAACCAATCTAGATGCGGTTTTTTCATTCCCATTCCTAGGAAGAACGGTTTGTTAGGGTTTTTCTCTAACATGTCCTTCATAGTTACAATTGCTAATTCTGCATTATAACCATCTTCATAAAAAGTATCGGGTACATCTGCATTTTCGTAAGCAGGACCTTTACCTAAACCATTTCTTGGTGCATCAGGACCATACTTTGAAATCATATCTGCTTGATTTTTTTTAAACATATCCTGACTCTCTTTTTTAGCAAAACCTCCTGGTGTATTACTTTTTTTTATGGTCATTTTATCTTGAGCAGGTGTTCTACTCCAGGACAAGTCTAAATCTGCAAATGATGGTTTGTGATAAATTTTACCCGTATGAACGGTTTCGTAACCGTTATTTTTAAAGTGTTGCGGCAATGTAATGATATCAGGATTCGCTTCTCTAAAATATGTGAAATTCTCTATAACATTAATGGTCTCTGGTCGTGCTCCCGTCATTAAACTTGCTCTTGACGGACTACAAATTGCTTCTTGGCAATAAGCTCTATTAAATAACAAACCTTGGCTTGCGAATTTGTCTAAATTTGGAGTAACGGCAATATCTGAACCATATGCGCCAATTTCAGGACGTAAATCGTCAATTGCTATAAACAAAATGTTAGGTTGTTTTTTAGGCGTTTCTTCTTTCTTTGTTTCTTTAGTCTTACAGCTTATCGCAAGGATTAAAAAAACAATCAAAATAACACGTAATTTCATAAAAGTGAGTTTAATAATTTTAGTTTTCTCTAACATGGCAATTTCTTAAATATTAGACAAATTATTAGCACCAAAATTATCTGTTGCCAACATTATTTTATCTTAAATTTTCTTTGTTTGAAATTACTGTAAAAGATTAACTTTAATTATTTTGCCAAACTCTAATGTAGTCTATTTCATAATTTACGGGCAAATCTGCTTCTTCTGGTAAACCTAAAAAACAAAATGTTTCCGAATCAAACCATATCGAATAAGGAACATCAGTAGTCCAACGATCTGGATCTGAACCATTACTCGTAATTACAGATTTTAAAATTGTACCATTAGGATGAAGTTTTCCATCGATATAAACTTTTATGTAATCTGGTGTCCAGTCGAATCCATAAACATGAAAATCATCAGCAGTATTCTCATCTGCTTGAATATTTCTGGTATGTGCTGGTCCATTTCCACTAGGTAAGTAATATGCATTGTTAGGATTCCAGCTAATGATATTAAACTTTAATCGTTTTCTCCAATTTAAACTTGTTTCCCCTGCTTTAGGACCTCCAAACATTTCAAACATGTCTAATTCTGATTGAAAACCAGTAGTCCAAAATGAACTAGTTATTCTAGCTTTAGCAGCCTTAGAGCGTATTTCCATGTAGCCATACTGAAATTGTTCTCTACTAATAACTGCAGCGGTGGTGATATTTTCGTAACTATAAGTTTCGCCACATTGTTCTCTTGTAGCATCAGAAAATGGAAAATCGGGTTCCCATTTTGTTTGAATTTTCAACTTGTTGTCTTCTACAATCGCATTATTGGGTGAAAATTGTGAAGGATGTCTACCAACAAAATTAGATTTATATATTCCATCTTTACCTTGAATTTGCCATTTTTCCTCATCAAGAGTTCCAGTATTAAATTCGTCGCTTACATTAGTGTTTAAAATCCAATTACCAATATTATCTTGGTCTGATAAAGGAAAATCTTGATTATAAACAGGATCATCATTAACAGGATCATTTACAATCGGGTCATTAATATCTTCAGGTTTTGAATCAGAATCTCTTGAACAAGAGATATTCATTATTGCAAAAAGCAATGTGAATACCAAAATTAGGACTGATCGTTTTTTAGTTTTTTTCATAGCTTTTATTTTGAAATTATTATTTGTTCTCGAGCTTACTTTGAATCTGCTCAATCGTTAAATTCTTAGTTTCTGGTAAGAATTTAAATAAAATTAATAACCCAACAAATACAATAGCAGCGTAAAATATGAAAATACTACTGGCTCCCATATTGGCAAGCTGCCAAGGGAAAAAGAATTGTGTTAATGCGCTAATAGCACTAGATAATAATGCAAAAAATGGTATTGCGATACCTCGTAATGAAATTGGAAAAATTTCAGATAATAATACCCACATTATTGGTCCTACAGAAAAGTGAAAAGCTGCTATAAAACTTAGAATACCTATTAGAATTAAAGTGGCATTCAACACAGCAAATTTTTGTAAGAATAAACTGGAGTTATCTCTTGCGGAAATATTACCCATCACACTTTTTATAGCTTCTTTAAATTCGATGTCTGTTGCATATTGTTTTCCAACAAGAGTCGTTAGCTTATTAACTTCTGGAATATCATTCATTTCTGCAATAGCTTCATTAGTGATTTCATATTTTGCAGTTCCGAATCCATAAGCGCAGATTCCTAAACTTAATATAACCCATACTAATCCCCAAATCATCATTGAGCGTCGTCCTAACTTATCAATTAAAACTAAAGAGAAAATAGTAAAAATAACACTTACCAAGCCAATCCATATGGCTTGTTGAAAAGCGGCGTCTTCACCAAGCCCAAGTTGCTCCATAACCGTAGGTGCGTATGTTAAAATCGCATTAATACCAGTAGATTGCTGTACAATTGCTAATGTAAAAGCTACAATAGCAATAATACGCATGGGTTTACTAAAAACAGCCTTTAATTGTGTTCCAGCTGATCTATCTTGGTTACTTTCTGAGACACTTAGTTGCATTTCTGAAACCTGCGTTTCTATTTCATTTTCTGGAATAACTTTGGTTAAGGTTTGTTTTGCTTCGTTTATTTCTCCTCTATAAACCAACCAAGCTGGGCTTCTAGGAATCATAAATAATAATCCAAACCAGATTAGAGCAGGAATAATTTCAATACCGAGCATCCATCTCCAAGTGTATTGTTTAATACCAAAGGATGTTATCCATTCGGCACCAGAATCGGTGACTTGTAGCAACCAGTAATTTATAAAATAAGCAGCTGTGAGACCAATAACAATATTAATTTGTGTCATAGATACTAATTTTCCTCGTGTTTCTGCTGGTGCAATTTCACCAATATACATTGCTGCCAAGGTAATAGAACTAAACGCTAAACCTCCAAGCAAGCGAGCTATAAACAAGGCCATAAATGAAGGCGCAAATGCAGATCCTAAAGCAGATATTAAATATAATGCTGCAATGATTTTTAAGGTCGCTTTTCGTCCATAAGCATTACTTGCCCATGCAGCTAGTGGTAATGCAATTAGAACACCTATGCCTGGACCAAAACCTAGAGCTCCAACTTGCCATTCATTTAAATCAAATTCGGCAGTGATGAATTTAAAAGCACCAGAAATTAATGCCGCATCTAAACCAAAAACAAATCCACCCATAGCGACAATGGTAGAATATATAAATGCATTTTTTTTAAAAGAACTCATATGATATATGTATTAATTAGTTTTAATATAAGGGCTGCTTAATTCCCGATTTTTATTATTCGATTGGTCTTTGAAATTTGTTGTAATATGCTTTCACCGTTGGTCCAAGTCACTTTTACATTTATGTCTTTGGAACAATTCCCTGTCCCAAAATGCACAAAATTATCATGACTTAAGGAATAGGAAGATCCAGTAGAACCCACCCGTTTTATTTGTTTATTTCCGCATGAATTAAATTCAACTTTAGCTCCCAGAGGTGATACGTTATCTTTAGCCGAATGCCCTACATTTATGGTGAGATAGTTATTATTGGATATTAAATTTTTAAACAAATGCCATTTTCCACGTTCGTTACCAACTACGACATCTATTTTACCATCTAAATTATAATCTATAGTTCCGGCTGCCATACCAATAGCACCACGCTCAGTAGAAATTATTTTATGATTTTCTAGTTTTTCAAATTTTAATTCTCCTTTATTCAAATAAATAATCGACTCGTTAGGATGTATTAAATTACCTCGCCTTGTAACAAGTAAATCTTGAAAACCATTATTATCAAAATCTGCAACACTAACGCCCATATTATGTTCTTTTTTGGAAAGACCAAATTCTTTGGTAATGTCTTTGAACTTATCTCCTTTATTTTCTAATAAAATGTCTTTTAATCCTTCAGGGTGTTTTCCTTCTGAATAATGTTCTATCCCATGAACAACTCCAGATGCTGGTGCCCAAAGAAAACCAGAAATACGCCATTTCTTATTGCCAACGTAGCCAATATACCAACCTTTCTTATCTTTATAATTAGGATTATCTGGAAAACCAAGTGCATCACTATTAACTAATCTAATGTCTTTCCCTGAATGTGTTTCACCTTTAAATTTGTAATCGTAAGAAGCTTCACCAATATAATACGTATCGTTATTAGGCCATTGAGATTGGAAGTTCTCCATATTTAACACCTCACCAATTTCTATATCTTCAAGTTCTAATTCGCCACGTTTTGTGAAGAATCCAAGAGTTTTTGCTTTTTTATCATAAAACGTTTCTCCTTTTGCAAATTCTGAACCTCTACTAATGTATAAATCGAAATCCCCATCGTTATCGTAATCTATTTCTACAATTCCTGAAACATGTTCTATATCTCTAGGAAATATTTTTTTAGAGACATCTTTGTATGTTAAATCACCATTTCCTTTATAGGCTTTAACCGGACCATTCCCGTACATAATTAAATCTAAAACGTCGTCCCCATTAAAATCTGTTACCAAGGTTTTCTGGCCATTAACTTTTATGGCTGGTAAAGTTGAATGTAATATCAATTCACCTTTACCATTGTTTTCATAAACATAATTTTCGCTTTTTCCTTTTTTATCATCATCAGGAAATGCAAAATTTAGTAAATCCAAATCACCATCATTATCACCATCAATAAATGCGACGGTTCTTCCTCGCATTAAAGCCAATGGTTCTTTAAAATTAGGTAACTCTATAAATTTTCTATTTTTGGAAACACGATACATTTTAGAATTTCTGGCATTACTGCCGGAACCTCCACCACGAGACATAATAACCTCAAGATTACCATCTTTATCATAATCGCCAATCGAAATGCCATGTAAATCTCCCATGATGATATCATAAGGTTTGGTAAATGTTCCTTTATTATTCCATTGTACTTGAACACCAAAACCATGATCATTAATTAATAAATCAGGATAACCGTCTTGATCTAAATCTGCAACCACAGGGGCATCCCATTTTCTAAGGTTCTTATCTTGTCTGGGGAATTCTTTAAATATTTCAGTGAAACGAACATTACCATTTTGTTGCGCATAAATAGTATATGAAGTCAATAGACTTAATATAACACTTAAAGTAAATACCTTATAAATTTGACTAAAGTAGTGTCTACTATTCATATTTTTTTTTATATTAATTCCAAATTACAGGCATAAATACAGTCATTTCGGCTTGACCCCTATTGCTCCAAGCATAGTAGGGTATGAGTTGTGTTTTATGAGATTTAAATTGCGGTTTTGTAATGGCTTGATAGATCTCATTCGTTTTATCTTCTCTTATTAAAAGTTCTGCTTCTATGATTGTTACACCTTCTAAAAAGTTAGGTTTGTACTCTGCTTTTAATTCTGAATCAGCATTTAAATACACATCTAGAATTCCTGTATTTTTAGGCAGATCTGGCGTTTCTATACAATAAACAATTGGCCCTCTTTTTACTGCGACTTGATGTCGTACTTCTTCAATTCTATTATGACCTTCAATAAGTTTGATACCCATTGGCATGTCTAAAGTTATCGCGTCTCCAGCTTTCCAATTTCTTTCAATACTTGCAAATGTACCTGGTGTAACTTCGATATTTTCTCCGTTAACATTTAATGTACTTCCTGTTGCCCATTTAGGAATTCGAACTTTGATTTCAAATGTTGAATCTTTACACTCATCAACAGTTATTTTTACTAATCCTTTCCAAGGGTAATCAGTTTCTTGTGATAGTTTTAAGTTGGAACCATCAAGCATTTTTGTATCTAGATTATTTCCACCAAATAAAACGACAGCAACACCATTTTTAGATAAATTATAGGCCCAACCAGAAGTTTTACAAATGGTTCTTACCAAGTTTGGTGGACAGCAAAAACATTCTAAATAAGGCTGTCTTTCAGGGCTTTCAGTTGCATTATCGTGTGCTCCGTAATTTCTTGAATTATTCACCATTCGAAGTGGGTTAGAGTAGAAGTAGTCTTTTCCTTCCAAACTAATTCCAGATAACCCACTATTATACAAGACTAATTCCATAATATCGGCATAACGAGACTCACCATTAATTCCCATCATTCTGCTACTAAACATCGCATTACAAAGGTTGGCGCAAGTTTCGTTATAAGCTGTCATGTTAGGCATCATATAGGCATCAATGAAGCCTTCTTCAATCATATCTAAACTGGTTGATGCTCCGTAATGTGCTTGACCAACTGCTCCAGTGACGTACATTTTTTTACCTGTAACGTTTTCCCAAAGTTTATCTAAGGCATCAATAAGTGCTTTTTCTCCAGTTTCAGCATAGACATCTGCAGCACCAGCATAATAATAAAGGGCTAATACTGCATGGCCAACAGCTTCTTTAGATTCCCGAAACGGTGTGCGTTCTTGTACCATATCTCCAATAGGATAACCTATTGTAGTAGAATCGTGTTTAATTTCAAAAGTTCCACGTCTATTAATAAATTTTTCAGCAAGATTTAAATACTTTTTATCTTTTGTAGTTCTGTACAATTCTACCAAGCCCATAATTTGAGTTTGGTTGAAACCAAAACGTTGATAATGTTTTGTGTCTGGCATGAAATAAGTGTACAGTAAATCTGCCATTTTAATAGCTATTTCTAAGAAATTGCTTTGGCCAGTAATGCGATAATGAACAGAACTTGCAATAAATAAATGTCCAAAATTATACATTTCGTGGTATTTTCTGTTTTCAAAACGATCTGCACCTTCTGTAATTTGAATGTGCGTATGTATGTATCCATCTTGTTCTTGAGCCCTACCAATAATAGCAATGTATTCGTCTAATTCTTTAAGCAATTTGTCATCCTGGGTTTGACCGTAGATGTACATTTTAGCTTCCATAAATTTATAGAAATCGCCATCATGCCAGTAAAAACCTTTGTGTTCACCTTTTTTTTCTCCAGCCGCAATTTTAAAATTATTAAGTCCATGACCAATATCACCACATAAAAGTTCTCCCATGTAAGGCAACATTTTGTCTTCTGCATTTTTTACTTTTTCAGACCAAAAGCCAGAATTCCATTTACAGTCGCCAAAATTGATGCTTTTTAATTTTACATATGGGCTTTCTGAGGTGTTTGTTATTGCTTTACTATGAGTGCTCATTATTAATATATTTTATTTAATTAAACTTAGACTAAGCTTAATTTTAAAGTAATTTGTTTGATTATTATGATTTAAGTAAGGTTACTCAAATTATTTTTTTTTAATCTGAATATCATCTATTAGAATTTTTGCCGCTCTAATTTTTGGCAAATCTTTCTTTCTAACTTCTATAGCTAGCGCATCGTTTACAGCAGAAGCTTTAGTTCTAGAAATATCGGCTTCAATTGTTATCCATTCTCTTCTTGGTAACTTTCTAAGGTCTGAAAATGTAACCTCCAATTTAGGATTTTGTAATATCACGTAAAGGTTTTCTGGTATTACACCTTGATCTAACCATACTTTTGCGCTTAACGTATAGTTTCCTGCCTCTAATTTTAATGAGCCTTCTGGCCCTAAAGCAACCACTTTTTCATCTTCTAAAGTGTCCGTTTTACCGTATCCAGTAAACTCTAAACTATTCACTCCTTTATGATAATCGCCATAAGCAATATTTAAGAATTTTGATGAGGCTTCATCTATAATCCAGAATTTTTGATAATCATTAGTCTCAGAATTTTCAGGAACTAATTTTAATGGTCTTGGATTTTCTTCATATAAAATAGGTCCTTCAAAGCCATAAAAAGCAGCATCTTTTACTAATATATTATCTGATGGCTTTTGCCAAACGCGCATATAGTCTATTTCAAAATCGACGGGCAACTCTTCTTTATCAGGCAATCCCAACCAAAAGAATATTTCAGAATCTAACCATACTTCCATTGGATTATTAAGAACAAAAGCAGTTCCTAATTCTTTTTGTGTGAAATGACGAATCATCTTACCATCGATGAATAATTTTAAATAGTCAACCCCCCATTCTGCGCCATAGACATGGAAATCATCTGCTGTTCTAAAATCTAAATTTTCTATGTGGTTAAAAATCTTAGTTGGTCTTTTTGCTGGCGGACTCCAATCGTGAGCTGTTGCTAAATAAGAATCCTCTCGAATATTCCCTTTTTTGTTTTTAGGATTTCCCATTAACTCATAAACATCTAATTCTTGTTCATGACCAATTGCCCAAAATGCTCCAGTAATAGCTGCGTTTCCTACTTTAGAACGCACTTCCATGTAACCATATAAGAAACGTTTATTGGTTAAAACTCCGGCAGTTGTAACAGGCATTGGTGTGCCGTCTTTAAAAACACCATATTTAGAAGAACCCATTCCACCATCTGCATAGCTTTCATCATAAAATTTATAATCTGGCTCCCAAGCTGTTCTTAATTTTAATTTTCCATCTTTAACAGAAACATTTTGAGGAACAAATTGTGAAGGCGCACGACCTTTCCAAATGTAGTAATCACCATTTCTACCTTCAACAAACCATTTAACAGTATCAATTTCTTTACCATTAAAATCATCACTAAGCTCAGTATTCATTATCCAACCTCCAGTATTATCAGGGTCAGAAAATGGCATTGCTGCAGCTTGTTCAATCTTTTCTTTTGTTGTTGGTTGATTTTGTGCTTTGCAGCTCATGATTATTGCACTAAACCCTACTAGGAAGATAAAATTATTAAATTTCATTTGTATAAATTAGTTTACTTTGGTAATTTCTATATCGTCAATAAATAGCTTTGCAGCCTTCGTTGGTGGTAAATCTTCTTTTTTAAGTTCTATAATTATTCCATCGTCTACAGTAGATGCTTCTATTCTTGAAAACGTAGTCTTAACCGTTACCCATTCAAGTCTCGGCATTTTTTTCAATCCATTAAATTGTAAATTTAATTTAGGATTCATTAAAGTTACATGAATTGTATCTGTTATTCTTCCTTGATCTAGCCAGACTTTGGCCGATAATTCATAGTTTCCTTTAGAAAGTTTTAATGCGCCTTTTGGTGTTTTTGCTAAAACCTTTTCTACGTTAAGTGAATCATTTTTACCATATCCAATAAATTGAAGTGCTTCTACACCGCTAGCATAATGGCCTTCTGTTATTTTTAAATATTTTTCGGAGCCTTCATTAAAAAGCCAAAATTTCTGATAATCGTTAGGTTTTGAATCTTCTGGAACCATCGTTAAAGGTCTTGGATTTTCTTCAAAAAGAATGGGACCTTCAAAACCATAGAATGCTCTGTCTTTGGATAATAAATTGGTTGATGATTTTTGCCAAACTCGCATGTATTCTACTTCAAAAGTTGCTGGTAATTCTTCTTCGTGAGGAACACCTAACCATTTAAAAATTTCAGAGTCTATCCAAATTTCCATTGGATTATTAAGTACCCAATCTGTACCTAATTTATCTTGATGGAATGACTTTACAAATTGACCATCTCTGTACACTTTTAAATAATCTTCTCCCCATTCTACACCATAGATATGAAAATTATCTGAGGTTGTGTAAGGTAACATGTCATCGTAGCCAAATACTTTAGTAGGTCTTACTGCTGGCGGGCTCCAATCATGTACAACTGTTCTATTGGTGTTATGTTTTATAGTACCTTCAATTTTTGGAACTGCCAGCTGTTCGTACATGTCCAATTCTTGCTCGTAACCAATGGCCCAAAAAGCAGCGGTCATGGCTGCATGCGGTGCTTTTGATTTAATTTCCATGTAACCATTTAAGAATCTTTTTTTACTTACTATAGCTGCTGTGGTTACGGGTAATGGTTTTCCTTTATGAATTCCATAAGTATCGTTATTTGCACCATCTGCATAACTTTCTTTAACGAATGCATAGTCTGGTTCCCATTGCGTTTTTATAATTAACTTCCCATTTTGAAGGACAACATTATGAGGTACATATTGAGAAGGGGCTCTACCTTTCCAGATGTAATAATCTCCATTTTGACCCTCTACAAACCATTTTGTGGTATCAATTGAATTGCCTTCGAATTCGTCGCTAATGGTTTCATTTAAAATCCATTCACCTTCATTTTTAGGATCTGAAAAAGGTAAGGTATCAACGATTTTTGATGTTGTTTCTTGATTCGTTAAAATTTCATTGTCGTTAACTTGTTTGCAACTTGTGTTTGTAAACATAAGTATTACAAGAGAGAAATTGAGTATTTGTGATGTATTAATCTTCATTTTTTATATTCCAATAATCATCCATTCTATTAATATCATAACGTTCAAATTTTCGTTTTAATAACCACAGAGGTCTTTCTAAAGTCATTTCCCATTCAAAAATTTTCTTGTAAAGTTCTTTAACTTTTTTAGGATGTTGATATGCTAAATTTTTTAATTCCTTTTCATCTTCTGAAATGTTAAATAGCATAGCGGGTCTGTCTGGAAATCGTATTAATTTCCAGTCACCGTCTCTAACAGCTGCACGTACATCTTTTTTCCAGAATAGTGTTTCGTGCGGTCTGTCTTTATTTTCGCCTAATAGATAAGGTAGTAAATTTACGCCATCGATATTTTTTAAATCACTTTCTTTTCCGCCAGCTGCCATATAAAATGTTGGTAATAAGTCAAATGTACTCACGGGGTAATTATATGTTTTGTTTTTTGATAATTTTTCAGGCCAGCTCACTACAAAAGGAACTCTAATACCGCCTTCTAAATGATTTGATTTTGTGCCACTTAATGGTAAATTAATAGAGGCGTTTTTATCTGTTGGTCCACCATTATCATTGGTGAATACAACTATCGTGTTTTTGTCTAATTTTAGGTTTTTAAGTTTGTTTAAGATCGTCCCGCAGGCCCTATCTAGGGCTAAAGTCATTGCTGCTAACTCTTTCCGTTTACCTATTAAATTGGGGAATTTTTCTAAATCTTCTTTTTTAGATTCTAAAGGCGTATGTACAGCGTTAAAAGATACCATGACAAAGAATGGATTGTCTTTATTTTTTTCAATAAAATCAATTGTTTTTTCTGCAAATAAATCGGTTGCGTATTTAGCAGGTTCTTCATAATTACCAAAACCAGATTCCATTCGTTTATCCATATGGAGTTTGTCTGGATCATTATAAGCATAGTAACTTCTATCACCCCCTCTAAAACCGTAAAACTCATCGAAACCACGTTTTGTAGGATGGTAACGATCGGCATCTCCCAAGTGCCATTTACCGTAAATAGCTGTTTTATAACCAAGGTCTTTAAGGTAATTAGCGATCGTTTTTTGCTTTACAGGTAAACCCATATCTTCACCTAGTAGGGCAGAGTTTTTACTCATATAGCCTACAACGTTTATTTCTTCATAGCCATACTTCTGTTGGTACATTCCTGTCATTAAACCAGCTCGTGAGGGACCACAAGTAGGATCTGTAACATAGCCTTGTTTAAAAGTAACTCCAGATTTTGCGAGTTTATCTATATGTGGTGTTTTTAAATCGTCACTTCCTTGAAAACCAAAATCGTTATAACCGGCATCATCTACAAAAATTAGTACAATGTTAGGTTTATCTTGTGAGCTTGCAGTGAAGCTCAACGCAATTATTAATAAGGATAAGCACAATTTTTTTATTCGTGATAGCATGTTATATATTGTTTTTATAATTTGCTATCCCATTACAAAACGTCTGTTTTTCTTTTTAAACACAAATAGCACATAAAATTAATTATTAATCCCATATCTGCAATTAAAAGAATTACCAATTAATAACTCTGTTTTACCCTTTAGTCAGAAAATTATACTTTAATTAGTTTTTGGGTTAATTCCCCGACGCTTGCGTCGAAATAAAAAAAAATCCTATTTAATACCTCGTACCCTTGGGTCGAGGTAGTTCATTACCAATTCTCATTTAAAATAACCGTAATAAAACGTTCTTTTTTACTTTCTATTTTATTAAAAAAAGAAAACGTAACTACGGCTATGTCTTATTTTTGTAACTCATATAAAGAAAAAAATCATCATTTTATTTCACAGTAATTTTAAATGAGAATTGGTATAACTAATTATTTAGAAATCTATCAATTTTGATTATCGTAGTAAAAAAACCGGAAGCAAAAGCTTCCGGTTAATAAAAACAATCTAATAAGTACATCTCAAATAAAATAATTTAAAATGTAATGGGTTCTATTAATAACCAAAATTTTGCAATAAAGCCGGCGCTTTATCAATTTCTGGCTGGAGTATTGGTAAATAATAATGACTTTGAAACCATGGTCTGTTTACTACTGTTTCTTCAGTAAAAGATAGAGTGCCATCTATAGCTTTAGTCCATTTTAGACCTTTAATATCAAAACCTAAGTGAGCTTCATTCATCCATCTTCTTTCATCAAAGAAATTATGGCCTTCAAAAGCAAGCTCTATACGTCTCTCTCTTTTAATTGCTTCCAATAGATCTGGACCACTGGCAGTAATTAATGGCTGAAGTGCTCTTGTAGACACTTTATTAAGAAACTCTCTAGCTGGTCCTTCTTGACCTAGCATGTATTGCGCTTCAGCATAGTTTAAATAAATTTCTGCTAATCTGTAAAGAATATAAGGTCTAGTTGAAGTTTCTGTTACTCCAGAATTTTCATCATGAAATTTTCTAATATTATATCCTGTTTTTGAGGAATGTTGAGTATTTCCTAGACCTTCAGGAGAATCTAGACCATGTGGGTTCACGTTGACGTCATCTGATAGGAAATATTGTATCTCTCGATCTCTAAATTCTGCACCATTGAAAAGTAAATCGGCATAATATCTCATTTCTCTATTTGCATTTGGATCTGTAGAATCGTATGTGCCATCATTTGTAGTTGATCCATCTGCCATATTAAATTGCAGTGCAAAATTATGCGTCGGTGATGATAATCCCCATCCATTAAAACCATTAGGTGTTTGAGTTAATTGCCATAAAGAGTTAACATCGGTTCCAAAATCGTACAGTTCATTACCGTAAGGTCTTGCAAATAATATGTCCTGATTTGTAGGGTCTAAAAATAAGTTTTGATAACCAGTTGCGTCTGCAACTTGAGTTAAATCTCTAGCACCAACGATATCAATCACTGCAAATGCTGCATTTGCTGCGTCTTGCCATTTCTCATTGTTATTGTAATCATAAAGTGGTCCATTTGGTATGGTACCAGAATTGTGCAATTCGCTAGCAGCATATAGCAGGGTACGAGATTTTACTGCTAAAGCTGAAAGTTTAGTGGCTCTACCAAACTCATTATTTGGGCGAGTTACTGGGAGCAATGCTGCTGCCTCGTCTAGTTCGGATACAATAAAATTCACACACTCTTCATAAGAGTTACGTGGTATATTAATTTCGGCGCCAAGTCCTGGAGCGCTTTGAAGAATTGGAACTCCACCATAAAATTTAATGAGTTTGCTATATAGATTTGCTCTTAAAAACCTCATTTCAGCTTTAAGCAAGTTAACTTTTTCAGGTTCTGCTTTCATGGCCTCACTATCATCAATTCTATCAAAAAATTCATTTGTAGCTCTAACATATTCCCAGTAGGTCCTCCATTTATCTCTTAATACACCTACATTACTTGGGTTCCAGCCAGCTCTAACTCTTAATAAATCTCTATTCTGAAAATTAAATTTAGCTTCAAATGAAGCATTTTCAATATTAAAGCGTCTAGACCACCATTGAAATTTATTTAGTCCCCAACTTTCTGTACTATTGTATGCGCTAAATACCAAGCGTTCTACAAGTTCTGGATCACTAAAAACGAGTTCTTCTGAAAAAGCATCAGAGGTCTCTAAATCTAACGTGTCTTCACAACTTACCGTAGTGAATAATACAAGCATCATAAACATGAATGCAATTTTTACATTTTTCATATTTTTCATTATTTAATTACTTAAAAACTTAAATTTATACCGACTGAATAACTTTTTAGTGAGGAGTATGTAGTTCCTCTAAAATTATTATAGCCCGTAGCTTCTGGATCTAAACCAAGATCATGAATATCAGAGAACATGGTTAATAAATTAAATCCTCTTAAAAATAATCTTATATCTCCTAATCCTTTAATACC
This sequence comes from uncultured Flavobacteriaceae bacterium, assembly GCA_937959395.1. Lineage (GTDB taxonomy): Bacteria > Bacteroidota > Bacteroidia > Flavobacteriales > Flavobacteriaceae > JAHDGB01. The sequence continues at coordinate 3,713 of CALGLR010000033.1, read as the reverse complement.
ATGTTGCATATTGTATGCGAATTCTACTTCTTTTAATCTTAAAAAAGAAGCATCATGCAACCACAAATCTGCACCTTCAAAATTATTCACATTTCCACTTTGGTTACCGCTAAACTCATCTCCCTGAGCAAATGCTCTTGGATATCTAGAATTACGATTATTTGGTGTCCATCTTTGATCGAAAACATGTGTTGGTTTTCCTCCAGATTGATCAAAGAAAACTAATGCCTCTGCTTCTGCTTGACCTTGCAATAGGAAGCTAAAATCAAAGCTTTTATAACTCAAGCCGCCATAAATGCCATACTGTATTTCTGGTATGTTAGACGATCCAATTCGTATTCTATCAGCAGCATCGATTTTCCCGTCGTTATTTGTATCTAAATAAATGGGTTCACCTTCTACTGTATCTTCTAAAGTAACTGCCGTTGCATCTACTTGCCCTTGGTTCTGAAAAATTCCTCCTGTTGGATACACAACGTAAGAATCTAGTGGCTGTCCCTCTCTTTTTAATGCGTCTGATACATTTGCTGCTTCATCTAAAAATAGGACTTCATTTTTCGCTTGAGAAAAGTTCATACCAAAATTATAAGAAACGTTCCCAATTTTATCTGCCCAAGCTAATTCTAGTTCTATTCCATAATTTTTAACTCTTCCTATGTTTTCTGGAGGTAAATTTAACCCTAAGAAGATAGGAGTGGAAGCGCCTCTTGTAACTAAGATATCTTCTCTATCTTGACGAAAATAGTTGATATCTCCAGAGAGTTTATTATCAAATAAAGCGAAGCTTAACCCTATATTTTTCATAAATGCTGTTTCCCAAGTTACATTAGGGTTAGGATCAACCCCGCTTGTAAATCCATTAAAAGTCGTGCCTTCAGTACCAAATGTATAAAAATTTGCTAAAGCAGTATTTGGATTATTGCTTCCAAAATTATACACGTATTGCCATAAGTTTGCAGGAATACGATCATTACCCAATTTAGACCAAGAACCTCTTATTCTTAGATTATTAATCCAACTAACACTATCCATGAAACCTTCTTTGTCTAGCGCCCAAGATGCTGCTACACTAGGAAATGTACCGTACCTGTTGCCAGGGCCAAAGTTACTAGAGCCATCATGGCGTATCGTAAAATCTATAAAATATTTTTTATTAAAATTATAGGATAATGAACCAAAGAAATCTAATCTTGCACCTTCAGATGAAACACCAAAAGATCGCTGCCCATCAACATTTCCAGCGAATATCTCTGAGCTCGAATCGGTCGGGAACCCAGTTCTTTCAACCCAAAAACTTCTTGTGTCAGAATTAAGTCTTTCAATACCTGCAAAGGAAGTAATGTTGTGGTTTTCTCCCAGAAGTGTCGAGTAATGTAATGTCGTATTTATTAATAATTCATCATATTTTCTAAATGATTCTCTTAGAATTCTTTCTGTACCTCTTTGGTTAGAGCCAATTTCTGGAATGTATTCATTAGTACCTTCTTGAAAAGTATAATATCTCCAGGGCGTATACCATGATTTTGTGTCATTATTAATTTTTCTTATACCAGCAAAACCTTTCAATTCTAATCCTTTAGCCACCTTTTTTAAGTTTAAATTAAAAGAAAACTTACCTCGTAAATCGGTATCATTAGATTTTACAAACCCAGAAGCATTACTAGATGTTATGACTGGATTACCTTCATCGCCTCCTTGTCCTGGTAGACCATTAGGGTAAATGCCAACTTCTGTTGGTAAATTGGTATATATCGTTTTGAAAATACTTGCAGCATCTACTCCAGGCTCATCTCTAACTCCAAATCTTCCAGATAAATCGACTCCAATTTTTAAGTCATCGTTTAATTTTATATCTAAATTGGAACGTACTTGATTTTGTTTGAATTTTAAGTCTCCAGAAGCAAAAATACCCTGTTGCGAAATAGCATCTGCGCTAACAAAGTATTTTACAAAATCACTACCACCAGATATGGACAATGCATTTCTGGTTTCTGGTGAACTATTTGCAAATGTTAAGTCGGCCCAATTTGTACTCGGAAAATTAATAGGATCTAGGCCTGAAGCATAATTATTAATTTGTTCTTGAGTGAAAGGGAGCGCTAATCCATTTCTATCTGCTATTTCATTTTCATAAATAGCATATTGTTCTGATGACATTACAGTAGGCTTACTAGAAAATGAAGATAGATTATAAGATGAAGAAAAATTTATTTTTGGCTTTCCAGATTTTCCTCTTTTAGTAGTGATTAAAATGACGCCGTTTGCGGCTCGTGATCCATATATGGCCGCTGCTCCATCTTTCAATACTGTAAGTGAAGCTATATCTTGCGGTGCTAGTTGCGAAAATGATGCTGTTTGAATACCATCTATTAAAATTAATGGCGAATTATTTCCCAAGGTAGATTTACCTCTAATTAAAATGGTAGTGGCATCATCATCTGTATTTCCGCCAGCACCATTACCAGCACCAGGATAACCACCTCTATCGCTTATGAACAAACCGGAAGCTCTACCAGCCAAAGATTTTGCGATATCTTTACTAGTCGATTTTTCTATATCTCCACTTTTAATTGTACTAACAGAACCTGTAACTTCTCCTTTCTTTCTCGAAGAATAACCTAGAATAACAACTTCTTCAAGTTCAGCACTGTCTTCCTCTAATACGACATTGATTGTGCTATTATTACCCACAATTATTTCTTGAGTTTTATATCCTAAATATGAAAAAACTAATGTCGTTTGCTTATTTTGAACAGTCAATTCATAATCTCCATCAAAATCTGTTTGAACACCAATATTGGTATCTTTTACTATGATATTAACTCCAGGCATTGGGCCATTCTTATCAGAAACGTTTCCTTTAACTATAATACCTTGATAGAATTCCAGAGAGTTTTCCCTATTTTCTTTACTAAATTCAATTATACTAGTATTTTTGTTTGAACTAATTAATGTTTCTGCTGCAACATTGAAGCTAAAACAGCTAAATAAGCAGAAAAATGTAAAAAAAGACATCACATTTTTTATTTCAATGAATAATTTATGTTTCGCAGGTGTATTCTCTTTTGGTTTTAAAAAAAATGTTGATTTCATTAAGTCGGTTTTAATTATTACTTCAATCAGAAATTTTAAAGGAGGGTTAAGTTCTGATAAAGAGTGACTTGTGGTTATACAAAGTAAAAGGATTAATTTTATTGTTACACATCCTAATTTATCACTAAGTAATCATAAATTACCTTATAAACATTTTAAAATAATAATTGAAGCATTTAGAATTTTTCATAAAGGCACTGCTATCAAATTAAATTACTTATTGCGTTTAAATAAAAGGTATTAAGATTTTAATCGATAGAATTCCCCGAGGCTCTGCCTCGGGTGTAGCGTAAAGATATGTACTTTTGTATTTATGAGTGAACATATTCATAAGAGTCATAATAAAAGTTTGATATTATATCATTTTGTTTGACCTGTAAAATATAGACGAACAGTTTTTACATCTGAAATTTCAAAGACATTCAAAGAAATTTGTTTGCAAATAGAATTACGATATGATGTTCAGTTTTTGGAAATAGGAATTGATGGTAATCATGTTCATTTTTTGATTCAAAGTGTTCCAACAAATTCTCCAAAAAAGATAATTAGTTCAATAAAAAGTATAACTGCAAAAGAAATTTTCAGGTTACATCCAGAAGTAAAAAGATTTTTATGGGGTG
>CALGLR010000032.1 GCA_937959395.1 uncultured Flavobacteriaceae bacterium | reverse complement strand
TTTTAACCCTGAATATATTACCAAAAACAAAGAAGAATATTTAAGGAATAGATTAATACAACTTGAAAAATTAAAAGAAAAAACAGAAATATTACTTGCTAATTATAATAATGTGGCTTAGTTAGTTATATGATAGGTTATAAGCTTAATTTTTTACTATTTTTTTTGTGGCTATTAAATTAGAATTATTATAAAAACTAGCAAGATAAATTCCATGGCTTAGTGCGCTTATATCTATAGAGTTTTCATTTGTAAGTTCAACTAACTTTACTTTTTTTCCCTCTAAACTTGTAATCTCCAATCTTAGCGGTGCTATTTTAGAACTCTCATATTTAATTGTAATACTCGAATTAGTTGGGTTGGGGTAAAGAGAAATACTAAAGTCGTTAGTATCACTAGAAATTTCATCAATACCTAGAGTGTTTTTATTTATAGTCCAAGAGATTGTGTATACATGTATTGTTTCATGATTATCAATACGTAATAAATTAGAGTCATCATTTACTACCGCAACTAAAGTATTTGCGCCAGTATTTAAATCGGTATCTAAAAGTTCTATCATATCAACATTAGAAGCAAAAGGATTAGTATTTAGTGTCCAAGTACGTTCTAATGTATTAGGAATAGGATTGATTAAGTTTAATTCAAATTGAAGAGGAAAAATAGGATCGTTAACAATAATATTTTCAGGTAAAAATGAATCTATTGGCGAAATAAGTGAGTGTATTTTCTCAATAATCCCCTCTTTACAAACGGCACAAAATGGCACACCTAGAAATTGCATTTTACAATTTTGATGCGGTCTGTACCAGGAAGCACAGCTTCCTGTGCTGCAATATGCATATATTCCAATACCATCGGTTCCAAGCCAGTTTTTCCATTTTACCAATGAAATATCTGTTTCTTGAGTCATGTTAATTGCCTCTGCTGCCAAAGCATCTCCAGGGTAATACTCATCTTTTAAATCGGCAAAAGAATGTCCAATTTCATGTATAGAAATTTCATTAGCAGACACACCAGTTGAAGAAATAGGAAACTCACCACCACTGCCACCATAATATGGTGAATTTGCTAATATCATTGCTTGGTCGTAGGTAGGGAAATTATTAGCAAGAACAGTATTTATTGCAGTGTAATCTTGAGCATATAATAACCTATGAAAACCAAAACCATCGTAAGTGGCATTAAAATAAGTGTCTACATCACTTACAGGTATTGGAGGGGGAGCGCCTTCATCGGTAGCTGTTCCGGGGTGATCTGCACCACTTTCTACTGAAGGTACTTTAATAGCATAAACATTAAAATAGTTTTCGTATTCTAAAAATGGAGATTGGCTAAACATATCATTCGTAAAATTAGTAGCATCAGTTACAAACTGATCTAACTCATTCGTTTGATAACCTTCACTTAAAATAACAAGGTTAATACGTTTGTCATCCTCTCCAGAAAATTTTATCGTTTCAACATCAAAAACCTGAGCATTTAAGACATGGAAACTAAAAAGAAATAATAGTATGACTAAAAATTGTTTCATCATCAATAGATTTTTGTTGTTATGAGATGATTCGTTTTATTATTAGGTTCTACAATCTCATTTATAACAATAAATTTTGTTTTTGGTTCGAGTTGTATTCTTAAAGAAAAAGGCGTTTCGTTAGTTTCTATTTTTCTTTTTTCTAAAGCTTTAGATTCATTTACATATTCTATAATTTTAGATAAAGGGTTTTTTAGAATAACACTTTTTAAAGGTGTATTTGAATCATCCATTTGAATACACTGTAAATCGCCTGTATTTCCTTCGCTTATAAATTTGTTACTGTTTTTCTTTATTTTGCCTTCAGCAATTATTTTACTTATTAATTCAATTTTTTTATTTCCATTATCATTTTTAGAGATAGAATAATTTAGAAATATAATTTTATTGTTTGAAATAGTAGTATTTATAGTTTGTTTTAATTCATTTTGAGGCGTATTGCTATCTCCTTTTAATTTACTCGCACAGGAGGTTAATAAGAATAGGTAACCTGTTAATATGAATAAATAGATTTTATTCATATTAATAAAAATCGAATTGGACATTGAGGCTTTCATGCTTTATTCAAATAACTAATAATATCTTACATACAAGTTACTTATTTTAAGTTTAAAAACCTTTAATTTTCTCTTAAAACCATAGAAAACGAATACAGTTTCCGTTTAATTAGTTCTAATTACCATTCGTCATATTTCTTCTTTTTAAGGTGAACTTCTGTTTTATATTTACAGTATCAATCAAAAAGCGAACAGTATTATGATCAATTTAATTAAAATTATTGTCGATGTTGTTATTCAAATTATAATAGGATAACTAAATTAATTCAATCAAAAACGAACATCAAAAAACAAAATTATGATACCTAAAACTATTAATCATCAATCGCCTATAAGCCAATTAAAAAAATGCTTATAGGATTAAAACCTGCGTAATTATTATCTGCCTTTTATGTCACAATTTCTTTTGTACTGGCATTTAAAACATTAGATGAAATAGAAATTAACATCCCGTATGCTATTAATGATCGCTATGGGACAATTTCTATTTAAAATTAGCGTAACAAAAAATTGTAGAAATAGAACTAGTAATTCAAAATATAAAGTAATTAAATTGCGCTTACTATTTAAGTAAAGAAATAAATGAAACTCTCTTTAAACATATATTATACCATATTTAATTTTATTGGTTGGATTTTACTATTCGTACTCACTTTAGCTGGCCCAAAAGTATTTTTGACTCCAGATATTAGTATAGAAAACAAGCTTTATTTTTGGTCTGAAAGTATGTTGTGTGCGGTATTAGCTTATTTATTAAGCTATGTTGTTTCCTTCTTTATAGATTATAAAATAGATTTAGGGAAGATCTTAAAGAATTACTTTTGGAAAATAATAGTTGTTTTTATTCTTATTCAAGTGGTCTATACTTTTATGATCTGGCCAATATTAGATTTTGCGGCATTAAATATTAGAGGAAAAAATACTTCGGTTTCATTTTCTGGAAAGGTGTATAATGTGTTTTATTTTGCAACCTTGTTTTCGATATGGCTTTTTGTATTCTTAACCGTTAAAATTTATCATCAATTAAAGCGTGTACAATTAAAGCAATTACAATTAGAAAGCAACCTTAAGGAGTCTACATTAAATACTTTAAAAGGACAAATAAATCCGCATTTTATGTTTAATAGTTTAAATAATATTCGTGGCTTAATGTTAGAAGATGTAGATAAGGCAAGAAATATGTTGACTAATTTATCTGAAACACTTCGTTACTCTTTAACCAAGAGCGAAACAAATTCTATAGCCTTAGAAGATGAAATAGAAATGGTTGAAAGTTATGTGGCTATCTCAAAAATTCAGTTTGATGATCGTTTACAATTTGAGATGAATATAGACGACCATTCTTTAACTATAGAAATACCTCCAATGATTATACAAATGTTAATAGAAAATGCTATTAAACATGGGATATCGAAATTAAAAGAAGGCGGAAAGGTAAGCCTAATAACTCAATTGAATACAAATCAATTGCTTATTGAAGTTATTAATACAGGAACCTTACGAGAGTGTAAAAATACCACTAAGCTAGGTTTAAAAAATATACGTAAACGTTTAGAGTTGTTATATGGGCCAACCGCAACTTTTAAATTATTAGAAATATCTAACCAAGTAGTTGCTACAATTAAAATTCCTTTATAATGATAAATCTTAAAGCAGTTATAGTTGAAGATTCTCGTTTAGCTCGTAATGAGTTAAAAGAGCTTATTAAGTTACACAAAGAAATAGAGCTTATTGGAGAAGCAGAAAATGTAGATGAGGGTTTTAAACTTATTAATAATTTTAAGCCAGATTTACTATTTTTAGATATTAATATGCCAGAGAAAGATGGTTTTGAATTGTTGGAAATGTTAGATGTCGTTCCCATTACAATTTTCACTACCGCATTTAATGAATATGCAATAAAATCTTTTGAATATAATGCATTTGATTATTTATTAAAGCCAATAAATCAAAAACGATTTACTAAAAGTATAGAGAAGGTTTTAGAAAAAATAACAAGTGTTCCAGTAGAGAGTAAAAGTACTAATGCTTTAAGTTTAGATAAACAAATTTTTATTAAAGAAGGCGAAAAATGCTGGCTAGTAAAAGTACAAGATATTACGCTATTTGAAATTGTAGGTAATTATACTCGTGTCTTTTTTAATGAAAATAAACCGTTAATATATAAATCATTAAACCAGATTGAGGAGAAGTTGCCTGAAACCGTTTTCTTTAGAGCAAATAGGCAGCAAATTATAAATATTCATCATGTTAAAAAAGTGGTGTCTTGGTTTAATGGAAAATTAAAAATAGAAATGAATTCTGGAGAAGAAATAGAAATCTCTAGACGACAGTCATACATTTTTAAAGACCAATTAAGTTTTTAATAAATAAATAAATAAATAAAAATGAAAAAAATCACGGTATTAATTATGTTACTAATGGCGTTTTCAAATGCTAATGCGCAAGAAAGTAAAACGATTTCAAGAGATTGGACTTCATTTGCCCAACGATTAGATATCGTTTCAGAAAAAGAAAAGAAATTTAAAGTTACCGCTTCTGTAAAATTAGAAACAGAGGACGAGCAAGCATGGGCTGGTGTATGGGCTAGAGTTGATAATAAGAATGAGGAAAATGGTTTTTTTGATAATATGGGAGATCGCCCTATTAAATCTAATGAATGGAAATCTTATAGTATTGAAGGGGTTATTAATTCTAGCTCAAAAAGATTAAGTTTTGGAGGGATTTGCATAATGAATGGTAACTTTTATTTTGATAATTTTAAGTTATTTATAGAGAATGATAAAGGTGTTTTAGAAGAGGTTGCTATTGATAATGCTAGTTTTGAAAATAGAGTTACGAATAACGAAATCCCTAAGTGGTTTCAAGGTAATCCTAAAAATGAAATTATTAAAGTTAAAGAATTTGATGTTACTTCAACTTCAGATTCTACAGAAGGTAGTTCGGCATTACTAATAAAAGGAGAGGGAATTGTGCCAGAGATTAATTCCATAGGAAATATAGAAGGTGTTTCTCCACAAATAGGAAATATGATTTCTATGCTCGAAGACTTAAAAAATAGAGTAGAAAGAAAGGTTAAAGACATGTCTCAGTACGAATTAGATCATTTACATGATGGAAAAGCAAATAGAATAGGGGCTTTAATTATGCATTTGGCTGCAGCAGAAGCTTATTATCAAGTGTTTACATTTGAAGGAAGAGGCTTTAATGACGAAGAAGAAAAGAAATGGGATATTGCATTAAATTTAGGAGAAGAAGCAAGAGAAGAGTTTAAAGGGCATGGCGTACAATATTATTTAGATATTTATAATGAAGTAAGACTTAAAACGATAGACGAATTAAAAAAGCGAGACGATAAATGGTTTGAAGAAATACAACCCAGTTATGGTTGGAGTAATGAATATTGTTGGTTTCATGTTATGGAACACCAGTCAAGTCATTTAGGACAGATATTGTTTTTAGCAAAAAGAATTCCGCCAGAAGCTGAGCTACTTATTCCTACAAAGAAAATAGATTAGTTTTAAGTAAATAAATAAAAAGTACCAACATATCTATGTTGGCGCTTTTTAATAGAAGGGTTTGTGAAATTTATTTTCTATAAAGTAGAAGCAAGAACACGAAACTACTGTTTTTTTTCGTTAATGAATTATGAGAAAAATAGTATTCCTAGCTATCGTTTTAATTTCAGTTTTAGTTATTGGTTATGAATTAAAGTTAGATCCTAAGGTAATAACAAAAACAGTTACTAAAATAAATAATGAGTTTGATCTTTTAAATAAAGATAGTCTTACCATTAGGAGCAGAGTTAATGTTCCTAAAGGTTATAAGAGAGTTGTTTATAAAGAAGGATCGTTTGAAGCGTATTTGCGTAATTATAAATTGAAACCGTATAACAGTAAAATAATTAATTATGATGGGAGTCCTTATTTTTGGCAAAATGGCCATGTTGGAATATTAGAGGTTCCAGTACCTAAAAACGGATTACAGCAATGTGCCGATGCATTAATTAGAATTCGTAGTGAATATCTCTGGGAAAAAAATAGAAAAGAAGAAATAGGTTTTAATTTTACAAGTGGTCATTATTGCTCATGGAAGGATTATTCTATAGGTTATAGACCAAAAATAAACGGGAATAAAGTCACTTTTAGTAAAACAGCTAAAGCAAACTATACAAAAGAGAATTTTTATAATTATTTAAATTTAATATATACCTATTCGGGCACTTTATCTTTATATCATGAACTCACTAAAATTAATTCGGTTGAAGAGATAAAAATTGGAGATATGCTCATAAAAGGAGGCTCTCCAGGTCACATTGTAATGGTTTGCGATGAGGTGGTAAATGAAGAAGGAAATAAACTGTATTTATTGTTTCAAGGAAATACACCAGCTCAAAGTGTACATTTAGTTAAGAATCTTGAAGCCATAAACTTATCGCCTTGGTATGATTTAAAATTAAATTCAGAGATAGGAGTTTCTAATTATACTTTTTCAAATTCTGAATATGCGAGATTTAAGTAGTTTATTAAGAATTAAATGATTGATTACAAAAAATAATACTATTTTAGTATAAGATGATATTCTAAGTTGTAGTTTTTTTTATTTTTACAATATGGATTGAGTTATATAATTACTAATTAAATAGGATTCGCTAGCATATTTAATTAATAAATAATGAAAATGGTATTTATCTCATTTACTTATCACTAAGGTAAGTTTTCCCCTAAAAACTAATGTAACAGATGAAAAAGCCTTTATCTAAACAAGATTTACATAATTTAGCAATGAATTATGTAGGAAAAGAACTAGAAGAACGTGGTTTTGAATTCATAGCGATTAATAGTAAGCTAAAAAAACATCCTCAGTTTGTTTGCATGGACAAAAAAAAGCAATATTTTTTTGTTATTGTTAAAGCAGTTATCCTTCCAGATAACGCTAACAATTATGATGTAGTTTGGATGGAATCCTTCAAAGCACATGCCCGAGAAAAAAATGCCAAAGTATTGTATGCCGGATTAGGTTTAGGTAACCCAGACGGGAAAGATCTTCCGCTTTATCTAGATGAAGAGTATTTACTTGAATATAGCGGCATACAATTATTAGAAACCAATTTAAATTAAAAATGAAGCGGTTATTTTTTTTTGCTATATTTTTAGTTTTAATGTTTTCTTGTAAAGAGGAATCCAATTTAATAAAATTAACAGGCCCAGTTTTTGGGACTTCTTATTCAATAATTTATGATTCTGAAGCCAATAAAAATTACCAGCCTCAGTTTGACAGCCTCTTTTATGTTATTAACAAGTCAATGTCTAATTATCAAACGAATTCATACATTTCTAAAATTAATAGAAATGAATCTAAACAAGTTGATACTCATTTTGAAACTGTTTTTAATGCTTCCAAAAAGATCTATAAAGAAACAGAAGGTGTTTTTGATCCAACAATAGGTAAATTGGTAAATGCTTGGAATTTTGGCTCTGAAAATAATAAAACAAAAACAGATAGCCTTAAGATAGATAGTTTAATGACTTACGTAGGTTTAGATAAATTATCAATTGTAAACAAACAGTTAATAAAAAAGAGGCCTAATTCGTATATTGATTTTAATGCCATTGCTAAAGGATATGGGATAGATGTTATCGCAAAATTTTTAGATAGAAAAAAAGTAAATAACTATTTAATAGAGATTGGTGGAGAAATTAGAGCCAAAGGAATAAATCCAGTAAAGAAAGATAGTTGGCGTGTAGGTTTGCAGGATCCTAATTTTGATGGAACCACATCTTATTCAAAAACAGTAGTTTTAAATAATGCCTCAATGGCGACTTCGGGAACTTATCGAAAATTTAAGGTAGACGAAAAGGGTCAAAGATATGCCCATATTATAAATACAAAAACAGGATATCCTACAAAAACAAGTGTTTTAAGTGTTTCAGTAATTACTAAAGATTGCATGTTTTCAGATGGATATGCTACAGCTTTTCAGGCTATGGGAATAGAGAAAGCAACTCTTTTTTTGAATAGAAACCCAGAAATTAAGGCTTACTTTATTATCGAAAACGCTAAAAAAGGATTAGAAATGATCACTATAAACTGTTTTTTCGATTAAATAGTCGGGGTTCTCCTACTTTTAATCGAGATAAAAGTCTTAATTATCGAGTTTCCTTCAATCTTCTTGGTGTGTTAATTTTTTTTTTAGTTATTTGAGACTGCTATGAACCAAATTAATAACTTATGAAGAAGATTATACTACTTGTTTGTTTTTGCTTTTCTACACTAATGTATTCTCAATCTAACGATGAGATAGCTAGTATTTATATCAAAAGAGCAGAAAAGAATTTTAATGACCAAAAAACCTCTGAGGCGGTAAAGGCATATACTAAAGCGATGAAATACATTGACTTAAGTAAAAATACAGATATTTCTATTCCTAAATTGGGAATGATTTTGTTTGCAAACGTGAATAACTATGCTAAAGCAAAAGAATACAGTAAAGATTATTTTAGATTAGTTAAAGATAAGGCATCTGATGAATATTTAAATATGCTTGAATTGTATGTTGATATTGTAGATAATTTAGAAGAAGCAGCAGATGGAAACTCCCAAGTTGCTCAAACATCTAACAACAATACTCAAGTATCAACCAATAATACCAATACACGCAAGGACTATAATAGTAATTCTACACCACAAGAAGTCGTTTCCGAAAGAGTAAAATCGACTTATACACCAAGAAAAGAAGGAGGATACACTCAGCAAGAACTAGCAGAAGACAAAGCTTATCCGTCTACGATTATTGCAGATAAGACTTACCCTTTTAATGCTAATGGTATTGCTGTTTTTGAAAAATCCGGAAGGTTAGGTTTGATAAATGATCAAGGACGTGTTTTTCTATATCCAGAAGAATATAATGATTTTGTAGAGTATGATGGTTACATCATTCTTAAAAACAGAAAAGAAAGCGCGACTAAATTATATTGTTTTAATAGTAATATTAACTTTGGTTTTATTTTACCTCCAGTTAGAGAATTCAATAGTTTATCTTCTACATATGGAACCGTAATGAAACCAAGAGGAAATGGTATTTTAATAACTTATCCAAATAATAGTTTAGATGTTCTTAAGTTTGATTTAAACAGAGGAGAATACATAAAAAAACCTACAGCTATAGAGTTAGTTAAGAGTTTAGAAGAACTAGGTGAAAATGATATAGAATACAAGATCGATGAAGCTAAGGATTTACTTGAAGTTAAAATGGGTGAAGAGTGGGTTGTTTTAGGATCTCCACTAGGAGGTGATATTTATCCTTTATTTAGAAGAAATGATTATTCTATTTATGGTTATGCATTTAATAAAAGTGATGGCGATTCTGAAAAACGTGTTATGCGAAATTTAGGTTCTTATTACGATGGGAAAATACAAGCCAGTACTTCTAAAGAATCATGGTGGTTAGATAAGAGTAGTAGAGCAATAAATACAGAACAAATTAAAGTAGAAAAGTATAAAGGTGATGCCGAAATTATTAGAGTAAGTGCTGGAACTTATAAAGTTCAACGTGTTGCAGGAAAGCAGTAAGACACTCTAAATAATAATATAATTATAGAGCCATAGGAATATTTTCTTATGGCTTTTTTATTTACTAACTACTGGAATAATTTCACCTTCTGACAAGCAGTATTTTGTAATAGTAGCTTTAGAAAGCGTTTTTGTATAGTTAACTTCATTAACCTTAAAACCAATACGTCTTAGTTTATCAAAATAATCACGACCATAAACTCTTACATGATCGTATTGGCCAAAAATTTCAGCTCTTTCTTTCGGGTCTGTAATAGAATTATCTTCGAAGGTTACTTCTCTATTTAAATCTTGTGGAATTTGTAAAATACCCATGCCTCCAGGTTTTAATATTCTAAAGAGTTCTTCCATAGCTTTTACATCGTCTGGAATGTGTTCTAAAACATGATTACAGAAAATAACATCGTAGCTATTATCTTTAAAAGGGAGATTACAAATGTCTGCCTTAACATCGGCTAGAGGGGAGTTTAAATCGGTAGTCGTATACTCTATATGTTTTAGTTTTCTGAAGCGTTTATAAAAGGCCTGTTCAGGAGCAAAATGCAATACTTTTTTTTCTGCTGAAAAAAAATCGGTTTCGTTTTTTAAATATAACCAAAGTAATCTATGGCGTTCTAAAGATAGAGTAGAAGGTGAAAGTACGTTATTTCTTTGTTTACCGTAACCGTAAGGCAAAAAGGTTCTAAAACTTTTTCCGTCTATAGGATCTGTAAAGGTTTTTCCTTTTAAAAAAAAGGCTAAAATTGGCCTTGCGACATAACTTAGTCTAATTAATAACGGTCTAGGAATTGTATTTAGAACTATTTTGAAGAGTTTCTTCATATAAATACCATTTTAGCTTTTAAATCGTGCATTAATAATTTGAATTATTTTTTGATCAGATGATTTTAAAAATCTAAGCATAGCATTAGTTACGGTTCTATTTTTTGAAGAAATATGAGCGAAATAGAAACGAATTATATGTGCTATTTCAAAGTTAAAATGGTATGTATTATAATACCAAAGCGTTCTGTCTAAATTCATCTTCTTCAGTCGAAGTAATTCCTAAAGCATCGTATATGTATGCGAAGGTCGATAATATTTCTGGCTTGCCATCTAATACGGCTACATCATGCTCAAAATGTGCACTTGGTTTACCGTCTTGAGTTGTAATAGTCCAACCATCCTTATGTTGTTTTATACGCTGTGTTCCCATGTTAATCATTGGTTCTATAGCTACAACCATACCTTCAATAAATTTTTTGCCTCTACCACGTTTACCATAATTTGGCATTTCTGGATCTTCATGCATAACGCGACCTAAACCATGACCTACTAATTCGCGAACCACTCCATAACCATGGTCTTCGCAATACTTTTGTATTGCATAACCAACATCTCCAACCCGATTGCCTATTTTTAACTCTTTAATACCTACATATAAAGATTCTTTAGTGACTTCTAAAAGCTTTTTAGTATCATCATCAATTTCTCCGATAGGAAAAGTGTAGGCGTGATCTCCATAAAAACCATTTTTTATAGCGCCACAATCTATAGATATTATATCTCCTTCTTTTAAAGGGGTATCATTTGGAATACCATGTACGACTTGCGAATTTGGACTCATACACAATGTATTCGGAAAATCATACAGACCTAAGAAACCAGGAATAGCATTTTGATCTCTAATACATTCTTCAGCAATTTTGTCTAATTGTAGTGTTGTTACTCCAGGTTTTAAAGCTTTAGCAACTTCACCTAAAGTTCTAGAAACGATTAATGCACTTTCTCGCATTAATTCTATCTCTTCTTTTGTTTTTACTATGATCATGGAATTAAAATCTAAAGAATCCTTTTTTCTTTTTAGGTTTAGGAATATTTGGTTGCTCGCTGGTTAGTAATTGGTAAACCTCACCCCATCCTAGAATACCACCAATATTTCTGTCGTCTATAAATATATCTGCATTAATTTTTCGGCTAACATCATCACTTAATGTTTCTTCTGGAAAGCTTTTATTTACTGCGTAAAACTCAATACCATTTTTCTTGCAAAAAGCGACTGCTTCATCTAGTTTTTTTCCATGTCTGTATGTCCATAGTATAAGTCTATGTCCATCATCTTGCAGTCGTTTTAATGTTTCGAAAGCAAAAAGACGTGTTTCTCCAATTCCAGGGTAGCCATCTTCTACAATAGTACCATCAAAATCGACAGCAATTAGGAGTGTTTTAGTATGATTCATTTAAGTAGTAAAATTGGTATACAAAAATACAATATATAGAATTATTACTACTTAATAAAAAGGTGATATTAATTATTTTAAATTAAATTAAAGAGTCCTGAGTCATTATCTCTGGTTTTGGAACACCTATTAATTTAAGAATAGTTGGCGCAATATCTCCTAAAACACCATCTTTTATGAGTTTTAATTCTTTGTCTATTAATATAATAGGTACTGGGTTGGTAGTATGTGCTGTGTTTGGAGAACCGTCTGGGTTTATCATGGTTTCACAATTACCATGATCTGCTATTAATAATGTGGTATAATCATTATTTATAGCTGTGGTAATTATTTTTTCTACACAGGTATTAACGGCTTCACAGGCTTTAATTGCTGCGTCCATTATTCCTGTGTGACCAACCATATCTCCATTGGCGAAATTTAAGCACACAAAATCTGTATTTCCTTTTTCTAATTCTGGAACTAAAGCCTCAGTTAATTCAAAGGCACTCATTTCTGGCTGTAGATCGTAGGTGGCAACTTTAGGAGAGCTTTTTAAGATTCTTGATTCGCCTTTAAAAGGTGCTTCTCTTCCGCCAGAAAAGAAAAAAGTAACATGAGGATATTTTTCAGTTTCTGCTATTCTAATTTGAGTTTTATTATTAGCTTCTAATACTTCACCAAGAGTTTGTGTTAAATTTTCTTTATTAAAAACAACATTAATATTCTTGAAAGAATCATCATAGTTGGTCATGGTAACATAATGTAAATTTAATTTACTCATCTTATGTTCTTTAAAGTCATTTTGAGATAACGCATTGGTTAATTCACGACCGCGATCTGTTCTAAAGTTGAAAAAAACGACAACGTCATCTTCTTTTATAGTGGCTACAGGGGTATCGTTTTCAACCATAATAATAGGTTTAATAAACTCATCTGTAATTTCAGAATCGTAGTTTTTCTGCAAAGATTCTAAAGCATCTATTGAATAGGTTCCTATATTTTTTACCAAAGCATCGTAAGCGACTTTAACACGTTCCCAGCGGTTATCTCGATCCATTGCGTAATAGCGGCCAGTAATTGATGCTAGTTTAGTGTTTTTTTGTTTTATATGGTTTTGTAAATCTTCAATATATCCTTTTCCAGATTTTGGATCTACATCTCGTCCATCTGTAAAGGCATGAACAAATGTATTTTTTACACCATTATCTTCAGCAGCATCTATAAGTCCTTTTAAATGGTTAATATGAGAATGTACACCACCATCACTTACTAGTCCAAGAAAATGAAGAGATTTGTTATGTGTTTTCGCGTAATTAAAAGCATTAATTAATACCTGCTCTTCTTTTAGTGTATCGTTTTTAACTGCTAAGTTAATTTTGGCCAAATCTTGATAGACAATTCGTCCAGCACCAAGATTCATGTGTCCTACTTCACTATTTCCCATTTGGCCTTCGGGAAGACCAACATGTAAACCATCTGTTCTTAGGGTAGCATGAGCATATTTATCGTATAAGCTATCTATAAATTGAGTATTTGCTTGATCTATCGCTGAAACTTTAGGATCTGGAGACATGCCCCAACCGTCAAGAATCATAAGGATAACTTTCTTATTCATTTGTACCTATTTTAAACAAATATAAAAACAAAAGCCCTGTAATTGTATGACTTCTATACTTTAATCTGCGAAAACGATTTAGTTACTTCTGCATTTTTCGAATTTTTATTTGACAGGTGTTATGGACTTATATTGAGTTTTTAAATATTTAACACATTATCTTTCAATTAGTTAAATAAATGTTATAATCATTTTTATGCGTAACAATTAAATTTTATAAACGTCCTTTATAGTATATGAAAATCATATCAAAAAATTAGTTAAAATAATCCATTATGAAAAAAACAGTAATCATTTTAGTAATTGCATTAAGTTTCTCTATTGCTACTTTAAATGCAAAACCAGTAATTGAACATGATATTAATTACAAAACTGAATTAGTAATAGAAGTAAATCCGTTTTGTACTTCTATAGCTAAAGGCGATTTAGTAACTGTAAAAAAACTTATTGCTTTAGGAGCAGATGTTAATGAAAAATCTAACGGAATGAGTCCAGCAATGTATGCTGCAAAATTCAATAGAGTAGAAATTTTAAAATATTTAATTTCTAAAGGTGCTAACTTAAAAGCGAGAAGTAGTAAAGGGATGACTGCTTTAAAATATGCTGAAGCATCTAAAGCTGTAGATACAGAGGCTCTCATTCACGAGGTTTTATCAAGACCAAATAAATAAGAGTTATAGATATCAAAACAAAGAGGTTGTCTTAAAAGTATTATTTCTGTCCGTTCGAGCGCAGTCGAGAACTAAAGATCTATTGATAATCATTAGGTTTCGACTGCGCTCAACCAGACATTTAGCTATGTTTTTAACTTTTCAGACAGCCTTTTTGTTTTATGATATTAGATTTAGTTGTTTTTATACTTTTCAATCGATTCTCTAATTTTTTCCATTCTATTCTCAGGATCTGGGTGAGAACTTTGAAACTCTGGTGTTCTATTTGGGCCAGCGGCAGCTTTTAAAATTTCCATGACACCAATCATTTCTTCAGGATTATAACCAGATTTCATCATAAAACGAACACCTAAGTCGTCACTTTCTAATTCGTCTCCTCTACCATTCTTTAAAAGCGTAGTTTGACCTATGCCCCCTACTAATCCTCCCATATCTGCACCAACAGAGCCTGCTGTAGAAAGGCCTTTCCAGAACTCGCTTTCAGCAATACGTTCTGCACTATGTTTTCCTAAAACGTGACCAATTTCATGGCCCAAAACACCAGCCAATTGGTCTTCATTTTTAAGTTGTGAAAACAGAGAATACGTAATAAATATTTGACCACCCGGTAAAGCAAATGCATTTATTGTATTTGGGTCTGCCAATAAATGAAACTCGTATTTATAGGGTGTATCTTTTGCTATGCTATTGTTAACTAACTTATTTCCGACATTATCTACAAGTGCTTGATAGCTTTCATCTGGATATAAACCCCCATATTGTTGTATCAATTGTGGTGTGCTTTGCAATCCAATTGCTATTTCTTCATCACTAGACATTGCTATGGTTTGTGTTCGCCCTGTAAAGGGATTAACTTCTCTTTGGCTACAGCGTTTTACCACAAAAAACAGCGCTATGGCAGCACCTATTAAAAGTCTTATTTTTAAACCGCCTCTTCTCATAATTGTTTTGTTTTAATAGAACTCATTTAAACTTTTTAGATTTAAGCGAAAATTATTCATTTTGGTTTTAATTGACGACTTTTTTGAGTTGCATAGCATAGCTACGGAATGAAAAAAAAGGATATAATTAGAGACAAAAGAGCAATTTTTTAGCAAATTGAAAAAGTTTAAATGAGTTCGTTCATGTAATAAATTTACAAAAGTTCTGGGTTAATATCTAAAATATGCTCATTTAAGTAGTTTTGAATAAACGCATCTGAAAATGATTTACGACCACTTAATTGTTCCGTTAGAATTAATTTTGAAAGATCTATAGATTTGTATTTTTTAAGATAAAGACTGGATAATGGCTTGTAACTATAGTGCCAAGGTTCATATTTAAAACCTTTACGATTACCATTGTTAGTGTATACTAAATAGAAACCAAAACGATTTGCGTTTTTATCCATCCAATTTTTTAGCTTACAAAAATTGCCGTTACCATGATAGTTGTTTGGTTGTAATAGGCTTTTTGGTTGTTTTACATTTAAGTCAATAATATCAATATCTGTTCCCCAATGGTGTCTTGATGTTCCTGGAATAGTAGAGTATTCTATTATTTTTTTTATATTTTCTTCATCTGTTAAACCTAAGGATTTATTTCGTTTGAATTTTCTTTCCCAAATTCGTTTTTGATGATCAAAACTTCTATAGCTAGAAACAAAACCTATTTTAATACCTGCTTTTTGCGCTTCAGTTTTTAGTTTTAAAAAGGCATCATGTGCTTCTTTTCTAAGTTTATGATCTTTTCCAAAAAGTACGGGTTGTCCTTTACCTATTAACTCATCATTAGAAACAGATGTTTGAGATTGTGAACTATTTAAAGAGATTAAAAACAAAAAGATGCAGAATTGATTCAAAAAAGAAGACTTCATAGTTAAATAATTTTTTTAGTCATTAAATAATGAGGTCCAATGTTAGTGATTTCAAAAGGTTCTCCAATAATTTTATAGCCTTTTTTTTTATAAAAAGAAGTTGCAATTTCTCTGGCATTAAACCATATAAGATTCGCATTTTTGTTTTTTAATAAGCGTTCACCTTCTTCGAGAAGTAATGCTCCAAATCCTTTTTTTTGTTCTTCTTTAAGTATGGCCATACCTCTTAATTGAAATTGTAGCTGGTCTTTAAAAAGAGGTTTGATATTTTCTAAAAATGTGGCAACTCCTATTAGTTTTTTATTTGAAAAAAGGCCTAAATGTAGTGTTGTTTCAAGATCATCACCATCAAACATACAATCTTCTATTGGTCTACCTGCTCTTAAAACAGGATGTCTAACGCTATGGGTCTCTTGAGGAGTTATTACTTTAATTACATTGTTTTTTGTTTTCAATAGGGTTCTTTATTTCTTCAAAAATAATTAATATTACTTAAAATAAATTAATATGTCTTTTTCCTTTAAAATTATTAATAATACTGAAATAAACGTAATCATTCCTTTAATTCAGAAATTAACTAATAATAAACATTCTAATGAATTATTAATTGAGCGTTTCTCTGAAATGGTTACTCAAAATTACGAATGTGCAGGTATTTATGATGCCGAAAAACTTATAGGTGTTACAGGAATGTGGTTTTGTACAAGACATTATTCAGGTAAATCTATGGAGATCGATCATGTATATATCGATGAAAATTATAGAGGTAAAGGATTAGGAAAGAGGTTTTTAAAATGGGTTTACGATTATGGGAAATCTAAAGGCTGTGAAAGCTGTGAATTAAATACTTATGTAAGCAATTACCCTTCACATAAATTTTATTTTAATGAAGGGTTTGATATTTATGCTTATCATTTTTTTAAGAAACTTTAGTTATATTCAACTCTATTAAGATGAGTTCGTTTTACTCTTCACGATATTATTTTTGATGATATATTAAATTAATTTTTTAGAAGAAATATAGAGAATGTTATTTTTAATCTATTGTTTTATAGGGAGTAATAAAAATGTTTAATTTATTTTTTATTTTTTTGCTTTTATTTGTTAATAATTATTAGATTTGCATCCGTTGTTATAGAATGATAACAACTCAAAAATATTGAAAACCAACAGATTTTTTAAAGAATCTAAAAAAAATGCGAGAGTAGCTCAGTTGGTAGAGCGTCAGCCTTCCAAGCTGAATGTCGCCAGTTCGAACCTGGTCTCTCGCTCAAAAAAACTTCACATTTTGTGAAGTTTTTTTATTTTACGTACGTTTTGTTGAATTGTTTATGAATAAAAGCAGAGATCGCTTTTATTTTTTGGTTTAGATGTTTTTTAATTTTAAATCCATTGTATGCATGCCTCTTAGAGGTTCGTGAATGCGTTCAAAAGGTAAGCGCATGGAGAACACTTTTTCAAAACCAATTCGTTCATAAAACTTTAATGCTTGTTCTTGAGAATCCATAACCTCTAACCATAATAAGTCATAACCAGTCTGTATTGCCTTATTTATGAGCCACTTTACGCTAAGTTTTCCGTAGCCATAGCCATGAAAGTTAGGATCTATATATATTCTATGGAGTTTTATAGCCTTTTGTTTTAGTGCATTTTTATGCGAATAATCCCATATAAAGCGTAAAATGCCAATAGGTTTGTTTATATGAATTAAAAAATAATATTCAGTATTTAAAGTTTCGAGGTCTTTTTCGAAAGGAGTTTTAGAGTATTGAGAATTTAAATACCAATTACAATCTTCATTAACCCATAAATGTTTGTACACAGGAGGGTAAATTCGTTCCATTAATTGTTCTAAAACTGGTTGATCCTTTTTAGATAAAATTTGAAGTTTAAGCGTATCTGAAATCGTAATCATTTAATAATTAGTGACTTATTTTTTATCATTTTTTTAGTTGAAATAATTTTGGAGTCATTGAATATTTCCACAAAGTAAATGCCGCTTTAATAGTTCGCATAAATGTACATTAAATTCAAATAATAAAAGTGTAAATTAGATATTTAAAGACATGATATTTATTATTTTACACGCTTAAAGATTGGAATTAGAAATGACGAAAAATACTATAGAGGTAAATACAGATTATGATTTAATATGCGTAGGTGGTGGAATAATGAGTGCTACACTTGCATTATTGGTGAAATTAGTGAAGCCAGATTTAAAAATTCTAATTTTAGAACGTTTAGAAGAAGCTGGATTAGAAAGTTCTGCGGCATGGAACAATGCAGGAACAGGTCATTCTGCTTTATGTGAATTAAATTATACGCCTGAAAAAGGAAATGGAGAAGTAAATTGTGAAAAAGCATATAAAATTTGTCAGCAATTTGAAGTTTCAAAGCAATTTTGGGCTTATTTGGTTGAGGAAAACTTTATAAGTAAACCAAAAGATTTTATTAATAATGTACCGCATCATAGCTGGGTAACTGGTAAGGATAATGTTGCTTTCTTAAAAACACGATTTGAAACCTTGAAAACTCATTTTATGTTTGAAGATATAGAGTTTACAACAGCTGTAAATAAAATGAAAGAATGGTTTCCTTTAATTATGAATGAAAGGGTGGAGGATGAAGTTATGGCTGCAACGCGAATTGAGCGCGGTACTGAGATGAATTTTGGAGCTTTAACACAAAAACTGTTTTCTATTTTAGAAACAAATTTTGATACGCCAATTCATTGTAATCAAGAAGTTTTAGATATAGATCCAGATGAAGAAGTCGAATGGTCTGTTGAAATAAAAAACACAAAGACTAAAGAAAAACAATATTTAGATGCAAAACATGTGTTTATTGGAGCAGGAGGAGGGAGCTTGTTGTTGCTTCAAAAAGTAGAAATTAAAGAAAAAGAAGGTTATGGCGGTTTTCCAGTTAGTGGTGCTTGGTTAGTTTGTAGGAATGAAGCAATTATTAATCAGCATTTTGCAAAAGTATATAGTAAAGCAGGACCAGCAGATCCACCAATGTCTACGCCGCATTTAGATACTCGTTTTATAAATGGTAAGCGAGAATTGTTATTTGGTCCTTTTGCAGGGTTTAGTCCTAAGTTTTTAAAAGAAGGTTCTAATATGGATTTAATTAAATCGATTAAAATGGATAATATCCCTTCAATGTTAGGAGCTTTCTGGCATAATTTACCATTAACAAAATACCTTGTAGAGCAGGTCACGAGTTCGCATGAAGATCGTATGGACGATTTACGAAAATTTGTAAAAGATGCAAAAAGTGAAGATTGGGAAGTTTTATTAGCAGGACAGCGTGTGCAGATTATTAAAAAGGATGATTATGAAGGTGGGAGATTACAATTTGGAACCGAGGTTGTTCACAGTAAAGATGGAAGTATAACTGCGCTTTTGGGTGCTTCTCCAGGCGCTTCTACGGCAGTTTCTATTATGTTAGACGTTTTAGAAATTGCTTTTCCGGAAATAGTAAATTCTGAAAAAGGAAAAAAATTATTAAAACAAATTGTTCCATTGTGGAAAACAGAACCAACAAAAGCTGTTTTTAAGAATGAATTAGAACGTTGTGAGCGTGTTTTAGAGTTGAAAGATGTTAGTAGCGTAAGGTTATAAAATTAGCTTATTTTGGAGTATTCTCGTTATAAGATTTATTAATTAGTTAAATGTTAGGTAATTGAAAGGGTTTTGTGTGTCGTAATAAATGTTTTTTTTCTTATATTAAGATCATACTTATGACAAAACCCCAAAATTATGCCATATATTAAAGAACACCACCTACTCGAATTTCACAAAAACATAGATAAAAGTAATGCAGAACGAGATGAATTTGAAAGTCATTTTCGTAGCGAGCGTGCAAAGAATAAAAAGCTTAGAAGTGAGCGTAAACTCTTATTAAGAGGATCTGCGATATTGTTCGTGTTATTTATTGCAGGGATAGGTTTTTATCTTTTTAAACCCGATTTATTAAATTCAGAAAGTTATTTAGAAGAAAGTGATTTGGCTCTAGTTGAAGAGGGGGCTCCAAGTAATAAGGGTGTGAAAATACAGGAATTAAATAATCAAAAATTACAATCTCAAGATCTTGCTGGTAAAGATTCTGAATCAGAATTATTAGAATTGAATTTAAATGATACCGGAAATGCATTGTCGAACTCTCTTTTTTATGCAGTTCAAGTTGCTGCAAGTAAGGAAAGGTTATTTTCTTTTTTATTAAATGAATCAGATGATTTAATGGAGACTATTGAAGAAGGTTATTATAAATACTCTTACGGAAATTTTGAAACACTTACAGAAGCTCAAGATTATCGAAAAGAACTTTTAAACCTAGGGTTTGAAGACGCATTTGTTGCTTCTTTCAAGAATAATAAAAGGGTTAAAATAGAAGAAGCTTGGTAATAAGTCTTATTATAAACCTATCATATAACTAACTAAGCCACATTATTATAATTAGCAAGTAATATTTCTGTTTTTTCTTTTAATTTTTCAAGTTGTATTAATCTATTCCTTAAATATTCTTCTTTGTTTTTGGTAATATATTCAGGGTTA